>JBJTNZ010000038.1:0-2710 GCA_046074345.1 Micrococcales bacterium | reverse complement strand
CGCCAGTCGATGGTTGCCAACCATCCACCGAGCACTGGGCCAACGGCGACCATTCCACCGATCGTTGAACACCAGATGGCAAAAGCGATACCGCGTTCTTTGCCTTGAAAGTTTGTATTGACCAGAGAAAGAGTGGTCGGAAGCACCATTGCTCCACCGATGCCCTGAATCACGCGCGCAAGAATCATCGATTGCGCATCTGTGCTTGCTCCAGCCCAAATTGATGCGGCGATAAAAATCAATATGCCGAGAACCAACATCAAACGACGTCCGAAGCGATCCGCGAGTGAACCCCAGACCAAAAGCAATGATGCAAAAACTAGTACGTAGCTTTCTTGCACCCACTGAATGTCAGTCGAGGTGAGTTTTAGCGACTCAATGATTTTCGGAAAAATTGTGTTGACGATTGTGCCATCGATGATGACAAGCGAAATCGCCATCGAAATAAAGATGAGACCGACCCAACGGTTTACTGTTCTAGACATAATTCAAAGGCTACCGATTAAAAACGAAAACACCTCCAACGTGAGATTAGAGGTGCTTCGAGTGGCTCCGACCGGCATCGATCCGGTGACCTAACGATTTTCAGTCGTTCGCTCTACCAACTGAGCTACAGAGCCCGGTACAACTTTCGTTGCACCTAGTTAAAAAACCCTTCTTTCGAAGGGCCCGTTAACTTGCGATCCTGACGGGACTTGAACCCGCGACCTCCGCCGTGACAGGGCGGCGCGCTAACCAACTGCGCTACAGGACCTAATGACGCTACAACTATCGAAATGGTGACCCCAACGGGATTCGAACCCGTGCTACTGCCGTGAAAGGGCAGCGTCCTAGGCCACTAAACGATGGGGCCTACAAAGTCGATACTTCATAGCACCAAGGGTCAAGATTACCCGCCTAGTGCCAGTTACCGCAACCCAAAGCCGATTCACAGACTGCCTTAAGCCGTAAACCGCGGGTCTGCGTTTAAGTTTTAAGCATGACTCCCAAGTTTTCGCGCGCCATGACCATCGGCGCACTCGCACTTGGGCTCATCGCAGGCACAGCGGTAGTGGCTCCGTCGTGGGCAGTACCTTCTTATCCGAGTGCCGCTGAGGTGGCTGCCGCCAAGAAAAAGGTGTCTACCAAGAAGGCCATGATCAAGCGCCTTGAGGCCATCATCACCGAGCTCACCGATAAAGCGGATGCCGCCGAAAAAGTGGCTCAGGTGAAAGGTGAAACCTACAGTCAGGCCAAGGACGTCTACGACCAGAAGGCTGCCCAGGTCGCCTCGTTGCAGTCTCAGGCCGATGCAGCAATGGCACAGGCAAATCAAGCAACCACTCAGCTAGGACAAATTGCGGCGCAAATGTTCCGCGATGGTTCTGGTGGCACTTCACTGAACCTTTTCCTTAACTCAAATAAGGCAAGCAATCTCTTGTATCAACTTGGAGCGCAAGAAAAACTCGCCAAGACCAGCAACACGATTTACCAGCGCTCGATCCAAAAACAAAAATATGCACAATCTCTAGCAAACGAATTGCACGCAGCAAAACTTGAGCTCGAAGCGAAAAAGAAAATTGCGCAAGCTGCTTACGACTCAGCACAAACCGCGGCTAACACCGCGCAAGGTTTAGTAAATGAAAATGTCAAGCTAAACAAAACTTTCTATGCGCAACTTGCTACTTTGCAAAATACTTCAGCAGAACTTGAACGTCAGCGTGCCGAAGGTCTTGCTGCCGAACGTCGTCAGGCAAACGGTTCAGCAAAGATGGATGCACCTGAGCTTTACACAGTCGGCGATGCCGATCAGGGCAAAGTTTCAGTAGCGCTTAACTTCATGCGTGCGCAGTTGGGTGAACGCTATGTACTTGGAGGAATGGGTCCAGACGTTTGGGACTGTTCCGGAATTACTAAAGCCGGTTACGGAGCCGCTGGAATCTATATCGGTACTCACTCGGCAACCAACCAGTTCCGCACCATGGCACAGGCTCGCAAGCTAGTGCCACTAAACCAGATGCAAGTGGGCGACCTACTTTGGTACTCGCAGGAAAGCGCATTCGATGGCGACAAGTATCACGTCGTTGTTTACATCGGCGGCGGCATGATGCTCGAGGCACCAAACCCTGCACGAACCGTGCGCATAGTGCCTATTCGCTGGGGTGAAATGTTCCCTTATGCAGGAAGACCGAGCGCTTAGGCCTTAGCGTCTCCGACGCGAGCCCAAGTCTTGGCAATGATGATCCAGTGACCGTCGATCTTTAAGAGACTCAGGTAGTCCTGCATGACTCCACCCATCATTTCAAGTTGCACACGGGCAACCGCGAGTGAGTCATTGAGCTGATCGACGAAAAGAATTTCGTCGCGACGAGCTTCACCATTTTCTTCCGGTGACTTACGGTTCAACATCGCATCTTTGTAGACAGCCGCTGTGCGAACGTTGAGTGCGCCATCTGGTACTCCGAAGAGTGAACTTCTCTCGTGGAAAACCTTGTCGAACAAATCCATGTTCTGGGTGTGCATCAACTCGAAGTAATTATCGAGCAGAGTGATGATGCCGACGTCGATCGATGAAGTTTCGAGATTCACATTTCTCCTATTGTTTGAACAAACTACGAGCAACTTTGATTACAGTTTTTCGGCTCACGAATCTGCCGGATAGTGACATTACGTAATTCATACCACCAGAAATCACGCTCGGTGGTGGTGTTGATTTATCCAGAGTATGAAT
>JBJTNZ010000037.1:0-3100 GCA_046074345.1 Micrococcales bacterium | reverse complement strand
CTTGCGTTTATCTAAGTACGGTCTTCCGTAGTGCAGGCCAAGCGCAAAGCCAACTTGATCGCCGAACCACGCAGCAACACCAACTCCGAGTGCCATCGGCCAAATGTTTACCGTGCCAGAAGTTGCGGCTACCAAACCAGCGGCAAAGACAAGTGAGTCACCGGTGATGAATGGCAAGAACGCTCCGATAAACAAACCGGTGCCAGCGAAAACTAACGCCCAAACAATTGCGTAGAAAAACCAAGGACCGACATCGCCGTACCAACCAGAGATCTGGTCAGAGATAGATGCGGTGTGAATCAGAAGCATGTAGAACTTAAGGCTTGCCGTAGTGCATTACGTCGTCGAGGTCGTGACGCGCACGTGCCTGAAGTTCGCGCTCGTACGCCGGTGAACCTTCGAGCACCGATGCGTCAGCGCGCTTACCAATTACAAGCGCAATCACGATGTCCTGATCTGCAGGAATAGAAAGTACTTCGCGAAGTGCGTCGCGATCGATTCCACCGATTGGGTGTGCGTTTAGTCCAAGCTCAGCTGCTTGCAGCATCATGTTTTGTGCGGCAAGTCCTGAATCGAATTGCGCCGTGTGCCAAGGGGTGCCGTCTTCTTTTACATTCTTTGCCGAGATGACGATGTGAGCAGAAGCGCGCTTTCCCCAATCAGCGTTGCGACCGAAAGCTGCGAGGGTCGCCTCTGCCAATTTGTCATTCTTGGTGATGACCGAAAAACGCCAAGGCTGCCCATTGTTTGCCGAAGGTGCCCAGCGACCAGCTTCAAGAATTGAGAGTAGGTCGTGCTGGGAGATTTCGTAGTTCTCGTCGTAAGCGCGAGGGCTCCAACGTTCTGCGATTACTGGAAGGACTGGAGCTGCTGTGATGGCTGTTTTCTGCATAATAGTTCCAGCCTAAACGACCCGCCTTTTATTCCTGCCCGTGGGTCGGGCACTCATGCCTGACCCTCTGGATTTGCATCAAAATCGAACGTAATCCTGTGCAAACTCGCACAAAATTGCTGTCGATTTTGTCGTGAATTCAGAGGAGGTTGGCGAGGTCAGCCCTGTGGGCGTAGAAGAAGTAGGGGTCGGAAGGTTGGGGAATGGAGTCGAGGCCGGCGATCAGGTCTTCGGCCGAGGCAAACAGGGCCGCGTGGCCGCCATCCACCAGGGGCTTAAGGTGATCCCAGCCAGGAACCTCGAGCAGTGCGACCTTGGTGCCGAGCCCTGCCGCCTCAATCAGTGCGGTGGAGAACGCACCAACCGCAAGCGAGCTTTCGGCAATTACCTCGAGCGAGGAGCGTTCGTTCTGAATCATGACACAGTTATCTGGCAGTCCTCCGCGGGCGTTGATCTCGCGATTGAATTCGTCGAGGTCGTTGCGCGGGTGAAGTTTGATGATCACGTGCAATTTTGGTTTTGCTTCGGCAAAGGCAAGTGCCGCACGAAGAATCTCAATACCGACCAAGGGCTGCGAAAGAAATACGACCTGCTTGTCGATGCGCGGAATGTGCTTCTCTCGCACCGAATCAAATTCGCCGGTGGAACCAACCACGCGAATGGTTTGATTGCCGGCGTGCTCGATGCCGGAGGTGAAGTACTCGCCCCAGGTCCAGATCTCGTTTGGAATGTAATCGACTTTCGGTGATCCAGGCCAAGAAAATTGCAGCGAATATTTTGAGAAGACGCCCGATTGAATTTCAATAATCTTGATGCCGAGCGATTGCGCAGCAGCTTGCAGTGGCATTCGTGCGGCGTTAACCATGTACATAGTCTTGGCCGAAGTTGCCTTCAAGATTTTGCGATAACCATGACGATGTGCGATGAACTGACGGAACATCCAGCGAGGAAACTTGTCGTATGGAGCAAGTGAGACACCGACGGTTTCTTCGAGATATTTCACAACGCGTGCGTATTTAGCGTGTTCCTTTTTAGTCACCAACAATCGCACGAGCACTGATGCGAATAGTCCGTACTTCTGAATAAACATCTCGTTGAGATCTTCTAAGCGCGGACGACTGGAAAGTTTGTCCCAGGTGCCGACTCCGAGCACGAGCGCAGAGTCGCCAAGTGCATCTGTGATTGGCTTGCTGAACTTCTCGATTAGTTGTGCATCACGAGTGGCGAATGGCACGACAATCGAGGATTTGCCGCGGAGGTTGGTGAAGTCGGGCTCGCCCTCGAGCGGGTTGGCCGCCTTGCCGGTGGCCGCCTGCCAGAGCAGTTTGGCGGTGTTGCGACCGGTCCAGAGGCGAGGGTCATCGCTAACGTCAAGCTTCTTGGCGGTGTTCCAGTCGTAAAGGTTGCTGTTCTGGGTGATGGTGCGGAACAGGCGAGAGCGAATGACCACCCACACACTGATGCCGCCAATCTTCCAGTCGTAAAGGTTTTCGCGGCGTTCAATCTCGAAGAACGCCTCGGCGATGCGAGAGAGGTTACTCGACTCACTCATTGATGGCTGCCTCGACGAGTGTGGCAAGATCGACCGGATCAGCGTAGTAACGCTTCGAGGTGAGTGAAGGCTTCGAAGTGGTGAGGAATTTACCGATGTCAGAAACCTGTGCGATCAAAGTTGCTTCGCCATCGATCACCAATGTGTGCACGTGCTTCCAACCATCAAGCTTGAGCACGCCAACCTTGCAGCCGAGCGCGACTGCCTCAAACAAAGCAGTCGAGTAAACACCAACCACGTATTCGGATTGTGCAATCAGCGGCAAGGTCTCTGCAATCGGAGATTCGATTCGCAAGTTACTCGGGCGCTCACCGAAACCGTCGAGCATAGCGAGCACCTCGTCAAGTTTTTCTTGCGGATGCGGTTTGAATACAACTTCGAGATTCTTGACCGATGCAGCGATGAATCTTGCGAACTGAATTATGTTTTTGCTCTGCTGCGGTTGACCGATTACGAGAAGCTGCCGATTCTTCGCGACACCGCGTTGTGCGGTTAAGAATGAAGGTGCTCCGATGGTAACGCGCTTGACCGAAACCGGAAGCGCCTCACCCCAGTAACTCCCCCACTGCCAAAACTCGTCCGGCAAATACTTGCCGCCGATTTCTTCTTTCCAAGAAAGTCGCGGATGCATCGAAGAAATAACTCCGTGCTGCGGT
>JBJTNZ010000036.1:0-4037 GCA_046074345.1 Micrococcales bacterium | reverse complement strand
ATCATGCGCTCTTGCGATTCACTCATCAGAATTTCTTCTGGAGTAAGTGACTCATCGCGCTTCAAAACTTTTTTCAACTGCACTCGCATACCGGCGTTTCCGTTTGATGCAAGTTCAGAAGTCGCACAAGACAAACCAGCGCCACCGAGGTCTTGAATTCCTGCGACGACATCTGCTTTGTAAAGTTCAAGACAGCATTCGATCAAGACTTTTTCAGCAAATGGATCTCCCACCTGCACGGCAGGGCGACGAGATGGACCGGTGCTGTCAAAAGTCTCCGATGCGAGCACTGATACTCCACCGATGCCGTCTGCTCCTGTGCGAGCACCGAAAAGAATTACTCGGTCGCCAGGGTTTGATGCTTTCGCAAGTTTTAGATCTTCGTGGCGAAGTGCACCAACCGAAAGAGCGTTGACCAACGGGTTGCCCTGGTAGACGCGATCGAAAACGGTTTCTCCACCAATGTTTGGAAGCCCGAGGCAGTTTCCATAGAACGAAATTCCACTGACCACTCCGTGCACCACACGAGCGGTATCTGGGTTTTCAACCGCACCAAAACGCAGCTGATCCATCACGGCGATTGGGCGTGCACCCATGGTCAAAATGTCGCGCACGATTCCACCGACACCGGTGGCTGCGCCCTGGAAAGGTTCGATGTAGCTCGGGTGGTTGTGGCTTTCCACTTTGAAGGTGACCGCCCAACCCTCGCCGATGTCGACCACACCGGCATTCTCGCCCATGCCCACCATGAGGTGCTTCTTCATCTCGTCGGTGACTTTCTCACCAAACTGACGTAGGTAAATCTTTGAAGACTTGTATGAGCAGTGCTCTGACCACATGACCGAGTACATGGCAAGCTCGGCACTGGTCGGGCGGCGTCCTAGGATTTCACGGATGCGAGCGTACTCGTCTTCCTTGAGTCCGAGTTCCTTCCAAGGCTGGTGCTTATCTGGAGTGATTGCTGCGTTTGCGGTGGTGTCAACGCCAGAAGGTACTGACTTCTTTTTGAAAAGTGCCACGGTATTTTCCTTATGCGTTAACTAGTGAATTCAAAACTGACTTGAAGAACAACAAACCGTCTACGCCACTGCGCATTGCGGTGGCGGTGTCTGGTCCGAAACCTGGTTCGACTGCGTGTTCTGGGTGCGGCATAAGGCCAACAACATTTCCGCGTTCGTTTCGCAAACCGGCGATATCGTTCATCGACCCATTTGGATTGCCACCGATGTAACGGAAAGTGACAAGACCTTCTCCTTCGAGACGTTCTAGTTCGGCAGCAGTGGCGATGTATCCGCCCTCACCGTTCTTTAGTGGAATGGTGATTTCTTGATTGAGTTCGAACTGGTTTGTCCAAGCGGTCGATGTGTTCTCCACTCGCAAACCTTGATCGCGACAAATGAAGTGCTGGTCTGAATTGCGAATCAATCCGCCCGGAAGAAGGTGTGATTCAACTAGCACCTGAAAGCCGTTGCAAATTCCGAGTACCGGCAAACCTTGGTTGGCCTTCTTGATGATTTCTTTCATCACCGGAGCCTGCGCTGCAATCGCTCCGCAACGAAGGTAGTCGCCGTATGAGAATCCACCAGGCAGAACTACTGCGTCAACTTTCTTAAGGTCGGCATCGGCATGCCAAAGTGAAACCGCTTCGGCTCCGGCGATGCGAACTGCACGAGCTGCATCGCGGTCATCAAGGGTGCCAGGGAAAGTAACTACACCGATCTTCATGATTAGTTCTCGACGTGTACGTTGACGACGTCTTCGATGACTGCGTTAGACAGGAAGTCCTCGCCGATCTTCTGCGCGTTGGCGATGTCTGCATCGGTGATTTCACGGTCAAAGTGAAGCTCGATGCGCTTGCCGATGCGAACGGCTGAAATGTCCTTGTTGCCGCTGCGGTGCAGGGCGTTGGCCACTGCCTTGCCTTGAGGGTCTAGTAGGTCGGCCTTTGGCATAACCTCAACGATGATTTTTGGCATTTTTCCCCTAAATATGGGTGGAATTTGGGCGCTTCTTCGGGCGGGAACCCCTTTATTTTATCGGTTTTACGCTTAGCAATTTCGCCTCTGACAAAGTGTCAGGTTCATTCTTTTTCAAACGCCTACTTTCAAAATGTGAATTTCCAAAAAGTACTAATTATTGCGCTGGCTGCTTTGCTGGCGTTTGTGCCGAGCGTGGCGCACGCAGATTTGAGTTCCAAGACTGCAAAAGGTCCTAAGGGTCAAGTTCTAACTGTTTCTCAAACTCAAGATATTGCTCCAGATTCAAACATTTGGGTTTCTGGAAAGAACTACAACAGCAAAGTCGGCATTTACGTGACTTTCTGCGTAATTCCAAAGAAGGGAAAAAGACCTGAACTTTGTGGACCTTACGACATAACCGGGCAGAACAATGACTCGGTTTGGGTCTCATCTAATCCACCGGTATATGCAGCTCTGTTGGTTAAGCCGTTCAAAAGCGGCGGAAGTTTTCGAGTACAAGTAACCGTGCGTCGAATGATTGGCAACTACGACTGCAAAGTAGTGCGTTGCGCAATTTTAACGCGAGCAGATCACACCAGGTCAGACGATCGTTCTGCCGACGTAATCATCCCTGTATCAATCAAATAAAAGGAAAACAATGAAAAAAACAACAAAACTAATCACCGGGTTGGCACTCATTGCAAGTGTGTTAACTCCTGCTACGGCACATGCTGATGCATTCACAATTTCTGCTGATCGTTCATCGAATCTTGCAATCGCCGGTGACAAAGTAAACGTCACAATTACGGGGTTACCTGCTGACGAAGGTGTGTACGTGAGACTCTGTGCTGGAACTACGGCCGAGGTTGCAACTGCTCGTCCTGCGAATTGTTTCGGACAGGGAAGTTGGGTTTCGCTTTCTGCAGCTGCTCAGCAACAGGGTGCTGGAGATGCGAGTAAGCCAGTCGAGCTGGCAGTTATGGCTAAGTTCACTTCCGGATCGACAGCAGTGGACTGCACAGTTCAAGCCTGTGGCATCCACGTGCGCCGTGATCACATGGGCGGCGCAACTGACTTCAGCCTAGATCGCTTTATTCCAGTGACCTTCGGCGCTGCAGCGGCTGCACCAAAAACTAGTGCTGTATTCAAGGCTGGCAAGGTCAGCTTTGAAGTTGTCGGACAGAACGGCAAAAGTCTAGTTTTCAAGTATGGAAGCAAAACGGCAACGAGAAAAGCAACATCTGACGACTTCAAGGTGAGCTTTGCATTTGCGGGAACTGCAAAGACGCTGATCGTTAGTGTCAAAGCATCTGGAAAGACAGTGCTCTCGAAGAAATTGAGTGCTACCAACTAGAAGTTGATGTAACCCTGGGTTTAGCGTTTCGCTGAATCCAGGGTTCCTTCAATTCCAGAGACTACATATTTTTCGAGCGTTGATGCCTCGGTTGAAAAGTCCGAGCCTTCATCAATTCGATTTGCTGCAGCAGCCACAGATGCAAAAATCAAATTCGAAGTTGCGGTTACGTCTTTCACCCCTAGTTCACGAAGTGGGCTGAGTAGGGCCATCATAAAATGTCCGTGTAAATCCTTGATCATCCCTCGCGATTCTTCTGGAAGTGAAGAAATTGAGATTTGTCTAATGATTCTGTGGTCTGCGCTGGCTAGGTGGGCGAGTGAATAGTGCATCCAGATTCGAATTCGTTCTAGAGGGTCATTAAATTTTGCAATTCGTTCGTCGATGGCATTACTCAAATCAGCCATTTCGTTGATGACGAGTTCAGCCAGCAAGTGCTCTTTCGAAGCAAAGTATTGGTAAATCGCAGGTCGAGATAGCCCAGTAATCTTGGCTATCTCGGCGAGCGACACAGATTCCACTCCGTGCTCTGCAATCATCGACTGCGTGGCGTCGAGGATCTGTTCCTGGCGCTCCGTGCGGATGTTGAGGCTTGGATTCAAACTATGCGACCTCTTGGGTGAGGCGCTCGACCAATTCGGCGTACTTATCTGCTGTCTGGGCCACGATCTGAACTGGAAGCTCTGGCGGAGTGCCGGTTTGGTCCCAGTTGTCGGCCAACCAGT
>JBJTNZ010000035.1:0-2327 GCA_046074345.1 Micrococcales bacterium | reverse complement strand
GCTAAGCGTCTTGGGGTAAATGGTGCAAAGTCGCGTGAAGTTAGGGGAGTGCACCGAGTTGTTGTGCGTGAAGGCGATGAAATTTCTCAACTTTTGAACACGATAGGTGCCACCACTATCCAAGATAAGTGGGACTCGCTGCGAGCCAAGCGGGAAGTTAGATCTACCGCAAATCGATTGGCTAATTTTGATGATGCAAACCTTCGTAGGTCTGCACAGGCTGCCGTAGCTGCTGGTGCCCGCGTAGCTCGAGCACTTGAGATTTTGGGCGACGACATCCCAGAGCATTTGAAATATGCAGGGGAACTACGACTAAAGCACAAGCAGGCGTCACTTGACGAACTAGGTCACCTATCAAATCCTCCAATGACCAAGGACGCAGTTGCCGGCCGCATTCGCCGATTGCTTGCTATGGCAGATAAGAAAGCGGAGGAAATGGGCATTCCCAACACTGAAGCCTACTTAAGTGACGACACCGCGGAATAAATCTCTACTCAATAAAATTCACATATTCGACAAAAGGAACTGAAATGACTAAGTACACCCTTCCAGAATTGACCTACGATTACGCTGCTTTAGAGCCAAGCATCTCAGCTCGAATTATGGAGCTACACCACTCGAAGCATCACGCTGCTTACGTTGCTGGAGCAAACACCGCTCTAGAGCAAATGGCCGAGGCACGCGATAAGAGCGACTTCGCCACTATCAACAAGCTTCAAAAGGACCTTGCATTTCACCTATCTGGCCACATTAACCACTCTATTTTTTGGACTAACCTGGCCCCTAGCAACAGCGATCGTCCAGACGGCGAACTAGCCTCTGCTATTTCAGAGTTTTTCGGCTCATTAGAGGCTTTCCAGTCTCACTTCAACGCAGCTGCCATGGGAATTCAGGGTAGTGGTTGGGCATTCCTAGCTTGGGATTCAGTAGGACAAAAACTCATAATTGAGCAGCTCTACGACCAGCAATCAAACGTTGCAACAGGCAGCATTCCATTGCTGATGTTGGACATGTGGGAACACGCTTTCTATCTTGACTATCAAAACGTAAAAGCCGACTATGTGAAGGCGTTCTGGAGCATCATCAACTGGCAGAATATTGCAGAACGTTTCGATAGCGCACGCACAAAAACCCAAGGGCTTTTGGTAGGCTAAAACGAGACTGATTGCTCCCAATGGCGCGTAGCAAAGTCCGTAGTTTATAAAACAGACAATCCGGGCGAACCTTTCGCGATGGATCGAAATATTGGGAGATAAATTGGCAACACGTGTTGGCATCAATGGCTTTGGCCGCATTGGTCGTAACTACCTACGTGCAGAACTTGCAAAGGGTACTGACCTAGAAATCGTCGCAGTAAATGACCTCAGCGATCCTGCATCTTTGGCTCATCTTTTGAAGTATGACTCGGTAACCGGACGCCTAAACCAGGATGTCTCGGTTGATGGTCAGAACATCATTGTTGGCGGTAATGTAATCAAGGTTCTTGCAGAGCGAAACCCAGAAGACCTTCCGTGGGGCGAATTGGGTGTTGACATCGTCATCGAGTCAACCGGTCGATTCACCGATGCAGAAAAGGCTGCCGCGCACATCAAGGCGGGAGCCAAGAAGGTCATTATTTCTGCTCCAGCTACTGGTGAAGATGGCACCTTTGTTATTGGCGTAAACGACGACCTTTACGACAACGATAAACATCACATCATCTCGAACGCATCTTGCACCACGAACTGCCTTGCCCCATTTGCAAAGGTTTTCAACGACAAGTTCGGTATCGAGAATGGTCTAATGACCACCGTTCACGCCTATACCGCAGACCAGAACCTACAGGACGGCCCACATGGAGATCTTCGTCGTGCACGTGCTGCTGCTATCAACATCGTTCCTTCATCGACGGGTGCTGCTAAAGCTATCGGCTTAGTGCTACCTGAACTTAAGGGCAAATTAGACGGATACGCTCTTCGAGTACCAGTTCCAACCGGTTCGATTACTGACCTAACTTTGGTGTCTAAGACCGAGGTTAGTGTTGAGGAGATCAAGGCTGCCTACAAGGAAGCCGCCGCCAGCGGCCCTCTAAAGGGAATCTTGAAATACACCGAGGACCCAATCGTGTCGAGCGACATCGTAACTGATCCTCACTCATCTATTGTTGACGCCGGTCTTATTAAGGTAATCGGTAAGACTGTCAAGATCTCGTCTTGGTATGACAACGAGTGGGGTTACTCAAACCGTCTCGTTGAGCTAACTGAGCTAGTTGCAAGCAAGCTCTAAGTATGCGTCGTCTCGCTGACCTGCCTTCACTCGATGGCAAGCGCGTCATCATCCGCTGTGAC
>JBJTNZ010000034.1:0-4030 GCA_046074345.1 Micrococcales bacterium | reverse complement strand
GTTCGCTTCTCGGACTACCAACCAAGTCGCTGAATGATTATGAACCTTTCATCAAGGCGGTTGCAAAGAAAGACGTCGTGACTCTCGACGATGCCGCGCTCGCAGAA
Organism: Micrococcales bacterium; assembly: GCA_046074345.1. GTDB lineage: Bacteria > Actinomycetota > Actinomycetes > Actinomycetales > Microbacteriaceae > Rhodoluna. Next base: position 3,923 of record JBJTNZ010000034.1, on the reverse strand, counting down.
TTCGTTTCTGAATTGCGACTCATTAAAGATGAATACGAAATCAAGCAGATGCGCAAGGCAGTCGCTGCATCAGTCGAGGGATTCAAGTCGGTGGTGAGGAACCTTGACGATGCCGTCAAGCATCCGAAGGGTGAGCGAGTTGTTGAGACTGCGTTCTTCGCCCAAGCCCGAGCAAACGGCAACGACCTAGGTTATGAAACCATTGCCGCCTCTGGCGAGCATGCCTGCATTCTGCACTGGATCATCAATGACGGAAAAGTCAACAAAGGAGACTTGCTTCTTCTTGATGCCGGAGTCGAAGTGGACAGCCTCTACACCGCAGACGTCACCCGCACGCTGCCGGTGAATGGAAAGTTTTCTCCCACTCAGAAAATGATTTACGAAGCCGTGCGCGAAGCAGCCGATGCGGCTTTCAAGGTGGCGAAGCCTGGAGTGAAGTTCCGCGACATTCACGCAGCTGCAATCGCAGTGATTGCTCAGAAGTGTGGCGATTGGGGACTACTTCCGGTGAGCGTCGAAGAATCTCTCAAGCCAGAGAATCAGTTCCACCGTCGCTGGATGGTGCACGGAACTTCGCACCACCTAGGACTCGACGTGCACGACTGCGCTCAGGCCCGCCGAGAAATGTATGTCGATGGAGTTCTAAAAGAAGGAATGATCTTCACCATCGAGCCTGGCCTCTACTTCCACAAGGACGATCTACTCGTACCAAAGAAGTTCCGCGGCATCGGAGTGCGCATCGAAGATGACGTACTGGTCACCAAAAACGGTGTCGAGAATCTGACCAAGGCGCTGCCGCGCAAGGCCGATGATGTCGAGGCCTGGATCAAAAAGATTAAGGGTTAGTTTTTAACGTGGCGGAGTTGGCTTCGCCGACCATGTTGCCAGGCACCTGCACCTGGTAGGTGCTAGCCACTACCGAAGACTGGCTGATGAACCCGCGCTTGCGCTTTGAGATTGAGAAACGGATCACCTGGAAGAGCATGCCGAGTCCGGCGCCGATGAAGATTGATGAGCCGAGACCCGAGGTGGCAAAACTGCTGACCGACGAGGTGTCGGTGCTGCCGCCAAAAAATAGACCATAAAGCAGTCCGAGCCAGGATCCGGTGACCGCGCCACTGAGTGCGACACGGGCATAACTCATTTTGCCGCGCACCCGCTCAACCGTGCGAAGGTCTTTGCCGACGATTGCGATGAGCCCAGCCGGGAAGTTGCCTTCGACTAGCTTTTCAACATATGCCACGGCCTCTTCATAGTTGTTGAAATCGGCGATTACCTCGCCCTGCGGCATAGCAGGAGGAAGGTTTCGAGAGCGTCTTGGGGTGGCCATAAACCCATTCTGGCATACCCTCAAGTGCTCGTCTAAGGTTGATATGGTGAGCGCGACGAGAGTATTTATCGCCAGATTGGCTGGCTGTGGCGTCTTTGACCCAGCGGGAGACCGCGTAGGAAAAGTCATCGACGTTCTTGTCGCCTACCGAAAAACTTCTGCTCCTCGCGTGACCGGCTTGATGGTGGAAATCACCGGCCGTCGTCGTGTTTTTGTGCCTATCGCTCGCATTACTTCTATTGCAAACGGCCAGGTAATCACCACCGGATTGATCGACTTGCGTCGTTTCAGCGTGCGCGGTGGAGAGCAGCGCGTCATCGCGGAGATGCTTGGCCGCAAAGTTACTTTGAAAGATGGCAGTGGCACTGCAGCTATCGAAGATGTTGCCATCGAAGTGGCAAAGTCGCACGACTGGTTGATTAGCGAACTTTTCTTGCGCCGACCAAAGACTTCGGCTTCACCGTTTGCTCGCGGAGCAACTTTGTTCTCGACCTGGGATCAGATTTCTGAAAGCAAGGATGGCGAAGCGCAGAGCGCAGAAGCATTGATTGCAACCTATTCGGAACTTCGTCCTGCCGACTTGGCAAACGCACTTCTGGATTTGCCAGATGAGCGAATGATTGAGGTTGCCGAAGAACTCGATGACGAGCGATTGGCTGACGTACTTGAAGAGTTGCCTGAAGAAGAGCAGCTCGACATCATCCAGGAATTGGATGACGAACGAGCCGCCGAAGTTTTGGATTTGATGGAGCCAGACGACGCTGCCGACTTGATGGCAAATCTTTCGGAGGAGCGTACTGAGGCGATCTTCGAACTCATGGACGAAGAAGAAGCTGACGACATTCGTATGTTGATGCAGTTCGATGAATTCACCGCCGGTGGTTTGATGACCACCGAGCCATTGATTTGTGCTGCCGACATGACAGTCGCCGAGGCGATGGCGCTCATCCGACGCAAGGAAGTTGCTCCGGTTTTGGCAGCGCAGGTTTTCGTGACATTGCCTCCATATGAGACGGCTACCGGACGTTTCCTCGGTGTCGTGCACTTCCAGAAGATGTTGCGTTACCCGCCGCACGAGCGTCTTGGCACTCTGCTTGATACCGAGCTCGAGCCGCTCAAGCCTGGCACTCACATCTCGGTGATTCACCGAACCCTGGCGACCTATAACTTGGTTGCCCTACCTGTAGTCGATGCGGAACAGCGCCTGATTGGCGTGGTTACCGTGGACGACGTTCTAGACCACCTATTGCCGGATGACTGGCGAACCGAAGACGAAAGCGAGGTGCGACATGGCTAAGGACCGCTTCGATGCCCCGATTGGCGCCCGCAAGCGCTTCGTACCGCGCATCCGCGTAAACCAAGAACAGTTCGGTCGCGCCTCAGAGGCATTCGCTCGTGCGATGGGTACCGGTTCATTCCTTATCGGCATGACCATCTTCGTGGCAATCTGGATTACCTGGAACACTCTTGCACCAGCGATTTGGCAGTTCGACCCGAAGAGCTTGAACTACACCTTGCTGACTTTGATTTTGTCGATGCAGGCTTCGTACGCAGCGCCGCTGATTTTGTTGGCGCAGAACCGCCAGGACGACCGCGATCGTGTGAAGTTTGAACAGGACCGCCAGCGTGCAGAGCGTAACCTCGCCGACACCGAGTATCTCGCACGCGAGGTTGTCGCACTTCGTCTCGCGATGAAAGATCTTGCAACCAAAGAATTCGTTCGTGACGAACTTCGCGATCTTGTCAAAGAACTCGCTGAAGAACTAAAAGAAAAGCCAGCCAAGAAAACTAAATGAGCGAGTTTCTCACTGCGCTCAGCAAAGTAATTGATCCGGAGCTGCGACAAGATATAGTTTCGCTCGGCATGGTCGGCGATATTCGCGAGACAGCAGACGAAGTAACAGTCGAACTCAAACTAACCATCGCCGGCTGCCCGGCTGCACAAAAAATCGAACGCGATGTGATTGCGGCAATCGAAACCCCGAAGACAGTTTCGGTAAACGTCGGCGTGATGACTCAAACCGAGCGCGATGCGCTGAAGGAAAAACTTCGTGGCGGTCGTGCTGTGCGGAGCAATCCGTTCGACGCGGATACCTACACGCGTGTTTATCTAGTGGGTTCTGGAAAAGGCGGAGTGGGCAAGTCGACGCTCACTGCAAACCTCGCGGTGGCACTAGCAAGTGACGGTTACAAAGTCGGGCTCATCGATGCGGACATCTTTGGGTTCTCCATCCCTCGCCAGCTCGGCGTGACCGAGAAGCCGACCAAGGTGGATGAGCTCATGTTGCCACCGATCGTCGAGGCGGGCGATGGCATCGTCAAAGTAATTTCGATTGGCATGTTCCTCGATGGCAACCAGGCTGTGGCCTGGCGTGGCCCAATGCTGCACCGAGCAGTTCAGCAGTTTTTGACCGATGTGCACTGGGGTGACCTCGACTTCCTTTTGGTGGATCTACCGCCGGGCACCGGAGACATTGCCATCTCGCTCGGGCAATTACTGCCGACCGCTAAGTCGATCGTGGTGACCACTCCCCAACTGGCAGCAGCCGAAGTGGCTCAGCGCAGTGCAGCGGTTGGTTTGCAAACCGGCCAG
>JBJTNZ010000033.1:0-8400 GCA_046074345.1 Micrococcales bacterium | reverse complement strand
AAGACGGCTTCGCAATCGAACTACTCGAGAAGCAAGGTTCTGCACGCAACTTCAAAGCAAGCAATGTTGCAGAAGGTGCACTCAATCAAGGTTTCGGTCACATCTGCTATCGCGTAGCCGATGTCGCTGCGATGAACGCGCGATTGCTGGAACACGGTGCCACACAAATTATGCCGGTGCAAGAATCACCGGAACCTGGAGTCACGATGGCATACGTTGCCGACCTCGAGGGAAACCTGATTGAAATTATCGATCGTAAAGGAACAGTAAATTGATGCAATTCGCTGGAAAAAATATTGTGCTCACCGGAGCAGCCGGTGGGCAAGGACTAGCCGAAACAGAACTGTTTCTAAAGGGTGGTGCCAATGTCATTGCCACCGATATTCACGAAACCCTGCCGGAAGTTTTTAGTGAACTCGCCGCAAAGTTTCCGGAGCACTTTCACTACGTAAAGGTCGACGCCGGTAGCGAGTCAGATTGGCAAGCTCTCGGCGAATGGATTGCGGCTCGAAAGTTGCGCATCCACGGTCTCGTCAACAACGCGGGTATTCCGTTCCGCGCTCGCCTGGGAGCAATGGAAGTGGCCGACTGGAATCGAGTAATGAACATCAATCTCACCGGCCCAATGATGGGCATCCAGACCTGCATGCCGTTCATGGACAAGGGCGCAAGCATCGTCAACATCGGCTCGGCCGCTGGTCTCACCGCCCACTACACAGTGAGCTACACGGCTTCGAAGTGGGGGCTTCGCGGCCTCACCCACGTGGCGGCGATGGAGCTCGGCGAGCGAGGCATTCGCGTAAACATCGTGCACCCCGGCTACATCGAAACACCGATGACGGCTAGTGCCCCGGCTGCATTCATCGATGCGCAACTTGCGCTGACTCCGATGGATCGAGTCGGTCAGCCAGAAGAAGTGGCTGCAGTAGTTGGCTTTCTAATCTCAGATGCATCTTCGTATGTTTCGGGTGCAGAAATTCCTGTCGACGGTGCATACACCTCCGGCGGAAACGTGAAGTTCATTTCAGATTTGTTGCGTAATGCTGCAAAGTAAAATTCCGAATCTCACCATTGGCCTGATTGCAACTCTAGGTTTTATTGCAATCCTCGGACCATTCGGTAGCGATGCATATCTTCCGGCTCTTCCGATCATGGCAAAAGATTTGCACACCAACATCACAGGAGTGCAGGGCGTGCTCGCTGCATTCACAGTTGGTATGGCATTCGGTCAGTTACTCATGGGTAGCATCTCTGATGCGCTCGGTCGTCGTCGGCTAATTATTCTTGGTCCGCTAGTCATGGCGGCCTCAAGTTTCATAGGTGGATTCGCACAAAATCTTGTAATTCTACTTTTGTCCTGTGCACTAATTGGTTTTAGTGCATCCACTGGAATGGTGGTTGGTCGCGCATTGATTTCCGATCTTGTTACCGGACTCTCGGCAGCACGTGCGTTTAGCCTGATGGGTCTGTTCGTTGGAGTTGGACCAATCACGGGTCCGCTCGCGGGCGCACTGGTGTTGCAAGCAGCAAACTGGCGTTGGGTGTTTTTCTTCTTATCGATACTGGCACTTGCAGTTGCCACGGTTGCAATCGTTTTAGTGCCTGAGTCACTTGCGAAAGAAAAGCGCCAACCACTTCGCCTAGGTTCAATGTTTGCTGCGGGTAAAGAAATTATGCGCAACAAATTGTTTTTGCAGCACGCCGTAATTCTCTGGTGCACCGCAACCATCATGTTCGCTTACATTTCTTCTTCACCTTTTATCACCCAGCAGATTCTTGACTTCACCCCGCTGGAATACACCTACGTTTTCGGCATCAACGGCGTTGGTCTGATGATTGCCGGTGCAATCTCCAGCGCCGCCGCCAAGCGGGTCTCGCCTAGGCGCATTGTCAGCTGGGGCGTGAGCATGCAGCTGATTGCCGCTGGAGTGCTCCTAGCTACCTGGATCATGGGCACTCCGAGTGTCTGGAACATACTTCCGGCGCTATTTTTGATGGTTTCGGCCATGGGGTTCCTCTTCGGGCCGGCCACCGCCCTTGGCTTGACTCAGGTGCGTCACCACGCTGGCACAGCAATGGCTCTTCAAGGTTCAATCCAGTTTCTAATCTGTGGAGTCTCGGCCACGTTAGTTGGTCTAGCCGGGCCGGATGAGTTCTGGCCACTGGCGCTGATTGTGAGCATCTGTTCGGTGGTAAGTCTCGGCTTCTGGATTGCGTCAAAGCGCACGCTCGCAGACGCACTCTGATAGTTGTTATGGCGGATAGCGATTAGCCCGCACCGAGTCGATTGGCTAGTTTCTAAGTAATGGAAGGTGCAACGATGCAACGTTTGGCTGGCAAGACAGTGTTTATTACCGGAATCGGTGGTGGCATGGGAAGACAGGCCGCACTCACCTTTACCCGCGAAGGTGCAAAGGTTGTCGGTTGTGATCTATTCGAAGAACCGGCAAATGAAACTGTCGAACTCGTTCGCAAAGCCGGCGGCGAAATCACCAGCTTCGGCGGAGTAAATCTTTCAGACGCGGAAGCAACCAAAAAATGGATTGAAGACGGTCTCAAGGTTTACGGTGGTTGCGACATTTTGTACAACAACGCATCGACTCCAAAATTCGGAGACGTTGACGAGCTCAGTATCGAAGACTGGGATTTCGTCATGGATAACGAACTCAATTTAGTTTTTTATGCGTGCAAAGCAATCTGGCCGCACTTCAAGAAAAATGGTGGAGTCATTTTGAACATTGGCTCAATCGCAGGTACTCGCGGTGTTGAGTTCATGTCGCAAAATGCACACGGCACTGCCAAAGCCGGAGTAATTAACTTGACTCAGCAACTAGCTGCCGAAGGTGGCAAGTATGGAATTCGCGCAGTTTGTGTTAGCCCCGGTTTCACAGTGACACCATCCACCGCTTGGCTGGTTGAATCGGGACCACAACCTTTCAAAGACAACATCAAACGAATTCCACTTGGTCGCGTTGGACAACCAGAAGACATCGTAAACGCCGCACTATTTTTAGCTAGCGATGAGGCTAGTTGGATCACAGGAATCAACCTCGTGGTTGATGGAGGAGGAACAGTTCTCGGATGACAAACTTCGACGGACAGTTTTACGTACCAACCGACGCCGGCTTCGAAGAAGCTGCGATGGGAAGAATCTTCAATGGTCGCCGACCAGATCGCCGACCAGACGCAGTGCTCTACGCGGAGTCTGACCAAGACCTGATCAACGCGGTGAAGCTCGCGAAAGAGAAAGACTGGCAGATTGCTATTCGTTCTGGTGGTCATTCTTGGGCGGCCTGGAGCGTGCGCGAAGGCAGCCTGCTGATTGACCTCAGCAAGCTTCAGGAGGTCTCTTACGACGAAGCCACCGGCATCGCCAAGGCTCGACCAGCAGTGCAGGGCGGCATGGTGCTTGACCCGTGGCTTGCCGAACGCGGACGCTTCTTCAATGGCGGACACTGCCCTCCGGTTGGTATCGGTGGCTTCTTGCTACAGGGTGGTCAGGGTTGGTGTGCTCGCGGATGGGGCTGGGCCGCCGAAAGCGTAGTCGCGGTAGACGTGCTCACCGCCGAAGGAGAAATCGTTCGCGCGGATGCAAATCAGAACCAGGATCTTTACTACGCAGCCCGCGGTGCTGGTCCTTCGTTCCCTGGCATCGTGACTAATTTTTACTTGCAGACTCGTCCACGCTTCAAGCACGTCGGTCACACGGTGCAGTTATTCGATCTAGAACATTTTGATGACGTGATGCGTTGGATTTATTCGGTGCACGATGACATTCACAAAGATGTTGAAATTGTAATTATCAGCATGACTCCACCGGCGAAAGATGGAGAAGAACCAAAGCGCGTGCTTGTAGTTTCCGGTGTAGCACTCACCGATTCACAAGAGGCATCAGAGGAAGCCTCGAAGTTGTTCTTGACCAACCCGGTTCTCGATAAGGCAATCGCTAGTAAGTTTGCAAAAACTTCTTCACTTGCTGAACAACGCGAAGATCAGATTCGTGCAAACCCAGAAGGTTGGCGATACTTCGTCGACAACATTTGGGTCGATGGTGACACCGAAGAAATCATTCAGCGCATCAAGCCACTTTTCGTGGACATTCCTGAACCAGAAGGTTTCACTATTTGGTTCTCGATGGGTCCAGTGCGCAAGCTACCCGACATGGCACTTTCGATGCAATCACCTGCATATGTCGCGGCTTACTTACTCTCTGAAAATGAAAACCACGACCCACGCAACCGCAAGTGGCTCGATGATGCCATGGCATACGCGCAGCCAGTGACCAAGGGTACTTACCTCGGCGACAGCGACTTCGGAAACCGTCAGCTCAAGTTCATGGAAGACGAGAACTTTGCGCGGTTGCAGCAAATTATTGCTGATCGCGATCCAAACAACCTGTTCGTTCGTTATCTTGCTAAAGACCCGGCAAACATCAACAAAAACCACTGGGAGCTCTAGACTCAAACAGACAAAGGAGGTCGTCTTGAAGGAAACCATCAAGCCGACCTCCTTTTCTGCCTTCTTGGCCAGCCGCCGCACCACTCGAGACTTTCTGCCCACCCCGGTAGATCCGAAGCTAGTCGATCAGCTGATTGCCGACGGCCTTACCGCCCCAAGCTGGTCTAACACCAGGCCTTTCATGGTGGCCGTGGCCGATGGCCAGCTCCGCGACCAGATCAGTGAGGAAATGCTTAAGCGCTGGGCACTGCTCTCTGCGGCACGCACCGGCAACCTCTGGGACAAACTCAAGTTGGTTTTCACCGGCATCGGCCTACCCATCTCTGACTACACAATGCTCACCAAATATCCTTCGGATTTGATCGGACGCAGTCGCAGAGTAGGCAAAGAACTGTATGCGTTATTGGAGGTGCCGCGTGGAGATGCGAAGGCACGCGACGCACATTGGGCAAACAACTACCGCTTCTTCGGGGCACCGACAGTAATCTTCGTGTTTATTCACAAGAGCCTCGGAGTGCACGCGGCAAACGACGCAGGTCTGTTCGCTGAAAATTTGATTCTCAGCGCTCACGCCCACGACCTCGGCACCTGTGCTCAGGGTGCAGTTGCACTCTGGCGCGGAGCAATCCGAAAATACATAAGCGTTCCAAAGAATTACAAACTGCTCTACGGAATAGCAATCGGCTATGCATCCGATGACAAAGTAAATACCTTCCAAGCACATCGACTAGACGTTGAGGAAATCAAAATCAAATGACAAAAGTTGCAGTGATCACCGGAGCGGCTTCCGGATTCGGATTTGAACTAAGTAAGTCACTGCACGCCAAAGGTTGGACTGTTTATGGCGCAGACAAAAACAAGTCCGCACTCAAGCAACTTGAAATTCTCGGCATCAAAACTTTAGTGATGGATGTTACGAGTGACACTCAAGTAAAAAACGGATTCAACAAGGTAATCAAAAACGAAAATCGAATTGACCTTGTCGTCGCGAATGCCGGTTACGGTGGGTTTGCCGGCATCGAAGACCTGAGTCACGATGCCGTGCGTCAAATGTTTGAAGTAAACGTTTTTGGTGTTGATCGCACTATCCGCGCCGCACTGCCACAAATGCGCAAGCAACGCAGTGGCAGAATCATCGTCACAGCTTCGGTGGTTGCGCACGTTTCCCTGGTCGGGCTCGGCTGGTATGCAGCCACCAAGCACGCGGTAGAGGCCATGGCCAATGCCCTACGCCAAGAGGTAAAGCCGCTCGGCATCAAGGTTTCGGTAATCGAACCTGGCACGGTAAAAACCGGTTTCGGCAAGGTGGCCTTCGATCACCTCAACGAATACCGCGGCATCAAAGACTACGAGCAGGTCATCAGGGGCTTCGACAAATACCTAGGTGGCATGTACCGCATGTCTCCCGGACCAGCCAAAGTGCTGCGAGCTATGGAGAAGGCCGCGCTATCGAAACGACCTCGCCCGATTTATCCAGCATCGTGGGATGTGCGTGCACTCAAGTTTGTCTTTTACGCGTTTCCACGTTCGTGGGTAGATGCCGTCGTGCTTTGGTTAGCCAAGCACTAAATTACAAAACTTGTAATTCGGCTTGAGCCACCATTGGTAGGTGTGCGGGTTTATCAGGCGTCGGAAAAATATTTGGAATCACCATTTCGAATTGCACGCGAACTTTTTGTAATTCACCTCTACCCAATGTTGCCGGTATCTTGATGGTCTTGCGGTCCTGAAGGTACCACTCACCGAAATCCGAGTCGGGTAGTTCATTCATAGCAACGAATTTGTCGTCGACCAAAATTTGTAATTCATCCGTCTGAAACTGCTGGTCGCCAATAGTAACTATTAGTCCATTTACGCATGAGAGTGGCACCGAGCGGAACCAAGGCAATCCCACTTCAAGTAGCATCGCATTATCGGTCGCAACCAGCGAATCCGAACGGAGTACATGATCAACCATGGTCATGCAGTCAGCCTAGTCAGGAGATGCGATGGTGAACCATAATTTCGACGACTACTGGGCAGTGACAATGTTTTCATTTACCAACGAACTTCTTGAGGCAAGACATACTTCGCTCGAGTTGATCGAATCCGTTCTGGCTGACGGGCTAAGCAAACACATCGAAATCGATGGGCCGATGCACTTCCGCAATTATCCGAACCCATCCACGCATGACATCGCCGAGCTAAAGCAACTACTCAGTAAGCACGGCGCCAAAATCAGCCTGATTGGCGGCGCCGCAGACCGCGCAATCTCCAGCACTCGTCTGGTGTCGTCCGCTGAGATTGTTAAGTCGGTCAAACGACAGCTCGAACTAGCCGCGGATCTTGGGGCATTCGGGCTACGCCTTATGGTTGGCGGGCTCTCGGTGGACGAGGTCAAAGCCATCGCCCCAACCGCAGAGGCGCTAGACGTAAAAGTTCTATACGAACTGCATGGCGTGATGGCCGCCGATTCTGAAATAGCCCGCGAATGCTTGCAGTTGGTGAAGGACGTCGACTCCACTCACGTGCGGTTGATGTTCGACAGCAGTTTATTCATGACCGAAATGCCCAAGGCTCTCCTAGCTGCGCTTGGCCGAGTTGGCGTGGGCAACACGAACGAGTTTGATGAGAAATGGCAGACATCAACTCTCGACGAATTCCGTGCCTGGTTAATGCCGCAGGTGGAAAAGTTCCCGCCACCTTTCAAAGCTTTCATCCCGACTCTTACATCGCGCATGGGGCATTCCAAACCGAGTGACTACGACGAGTATCTGCCGTACATCGAAAGCGTTCACCTTAAGTATTGGGAAGACGGCAACACTGATGCCGATCTGATCAATTACCTAATCGCAAACGGATACGTCGGTTACCTAACCAGCGAATGGGGTGGCCACGAGTGGGCCAACACTGCTACTCCGGCTTTAGAAATGACTAGAGCACACCGCGATTTAATTGAGCGAAGCTTCAACCTTGCGCATTAGCGCGTGCTGTCGTCGTACCTGATCGACACCGCGCCAAGGAAGTCTTTCACCTTCGTACTCACTCGATAGATAGCCTTCGTATCCAGAGTCCTTCAACGCTTGCAAAACCGGCTGCCAAGGAATCTGTTCATCAGTGAAGTCATCGGTAATGTTGATGAATTTTGCCTGAATAAAAACTATGTAGTCCTTGATGTCGAGCAGATGCTCTGGTTCAACCTTTGGGCCACGCATATATGCCGGACGGGTTTCCGGATCTTGAAAAATTCCAGTATCGATTAGCAATCCGAAGTGCTTGGTGCCGGTGCGCTGGATGAAGTCGATGTAGCCATCCACCACCGGGTGCTTGATTGGTGTCGGTTGGTGAATCTCAGGGCAGATGATGATGTCCAGCTCAGCAGCCAGATCCAGGCTGCGCTCTACCGCTTCGTCCCAGCTCGGGTCTGGGTCTAACTCGCTAGAAACCACGCCAATCTTCGGGCGAACAAACTTGAAACCGAGCTTGCTCGCCAGGCGCAAGTCTCGCTGCAGCATCTCTGCGCCGGTCTTGCCATCAATGGTTTGACCCTTGTGCAGACGGGTGTCAATCCAAGAGCCATAGTTGGTTGCCTCGAGATTGTATTTCTTTAGAAGTTCGAACCAGTGTGACAGCCACTCATCAGTTGGGTTCGGGTAATTCGGAATGTGACCCTCGCCGAGAATCTCGATTCCGGTGGCACCGAGGTCACTGATGATGCGCATTGAATCTTCGAGATCCATCACGACACCGTAGTCGTTGGTGAAACTAAATAGTGAAACGCCGTATTTGAAACTCATTTGACGATTACCACCTTGCGAGAAGTTTTGTAGGTTGATGGTTGATGTTCAATCGGTATGTAAGACATTCGATATCTGAAATCGATTTCCAAGTTGTAAATACCCGGTTGCAATCCTCCTTCGAGTGGAACCGTGATTATCGCCGGCTCTTCGAGCTGCCAACGGA
>JBJTNZ010000032.1:0-4806 GCA_046074345.1 Micrococcales bacterium | reverse complement strand
CCTGATTTTCAGGGGTTTTCTTGCTTTCGACCTGCTGAAATGGTCTGGTTGCCTTGGCTATACTCGTCTAAGCACGGCAAACAACGCAGTTCGCTGATCCAAAAGCCCCAATTCCAAATACTTTTTTCGGGGCAATTTTTTTGAGAAGCATCAAGGAGCACTGCATGTCTGGTCACATGAACGGGTCACCAATAGTTACCCTCACCCCTGCGCCAACCCTAGACCGCACTTATTTCGTTTCAGATTTAGTTTCTGGAGCCGTTAACCGCGCAGACAACGTCGGCGAAGAACTTGCCGGTAAGGGAATTAACGTTTCACGTGGTCTCCACCTTGCAGGAATTTCAGCACCTGGAATAATTCCGATTGGAAACTCAGACCCATCTGTTTTGGTGCGCACCGGATCAGCAGAATTTTTAATGCCGCTTTGGGTCGATGGCTCGCTTCGTGTTTCAACCACCATCCTTGAAAAAGGTGGAACTACCACCAAGATCAACGAGACTCCTCGCCCACTTTCGCACGATGACTGGAACGCAGTTGTTGAGCTGACTGAGAAGACCGTGCGTGAGCAGGGTGCAAAGTGGTTGGTAATTGCTGGTGCGCTTCCTACATACAAAGACTCTGGTGAGTTTGTTTCACTCCAGCCAATCTTCGACAAGATGAAGGAACTTGGAGTCAAGACTGCACTAGACACTTCAGGTGCTCCACTTGGTTACTGGGGTCGCGAAGGCGCTGCCACCGTCATGAAACCAAACGCAGAAGAACTTGCGTTCTTGGTTGGTCGAAACTTGAACACCATCGGCGACGTAATTTCAGCAGCACGCGAACTAAACGGTCACGGAGTTGAGGTTGTACTTGCATCACTCGGTGCAGATGGAATGGTTGCGGTTACCAAGGATCACGCATGGTCGGCTCGCACTGCTCCAGTTAAGGTGATCAACACTGTGGGCGCTGGAGACGCGACCCTGGCTGGATTCCTATCAGCGGTTGTGAGCAATCCGATTCAGCCAAACGAAGATGACTTTGGTGTCGGCTACAACGTGCCACTTGGCTTGAAGACTGCGGTTCAGTGGGGTGCCACTGCCGTGACTCAGCCGACATCAGGCTTGACCAGCGTAAGCAACTTGCCAGAAGGCTTCTTGAACCTAAACCCAGACTTCAACGAGCTGCTTGACGAGCCAGCTACCGGCAAGCCTCACTAGTCATGATTAGCCTCAAGTTCAGCGCTGAGGTCATCTACTGGCGTGGACCGGCACCGTTTTACTTTGCCCCGGTACCAGAGGCACAGGTCAAGAAAATCAAGGAGATTTCCTCGCAACTGAGCTATGGCTGGGGTGTAATTCCTGCTCGAGTAAAGATCGGTAAGACTGAATTCACCACTTCGTTGTTCCCTCGTCAAGGTGGCTACATGGTCCCAATTAAGAACGTCGTGCGTGAGGCCGAGGGGCTTGATGTTGACGACAAGATTGTCGTTCAACTTTTCTTTGGCGATTAATTATTTTCGCGTTCGACGCGCACGTCGAGGATGTGCCCTTCGTCAAGTGCGCTGTCGAGTAAGAAGCTTTGGATTTCTAAACCTTCGTCAGTTTCACGCACTCCGCGCACCAGTAAACCATCTGTGATTCCTGTGAGCACGAACACAAACCTGTCGCCCGAAACTAAATCGTTTAGCTCGAGTTTTTTCTCGAGGTCATAACCTGCATCGAGAGCTCGCTCGATTTCGTCGGGGTCGCTTGGGGCAAATCGCCCTTGCATATGTCCGCCAAGAATCTGAATTGCGCAAGCCGTCGCAACTCCTTCGGGGCAACCTCCAACCCCTATGAGCATGTCTACTCCGCTGTCGCCTGTGGCTGCAGCCACAGACATTGCTACGTCTCCCTCATCAAAGGAAACCCAGGTGGCTCCGCTAGCTTCAACTTCAGCAATGACATCTTTGTTTCGCTCTTTGTTAATTACGGCCACGCGCAAATCGGCCACCGGAATATCCATAGCCTCGGCGAGACGATTAATGTTTTCGGTTGGAGAGTAATCGATGTCGCAAACACCGATACCCTCTGGCCCGGTGACAAGTTTCTTCATGTAGTAAACGTCTTTGCACTCGAGCATGTGACCCCGCTCTGCTGCGGCAATTACGCTCACTGCGCCTTCGATGTTGTCTGCCGCGAGCGCGGTGCCATCCACCGGATCTACTGCGATATCCCAATCGACTTTTCCGGTGCCAATGACTTCGCCGTTGAACAACATTGGGGCTTCATCCTTTTCGCCCTCGCCGATGACCACTACCCCGCCAAACTCGGCTCCGCGAAGTGACATACGCATTGCGTCCACTGCTGCGCCGTCAACCACGTTCTTGTCACCGCAGCCGACCTTAGGCCAAGCTCCCGCTGCGGCAGCAACCGCAGACGCAAATAGGTCGAGGGTTGGTTGGCCGACATCGTTTAGCTTCATGATGGCTAAACTATAACCATCCAATGAAGCCCTTTAAGGAGTTTGGCCATGCCTGTTGCAACCCCAGATCAGTATCTTGAAATGCTTGACCGCGCAAAGCAGGGTGGCTTCGCTTACCCAGCCATCAACGTGTCTAGCTCACAGACTCTAAATGCTGCTCTTGCCGGCCTTCAGGCAGCTGGCTCAGACGGCATCATCCAGGTGACCACCGGCGGTGGCGACTACTGGTCTGGCCCGACCATCAAAAACATGGCCTCAGGTGCAGCTGCAATGGCAGCTTTCGCTCGTGAGGTAGCCAAGAACTACGGCATCACCATCGCACTTCACACCGACCACTGCGCAAAGGACCAGCTCGACAAGCTCGTGCGTCCGCTAATCGCAATTTCTCAGGACCGCGTCAAGCGCGGCGAAGACCCGCTATTCAACTCACACATGTGGGATGGCTCTGCCGTACCAATGGCGGAGAACCTACAGATCGCTCAGGAGATGCTTAAGCTGACCAACAGCATCGGTGCTGTGCTTGAGATCGAGGTTGGCGTTGTCGGTGGCGAAGAAGATGGCGTTGAGGGTGGCATGGGTGAACACCTTTACACCACTCCAGCTGACGGCCTTCAGACTGCTGAGGCACTAGGTCTTGGCGAGAACGGCCGCTACATGGTTGCGCTAACTTTCGGAAACGTTCACGGTGTTTACAAGCCGGGTAACGTCAAGCTTCGCCCAGAACTACTTGGCGAAATCCAGGCTGCGGTTGGCGAGAAGTACGGCCGCAACAAGCCGTTCGACCTCGTCTTCCACGGTGGATCAGGATCTACACCTCAGGAAATCGCTGAGGCTGTTAGCCACGGTGTCATCAAGATGAACATCGACACCGACTTGCAGTACGCCTTCACCCGCCCAATCGTTGACCACATGATGAAGAACTACGACGGCGTACTCAAGGTAGACGGCGAAGTTGGAAACAAGAAGGCTTACGACCCACGTGCTTGGGGTAAGCCGGCTGAGGCTGGAATGTCTGCCCGCGTAGTTGAGGCTGCCACCGAGCTTGGCTCAGCTGGCAAATCAAAGACCGCATAAAGTTTCAGAATGAGTACCGGAAGCCCGTTGTATCACAATGGGCTTCCGCGCTTTAAGGGCAAATACAAAAACGGCAAAATGCACGGCCCTTGGGAGTTTTATCGCAAGGACGGCTCGCTCATGCGCAGCGGATCTTTTGATCAAGATCGACAGATTGGTATTTGGAAAACTTTTGCTCGTGATGGTCGATTAGTAAAAGAAACTAAATTCGGCGATTAGCGTTTTTGTTTATTACTTACTTCAGCGCCAGCGGCTTTAAGTTCTTTGCGAAGCTCAGCCGGAAGCGAGAACTGCACATCTTCTTCTGCGGTTTGGACCACTTCAACGTTGGCGAAGTCGCGCTTTGCGATGTAATCGAGCACTTCTTCAACAAGTTCCTCTGGAACTGATGCGCCTGAAGATACTCCGATGGTTTCGACGCCGTCAAACCATTCGTCTTTGATTTCCGATGCATAGTCGATGCGGTAGGCGGCTTTGGCCCCGGCTTCGAGGGCAACTTCGACTAGTCGAACAGTGTTGCTTGAGTTAGCGGAACCAACTACAAGAACTAGATCACTAGCTGCGCCGACTTTTTTGATGGCTACCTGGCGATTCTGGGTGGCGTAGCAAATATCATCGCTAGGTGGGTTTTGCAGTGTCGGATACTTTTCGCGCAGCTTCAAAACAGTTTGCATGGTTTCATCTACTGACAGCGTGGTCTGCGAAAGCCAGATTACCTTGTTTGGGTCTTTTACTTTTGCGGCTGCGATTGATTCGTCGCCGTCGACGACCTGAACGACTTCCGGAGCTTCGCCTGCTGTGCCTTCAACTTCTTCGTGGCCCTCGTGCCCGACCAGCAGAATGTCATAACCCTCTTTGGCGAAGCGCTGAACTTCTTTGTGAACTTTGGTGACCAGAGGGCAGGTGGCATCGATGGTGTTGAGCCCGCGAGCTTCGGCGGCCGCCACTACTGCTGGGCTTACCCCGTGAGCCGAAAACACTAGGACTGAACCGGTAGGCACTTCGTCGACCTCGTCGACGAAAATCGCTCCGCGCTTTTCTAGGTTCGAAACCACGTGTTTGTTGTGGACGATCTGCTTGCGCACGTAAACCGGCGAACCGTAGTGGTCCAAGGCCTTTTCAACTGCGATCACCGCGCGGTCCACGCCTGCGCAGTAGCCTCGCGGCGAGGCCAAAAGCACCTTTTTGCCCGAGGTATTCTTGATTTCAGTCACCCGCTAATTCTAAGCGTCAGGTGGCCTGCGACTAAGGGGCGAGATGAGCGACGAACTCGAATCTGCAACCCCG
>JBJTNZ010000031.1:0-4740 GCA_046074345.1 Micrococcales bacterium | reverse complement strand
CAGTGCCACCGTCTCCGCGTGGAACAACCGCGCCACCAAGGCTCGGTGCACTTCTCTGCTCGTACTCTTCGCGTTTCGCACGCTTCGACTTGCGAGCCTTGCTGCCCTTGCCGCCGCCCTTACCGAATGCGCCAGCGGTTCCGCCGCCAACGCCGCGACCGCGACCGGCACCCGGGCCACCGCCTGGGCGAGGTGGGAAGTTACCACCGGCACCAGGAGCACCACCCGGACGAGGTGCACCGCCACCGAAACCTGGTCGAGGTGCGCCACCGGCACCGGCTGGACGCGGCCCACCCGGCCGAGGTGCGCCACCGGCACCAGCTGGACGTGGTCCACCAGGACGAGGTGCGCCATTACGAGATGGTGCAAAAGGATTGTTTCCACCCGGACGTGCTACCGGTCGTGGAATTCCCATGCCCTGACTTGCAGCAAATGGGTTATTCCCCGGACGAGGAATTCCAGGAATTGGAGAAGGAAGTGTCGGTGTAGGTAGAGAAGGAGCCGCTGGTGCAGCTACTTCAGGTGCGGCAACCTCTTCTACTGCCTTTGCCTTTGGCTTTGCGCCAGGCTTCGGAGCTGCCGGTGCGGCAACTTCAGCGGCCGGAACTTCGACAGGAGTTTCCTCAGTTTTTGCGGCGGCCTTTTTGGCTGGCGCCTTCTTCGGAGCTTCTTCCTTCGGCTTAGCATCTGGGAATGCTTCGCGAAGCTTCTTAGCCACCGGAGGTGTAATTGTTGATGATCCTGACTTTACGAACTCTCCGAGTTCTGCCAGTTTCGCTAGTGCAACTTTGGAATCGATTCCAAGTTCTTTTGCAATGTCGTATACGCGTGGAAGCGCCACTTATTTTCCTTTGTTTGGGGCCTTCCCCAAACAGGGCAGGCCGTTAAAGCTTTAGGAGGCTCATTTCGAGCTACTCATTTTTTGCCAACATCATTTCTGCCTTTTCTTAAGTGCCCTGGCGAAAGCGCCACGGTCCTGTGCGAGTTGTAAACACTGTTGATGCACCCAAGCACCACGCCCAGGCAAAGACTTCTTTTCATCGAGAACGAGTTCTTGAGAACTAATTACGAATCGCTGGAGATTTGCCCGATTGTCTGGCTTTCGACAGCCAACACAGGTTCTAACTGGTTCCATTCTAACCTGCGCTCCGCGAGTTCTGTAAGGGGGTGCGGACTACTCGTCGCCCTCGAGGATGCTCTCCGGCTGAACATCGATCTTGGCTCCGGTCAGCTTGGCAGCCAGACGGACGTTCTGCCCTTCCTTGCCGATAGCAAGCGACAGCTGGTAGTCAGGCACAAGCGCGCGAACGTGAGGTGCCTTGGCATCCCCCGTGGCCTTTGGGTCGCCCGGATTGATGATGTAGGCGCTAGAAACCTTGGCTGGCGAAAGAGCCTGGCTGACAAATTCGCAGATGTCTGCGTTGTAGTCGACGATGTCGATCTTCTCTTCGTTTAGCTCAGCTTGAACCGCACGAACTCGCTGACCGAGTTCACCGATGCAAGCACCCTTGGCGTTAATACCCGCTTCGTGTGCGCGAACTGCAATCTTGGTGCGGTGGCCTGCCTCACGTGCTACCTGAACAATTTCGACCTGCCCGTTGGCAATCTCAGGAACCTCTAGGGCAAACAACTTACGCACCAAAGTTTTGTGCGTACGTGAAACGGTAACCTGTGGGCCACGCGTGCCCTTTGAAACGTTTGTCACTAAAACGCGAATTCGCTTACCGTGAGAGTAATCCTCGCCAGGCACCTGCTCTTCTGGTGGGAGCAAAGCTTCGATGGTGCCAAGGTCAACGTGAATCATGTAAGAGCGTGGGCCTTGCTGAATCACGCCGGTAACAATGTCGCCTTCTTTGCCCTTGAACTCACCGAGCAAACCTTCGTCGTTGATGTCGCGAAGACGAGTTGCGATTACCTGCTTGGCAGAATTCGCGGCAATGCGTCCGAAGTTTTCTGGAGTCACATCTTTTTCTGAAGTCTCATCGGTCACTTCGTCTCGCACAATTTCAAAAATTTGTACGTGGCCGGTTTTTTGATCCAACACAGCACGTGCTCGGTGATCCTTTGGATCAAGGTGCACATGCTTGAAGTAGGCGGCAAGAATTGCTGCTTCGATGATTGACACTAATTCGGCAAACGGAATTTCTTTTTCGCGTTCGAGCAGTCGCAGTACTCCGAGGTCAATATCCATGAGTGCTGCCTCCCGGCCGATAGTTAGTTATGAAAGTTGCTGAACCACCGAGTTTAGTGGCAGTGAGCCTCGTTCGCCAGAGCGTCGGTTCCAGTGATCGACGTCTCCATTTTCGAGACCCTTGCCACAAATCACCACGTGCGGCACACCAATTAGCTCGGCGTCGCTGAACTTGACTCCTGGGCTTACCTTTTGGCGGTCATCCAAGATGACGCTCTTGCCTGCGGCTTCGAACTCTGCTGCCAACTTCTCGGCAGCCTCATAGACGTGGTCGTCCTTACCGGCAGCAACGATGTAGACATCAGCAGGTGATACCGCCTCTGGCCAAATGAGCCCCTTGTCATCCCGGTTCGCCTCGGCCAAGACGGCTACCAATCGGGTCACTCC
Source organism: Micrococcales bacterium (assembly GCA_046074345.1). Lineage (GTDB taxonomy): Bacteria > Actinomycetota > Actinomycetes > Actinomycetales > Microbacteriaceae > Rhodoluna. Next base: position 2,162 of record JBJTNZ010000031.1, on the reverse strand, counting down.
GATGCCGTATGAACCCATAGTTACCGTGACCAGCTTGCCGTTCTCATCAAGCACCTGTAGGCCAAGCGCCTCGGCATACTTACGGCCGAGTTGGAATACGTGTCCGATCTCGATTCCACGAGCGAGGTGCAGCGGCCCTGATCCGTCTGGAGATGCGTCACCCTCGCGAACCTCGGCAATGTCGACGATGCCATCTGCGACAAAGTCACGCCCAGCAACAAGGCCGTATACGTGCTTACCCTTTTCGTTGGCACCGGTGGTCCATGAAGTGCCATCGACCACACGTGGGTCAACAAGGTAACGGATGCCCTCAATCTTTATCGGACCGATGTAACCCTTGACCAACGCAGGATACTTTTCAAAATCTGAATCGTTTGCTGGCTCAACTTCGTGCGGACCGAAAGCAGCCTCGGCACGCTTCGCATCTACTTCGCGATCACCAGGAATTCCGACAATCACCAGCGAACGTTTTCCTTCAGGAGAAGTGAGCGCCAGTACGACGTTCTTCAAAGTGTCGGCAGCGGTAATTTGCTTACCATGCTGCGCGTTGAAGTATTCGACCAAAGATTCGATGGTCGATGTATTTGGAGTGTCTAGAACTTCCGCTTCAGGAAGATTGTCGATTGACTTTGCGGCAGGCGCAACAGTATTCACTGCTTCAACGTTTGCAGCGTAACCACCCTCCGAACGAACGAAAGTGTCTTCTCCGATTGGCGATGGAGATAAGAATTCTTCGGATGCGCTTCCACCCATCGCGCCAGCATCAGCCTTCACGATTACGTACTCGACACCAAGGCGCTTAAAAATTCTTTCGTAGGCGTCGCGCTGTGCCTGATATGACTTTGCCAACCCCTCGTCGTCAATGTCGAATGAGTAAGCATCCTTCATCACGAACTCGCGACCGCGGAGCAACCCGGCGCGAGGACGAGCCTCATCACGATATTTGTTTTGGATTTGATAAAGCGCTACTGGCAAGTCTTTGTATGAACTGTAGAGATCCTTCACCATGAGCGTGAACGTCTCTTCGTGAGTTGGAGCCAAAAGATAATCGGCCTTCTTGCGATCTTGCAAGCGGAATAGGTTATCTCCGTATTCGGTCCAGCGGCCGGTGGCCTCGTAGGCTTCGCGCGGCAAAAGCGCAGGGAAGAACACTTCTTGAGCCCCGGCGCGAGCCATCTCTTCGCGCACTACCTGCTCAATCTTCGCCTTGACCGCTAGTCCAAGCGGAAGCCAACTGTAGAGGCCCGATCCAGCGCGTCGAATGTAGCCGGCGCGGAGCAGCAGCTTGTGGCTTTCGACATCGGCATCAGCCGGGTCTTCGCGAAGCGTGCGCAGGAATAGTGAACTTAGGCGTACTGGCATAAAGGCGAGTTTACTCGCTCGACTTATTTATCTTGCGCTACAACGACCTGAGGACTGCCAACCAGAGCAGGGTCCATGGTCGCCGCGATTTTGTTTGCCTCTTCAATCAGAGTGGCAACGATTTCGCTTTCTGGCACAGTCTTGATGACCTCGCCCTTTACGAAGATCTGTCCCTTGCCGTTACCAGAGGCAACGCCGAGATCTGCTTCGCGAGCCTCACCAGGACCATTAACCACGCAACCCATGACGGCGACTCGCAGTGGAACAGTCATCTTTTCAAGACCGGCGGTGACTTGGTTGGCCAAAGTGTAAACATCCACCTGGGCACGACCGCAAGATGGACAGCTAACGATTTCCAACTTACGTGGACGAAGGTTGAGGCTTTCAAGAATCTGCGAACCGACTTTAATTTCCTCTACCGGCGGCGCCGAAAGCGAAACGCGAATCGTGTCGCCAATCCCCTTACTCAAAAGTGCACCGAAGGCAACCGAAGACTTGATGGTTCCCTGGAATGCCGGACCAGCTTCAGTAACTCCGAGATGTAGCGGCCAGTCTCCGCGTTCGGCAAGCAATTCGTATGCCTTAACCATGACAACTGGATCGTTGTGCTTTACGGAAATTTTGAAGTCGTGAAAGTCATGTTCTTCAAAGAGTGATGCTTCCCAAACTGCGGATTCGACAAGAGCCTCTGGAGTAGCCTTGCCATATTTTTCAAGCAGTCGAGGATCCAACGAACCGGCATTTACTCCGATGCGAATCGAAACACCAGCATCTTTTGCCGCTTTAGCAATTTCGCCGAC
>JBJTNZ010000030.1:0-14376 GCA_046074345.1 Micrococcales bacterium | reverse complement strand
GTCGAGCTTTCACACGAGTTTCGCTATCGCGACCCGATCATCACCGACCGCACTCTGGTCGTAGCGATCAGCCAGTCTGGCGAAACCATGGACACCCTGATGGCCACTCGCTATGCCCGCGAAAAGGGTGCTCGCGTTTTGGCAATCTGCAACACCCAGGGGGCGACTCTGGCTCGTGAGTCAGACGCCGTGATTTACACCCACGCCGGGCCTGAGGTGGCTGTGGCATCGACCAAGGCACTGACCGCCCAGATCACCGCCGGCTACCTGCTGGGCTTGTTCTTGGCTAGTGTGCGCGGGCAGGTTTCGCAGGCGGAACTGCGTACGGTTGGCCTCGATCTTCTGAAGATGCCGGGTCGTGTGGCTGAGGTGCTTGCCGGATTGAAGCAGGCCGAGGAGCTTGGCGCCAAGATGGCGAACGCAAAGTCGGTGCTATTCCTTGGCCGCAACGTCGGATTCCCAGTGGCGATGGAGGGTGCGCTCAAGCTCAAGGAGCTCGCTTACATTCACGCAGAAGGTTTCGCCGCTGGGGAATTGAAGCATGGACCAATCGCGCTGATTGAAGAAGGTCAGCCGGTGATCGTGATCGTGCCATCACCACGCGATGAAGAAAGTTTGCACCCTAAGGTGATTTCGAACATTCAGGAAATTCGCGCTCGCGGTGCAAAGGTAATTGCCATCGCTGAAGAAGGCGACAAGCAGGTTAGCGATTACTCAGAGCACGTAATTTATGTGCCACAGAGCGAGAGCATCCTGGCTCCAATTCTTACCGTGATTCCACTACAGGCATTTGCACTCGCACTTTCGACAGCTAAGGGACTTGACGTCGACCAGCCACGAAACTTGGCTAAGTCGGTAACGGTCGAGTAAGACAAATGATCATCGGTGTTGGAGTTGACCTGGTCGACATCAATCGTTTTGAAGAGCACTTGGAAAAAACTCCTGGACTAAAGGAAAAAATTTTTCACTCAGACGAACGTGATGTTGCAATGCGCACACTCGCCGGTAGATTCGCAGCAAAGGAAGCGCTGGTTAAGGCGTTCGGCGGTTCACTTGGAATGCATTGGCATGATGTTCGGGTATCGAATGACGAGCAGGGCAAACCGGAGATTTCTCTTTTTGATGCCACCGCGACACTTGCATCTGAAAAGGGAATTTCAAAACTACATCTTTCGATATCTCATGACGGCGGCATGGCTACGGCATTCGTGATTGCCGAGGGTGGTATCTAGTGCGCGATCTGATTATCGACCTCGACGCCATCGCGGCAAACTTTCACACCATGAAGAACCGCGCCGGTGGTGCCAAGGTCATGTCCGTGGTCAAGGCCAACGCTTACGGTCACGGAATGATCGAAGTGGCGCTAAAGCTTGAGCAGGAAAAGGCGGACTTCTTCGGAGTGGCCGATGTTGACGAGGCACTCGAGCTTCGCGAATACGGTATCGAAACCCCGATTTTGGCCTGGCTGCACGACCCAGAGGACCGTTTTGTAGAGGCCCTGGACAACCAGATTGACCTTGGTGTGGCCAACCTAGAGCAGCTGGAGCGCATTGCCGATGCTGCCCGCCTGACCAACCTGAAAGCCCGAGTGCATCTCAAGGTGGATACCGGACTTAGCCGCAACGGCTCGACCTTGGCCGATTGGCCGGCACTGCTTGAAGCTACTAAGGACCTGATTGGCCAAGGGCTGGTCGAGGTAGTTGGAGTGTTCAGTCACCTTTCGTCTACCGGTGAAGCTGAGGATCGTGCCCAGATCGAGAAATTTGAGCAAGCGGTGCAGCAGGTGAGAGATGCCGGTATCGATTTCGAACTTCGCCACCTCACCGCATCGGATGGATCGCTAAGTTACCCGGAGGCGCACTACGACATGGTGCGAATCGGTGTGGCGCTTTACGGACTTTCACCATTCGCCGACCACCACAGTGCCGAATACCAGTTGCGTCCGGCGATGACAGCGACCGCTCACGTCACTCAGGTGAAGCGAGTCGAAGCCGGTACCGGAATTTCATATGGATACTTAGCTCGTGCCGACAAAGAAACCACACTCGCCCTTGTGCCGGTGGGTTACTACGAAGGCCTACCGCGAAATGCCACCGGCAAGTACGAGGTTTCGATAAATGGCAAGCGCTACAAAATTGAAGCACGCATTGCGATGGATCAGTTTGTCGTGGATGTCGGTGACGATGAAGTTGCACCCGGTGATGAGGTAATCATCTTTGGTGATCCTGCATCTGGAGTGCCGAGCGTAGATGACTTGGCAAGTGCCTGCGAAACAATCAACTACGAAATCGTCACTCGAATGGGTGGCCGTTTCAAACGTCATTATCTGGGCTCTGTCGAATGACCCGTTTGCAAGTGCGCGATGCAGATGAAATGCACGCGCTTGGAATTCGCATTGGCAGGCAACTTCGTGCAGGTGATCTGGTCGTGCTCGTCGGCCCACTCGGAGCAGGAAAAACTACCTTCACTCGCGGTGTCGGTGAAGTCCTTGGCGCAATCGGAAATGTTTCATCGCCAACTTTTGTAATTGCTCGCACACACAAGCGCGAAAACGGCGAAGCTCCCATGGTGCACGTGGATGCTTATCGACTTGGCTCCGCTGACGAACTTGACGACTTGGATATCGATTTTCCGAACAGCATCGTGCTGGTGGAGTGGGGCAAAGGAATGCTCGACGACGTCAGCGATAACCTGCTTGAAATTGAAATCGCTCGAGACCAAACCGGCGAATCGGAGACCCGCGAAGTCACCATCACCGGCCTGGGCCAGCGCTGGAGCGGGGTGAACTTCTAGTGGGAGCAACCCTGGCAATCGATACTTCAGCCGGCACCACGGTGGCTTTGGTACGCAATGGCGTAGTGGTTGCCGAGTCGAATCACGACAACACCATGGGTCACGCCGAGACCGTGGCCCTGGCTATCGCCGAGGTGCTCGCGGCAGCACCTGATGCGCAGGTGATCTCGGTTGTGGTCGGTCGTGGCCCGGCTCCGTTCACCGGGCTTCGCGTTGGTATTGCCTCGGCCATGATGTTTGCCGAGGGGGCAAAGGCACAGCTCTCCGGAGTGGTCAGCCTCGACGCCATCGCGCTTAGCGCAATCGATGATCGGGTAACTCCAGCCACTCCGCTCTTGATTACCACGGATGCTCGCCGCAAAGAGGTTTACTACGCGCTCTACTCGGGTCTGAATTCGCACGGCGTGCCGATTCGGATAGATGGTCCAGGTGTAATCAAGCCGGCTGCACTTGAAGAAATGTTGATTGACAAAAACATAGTGCCAATCACGACCGATAACACCATTTCTGCGACAGCAATCGCAAGACTTGCCGAGGCGCAAATGCATGACGGTAGTTTGAGTCACGATGTCACTGCGTTGTATTTGCGACAGCCGGATGCCGTTGAAGGCCAATTTGGTAAGCAGGTGAGCGGATGACCAAGTCCTGGGCAATTCGTATCGCCGACGAAAATGATCTCGATGCAATCATGCAAATCGAACACGAGTGTTTTACCAACGACGCTTGGTCAGCGGATTCGATGTATGAGGAGCTCACCGGCGCTGAGAAGTACTACATCGTTGCCTATCGTGACGAAGAACTAATCGGTTACGCGGGCCTAAATAAACTCCCGACCGTGAATCAGTCTGAGGTGCAGACAATCGCGGTGCGCCCAAGTGCACGTGGCGTCGGCTTAGGCCGCGCGCTAATGGATCGATTGCTTGCCGAGGCGAAGCGAGCAAACTGCCGCGAGGTATTTCTCGAGGTTAGAGCCGACAATGAGGTAGCTCAGAAGCTCTACGAATCACTTGGCTTTGCTCAAATCGATGTGCGCAAGCGTTACTACCAACCGGATGACGTGGATGCCATCGTGATGCGTGCTGAACTTGCGGCAGATTCCAGCTCTGAACCACTGGTGCTTGGAATTGAATCGTCTTGCGACGAGACCGGGGTAGGCATTGTCAGAGGCAATACGCTGCTCGCCAATGTGATCTCTTCATCGATGGATTTGCACTCCCGTTTCGGGGGCGTAGTGCCAGAGGTAGCCGCCCGCGCTCACCTTGAGGCGCTGCTACCAACCATGCATGAGGCGCTTGCCACTGCCAAGGTTTCCCTCGAAGAAATTGATGCGATAGCCGTGGCCAACGGCCCGGGGCTTGCCGGTGCCCTCATGGTTGGCGTAGGAGCGGCCAAGTCACTCGCTGTTGCGCTCGACAAACCGGTTTATGCGGTCAACCATCTGGTCGGTCACGTCGGAGTGGACATCCTGGAGCGCGGTGAACTGGAGACTCCCACGATTGCGCTTCTCGTGAGTGGCGGTCACACTTCTTTGTTGTTGGTGCGAAACCTGCTCGACGATGTCGAACTACTTGGCGAGACGATTGACGATGCCGCCGGTGAAGCTTTCGACAAAGTGGCTCGCGTGCTCGGCCTGAAGTATCCGGGTGGTCCTGAGATTGACAAGGCAGCGCTCGGTGGCGACCCAAATGCGATTCGCTTTCCACGTGGTTTGATGTTGCCAAAAGATATGGAAAAGAATCGCTACAACTTTTCATTTAGTGGATTGAAGACTGCGGTCGCTCGTCATGTCGAAGTGCTCAAAACTAAAGGCGAAGAAATTCCGGTGGCAGATGTTGCTGCCAGTTTCCGCGAGGCAGTGGCAGATGTCTTGGTTAGCAAAGCGGTGAACGCCTGCGTGGATCACAAGGTGCCCAGGCTACTGCTCGGTGGTGGTGTGATTGCCAATCGACGATTGCGCGAACTGGCTCAACAGCGTTGCGATGAAAACGGAATTGAACTTCGAATTCCGGCACTTTCTCTCTGCACCGACAACGGCGCAATGATCGCGGCAATCGGTGCGCAGTTGGTCATGGCCGGAAGGCAGCCATCCAGTCTTGGATTCGGGGCCGATTCGACCCTGCCGGTGACCACAGTTCAGACACTTTAAACTTCAAGTATTTTGCCAGCCGTTTCACAGGTTGGAGTGGTCTCCTAAGTTCATGGCAAAAACAGAAGCAACCCAAGTTGCACCTAAAAAACATTTTGACTTCACCGCACTTAACACCCTGGCCGTAGTTTCGCTGGCCACCGCTGTGACCGGATTCGGCGCAATCGCCGGAATCATCACCGGCCACATCGCCCTCACCCAAATCAAGCAGTCAGGCCAAGCAGGCCGCGGATTGGCCATTGCCGGCTTGGCAATCGGCTACGCAGGTATCGCACTTGGCATCCTGGTGGGAGTCGGCAAGGTTGCACTAGCAATCTGGGGCTTCCGCAACGGGATGCCGATCGACGGCCCGGGCATGATGGGCAATCGCTGGGGCAACTACTAACCCAACAAACCGACCACTAACTTCTCCGAGTTAGATGAGTGGCTGACAAATCAGCGCTCGGTGAGCGTCGCCAATCCTTGTAACGACCAAGGTGGCGGCGTTTTCACCTTTAAGCTGCAACTCCTTGCGAAGCTCTTCCGGCAGGATGTCAGCTCCGCGCTTCTTGATCTCAAGTGTGCCGATGTTTTTGTCGCGCAAATACGCTTTCAGTTTTTTACGGTCGAACGCCATTTCATCCAGCACCTCAAAACCGCGAACGAATGGTGAATCAATTTTTTCAGCACTAGAAAGATAAGCAATCTGCGGAGCAATTAGCGTGGCTCTGAGTTGTTCCGCCAATTCGGCAATCAAGTGTGAACGAACAATCGCATTATCCGGTTCGTAGAGATACTGTTTGAGTTCGGCAAGCGGAGCAGATTCGCTGGTTTGTGACTCAGATGTGATTTCGTGACGACCATTTTCATCAATCAGTGTGGCTGCTCTCGCAACCTTTGGCCGCTTGACTTCGCCGAACCAGAGTGCGAGCTCGACAAGGTCGCCGTGAATTGAAAGCCACTGCGATTCGGCATCCTCTGGAATTGCTTCGTGCGGATGGCCAGGCCCTAGTTTGATGCCGGTTGGTTTGGTGCGTGCCTGTGCGATTACCCAATCGAAGTTGGGTGAGAATTCGGCCGGATCAAATTTGCGTTCCTTGGAATCTCTGCGGGCCGGATCAAAAAATAGACTTTCAAACTGCGACAAATCTAATGTGGTGACATCGGCGTGTGTGACTTCGACATCATCGAAGGCGCCCAGGTTGAAGGTAGCGAGGGCCGCGGTGACCTCATCGATTTCGAAGGCTTTGACCTTGAGGTCGACCGAGGCGAAGGCAAGTGACTCGGCGCCGATGCCGCAGCCCAGATCGGCCACTTCGGAAATCTTGGCCCCGCGAAACCGTCCGGCGTGGAGGGCAGCAGCTTGAAGGCGAGAAGCCTGCTCGAGGGCGGCTTCGGTAAAAAGCAGGCCGTCGGTGAAGTCCCCGAATTTCTTTCGAGCCCTGCGTCGAAGTTTGGCTTGGGTCAGCACGGCAGCCACGAGCGAAGGGTGGTAGCCCTCGGCTCTAAGACTGCTGACCAGCTTGACAACATCCGCCTTGGCATTGAGGTCGCCGATGGAATTCAGCAGCATCAAGGCCTCCGGGGTGAGAAGGTGGATTAGCTCGTCGCGCTGCATGTGTCTAGGCTACCCAGTGGTGACCGTTAGCACTCTACTTGCGTGAGTGCTAGGCGATGAATTAGAGTCGTTGGGTAGCCGAAATGGCTAACTATCACTGTTATTTCTTAGTAGGAGACGTCATCATGGCAGTTTCAATCAAGCCACTAGAAGACCGCATCGTCGTTCGCCCAGTTGAAGCCGAGCAGGTAACCGCTTCTGGTCTGGTTATTCCAGACACCGCTAAGGAGCGCCCACAGGAGGCAGAAGTTATCGCTGTTGGACCAGGTCGCGTAGACGACAACGGCAACCGCGTACCTGTAGACGTAAAGGTCGGCGACAAGGTGATCTTCTCGAAGTACGGCGGCACCGAGCTCAAGTACAACGGCGAAGAGTACCTAGTGCTTTCAGCACGCGACGTACTTGCTATCGTCGAACGCTAAACTCAAAACATGAAGAACCCCGAGCATAATTACGCTCGGGGTTTTCTTTTTGGTCTAACCGCTTACATTATTTGGGGCGCTTTTCCAATCATCATTGGGCTGCTCGGTTTTGCCTCAGCCTTCGAAATTATTTCTTGGCGAATCATTTTTGGATTTGTTACCGGATTGGTGCTACTACTTCTAACGAAAAACCTAAAGAGTATCGTCGACGTATTCCGAGATCGTCGCGCACTTACCTGGGTAATAGCCAGTGCTGTGCTTATTTTCATCAACTGGTCGATTTATGTGATTGCGGTTTCCTCGCATCAGGTGGTCGAGGCTTCACTCGGTTATTTCATCAACCCACTAATCACGATTTTGCTCGCGGTGGTTTTCATGAAAGAAAAATTGCCACCGACACAGTGGGTAGCGGTTGGCTTTGGTGCGGTGGCCGTGCTGGTTTTGAGTTTTGACTACGGGCGGTTGCCGTGGATTGCGCTTTCGCTTGCGCTAAGTTTTGGTGTTTACGGTTTGGCGAAAAGTAAGGTAGCCGCGAAGGCTCTGACAAGTTTCACAATTGAATCTGGTTTGGTCACGCCACTGGCAATTGTTCAACTCATTTTGGTAGACACCATCGGCAGCGGATTGATGTTCGCCTCGCAGGGATTTATCGGGAGCACCGGATTAGTCATGTACGGATTCATGACGGCCATCCCGCTGATTTTGTTTGGCACTGCAGCTCAACTCGTACCACTGCGTTTCATTGGGTTTATGCAATACATAAGTCCGATCCTGCAGTTTCTGGTCGGCATTCTTTACTTCCACGAGCCAATGCCAGCGGCAAGGTGGTTTGGCTTCGTGTTGGTCTGGTGTGGCCTCGCTGTGCTCATTTTTGATGCCATCCGCGGCACTCGAAACCATATTGTTACCAAGCGTGAATCCCAGTAATTTATTAGGTTTTGGCAGCTATAAGCCAGACAAATGTTACCGATAACTACTCCTGTTTATAAGCCCGAAACATACCCTCGATAGACTGCCATAACGGCCAGGACACAGATGTTCGGTCTGTTATATAACAAGGAGCTACATTAATGAGCACATTCTCAAACAAGAAAGTGTTGGCGGCCGTTGCAGTTGTTGCAGCAACCGCACTTGCACTTTCAGGCTGTGCATCGAAGGGCAGCGAGTACGCTAAGGGCGACGGCGTTGTCAAGTTCGGTGGAATTCTTCCACTAACCGGTGCATTGGCATTCCTATCACCTCCTGAAATCGCAGGTGCAGAACTTGCTATTCAGGACATTAACGCAGCAGGTGGAGTACTAGGCCAGCCTGTTACCTGGACTGCTGAAGACTCTTCAGACGGTGACCACCCAGAAATCGCACCAGCATCAGCTACCAAGGTTCTCGGCGAGGGCGTTGACGTAGTAATCGGTGCAGCTGCATCAGGTGTTACTCGTTTGATCATCGACCAGGTGACCAAGGCTAAGACTGTTCAGATTTCAATGTCGAACACTGCTCCTGACCTTTCAACTTGGGACGACGGCGGATACTACTTCCGTACCGCTCCATCAGACCTTCTACAGGGTGCAATCGTAGGTAACACCATCGTTACCGATGGAAACGCAAACGTTGCAATCATTTACCAGCAGACTTCATACGGTGAGGGCCTAGAGGCTAAGGCCAAGGCAACCATCGAAGCTGCAGGTGCAAAGGTTGTTTCATCACTTCCATTCCCTGAGAACGAGACCAACTTCGACACCATCGTTGACCAGACCATCGCGGCTGGCGCTGACTCAGTTCTAGTTATCTCATACGACGAAATCAAGAAGATCGTTCCTGCACTTCAGAAGAAGAAGTTCGACGGTTCAAAGATTTACTTCGTTGACGGTAACCTAGCTAACTTCGGTGACCAGAGCTGGAAGGGCTACATCGAGGGCGCAAAGGGAACTCTTCCTGGAGGCAAGCTAAACGAAGACTTCAAGAAGCGTGCAGCTGACCTATACAAGGCCAACCACAACGCTGAATTGACCGAATTTGCTTACCTCGCTGAGAGCTACGACGCAGTTGTTCTTGCAGCGCTTGCTGCAGAAGCTGCTGGCAACGACTCAGGTGAGGCAATCTCGAAGAACCTTCAGGCAGTATCAACTGGCGGAGAGAAGTTCGACGTTGCATCAGGTGACGCAGTTGAGGTTCTAAAGGCTGCTTTCGCTGCTGCGAAGGATGGCAAGGACATTGACTTCGACGGTTACTCAGGTCCAATCGACTTCGATGACAACGGAGACCCATCAGGTGCTTCTATTGGTATTTACCAGTACGGCAAGGATGGAACTTCAACTCAGATCGAAGTTGTAGCGGGAAACACCGTTAAGTAATTCGATTCATCCAGAATCACAAAACCCCCGAGCGAAAGCTCGGGGGTTTTGCTTTGCCGTGACCAGAGAGAGCGGTCACGGAGATTTATAACTCAGCTAGGTTGCCTAGGTAAAGCTCAATCATCTTTGGGTCGTTGAGCAGGTCGCGTCCGGTACCGGTGTGTGCATCCTTGCCCTGATCTAGCACGTAAGCGCGATCACAAATCTGCAAGCAGCGACGTGCGTTCTGCTCAACCATGATCACTGTGACACCAGCTTGGTTTACTTCCTTTACGCGGATGAATGTTTCATCCTGGCGCACTGGCGAAAGTCCAGCGGATGGTTCGTCGAGTAGTAGTACCGATGGGTCGATCATCAGTGCGCGACCCATTGCTACCATCTGACGCTCTCCACCACTCAAAGAACCCGCGCGCTGATGACGGCGCTTGCCCAGATCAGGAAAGATTCCGGTGACGAATTCAAAACGTTCTTTGAATCGCTTTGGGGTTTGGAATACACCAAGCTCGAGGTTTTCTTCGATGGTCAGTGATGGGAATACGTTGTTGGTCTGTGGCACAAAAGCGACACCTTTACCAACTAACTTGTTTGCCTTAAGCCCGGTGATGTCTTCGCCATTAAGCCAAATCTTGCCACCGCGTACGTTGACCTGGCCGAAGATAGCCTTCAATAAAGTCGACTTACCGGCACCGTTCGGGCCAATGATTCCAATCAGTTCGCCCTGGTTTGCCACCAAGTTACAACCGTTGAGAATGTTGACATCTGGAAGGTAACCGGCGACCAGGTTCTCCGCGTAAACGACAGGAGTGCTCATTAGTTGTCCTTCTTCTTCATAGTGCCAAGGTCGGTGTCGTGGTGTGCACCAAGGTAGGCATCGATTACGGCAGGGTTCTTCATAACTTCGCCAGGAGGACCCTCAGCCACAACCTTGCCCTCTGCCATCACGATCACCCAGTCGGAGATGTGACGAACCATGTGCATGTCGTGTTCAACGAATAGCACTGTGGTGCCGTTGTTCTTGAGTTCCTTGATGTGCTCGAGCAGGCTCTGAGTCAAAGCCGGGTTTACACCGGCCATTGGCTCATCGAGCATGACCAGCTTTGGCTTACCCATGAGAGCGCGTGCCATTTCAAGTAGCTTGCGCTGACCGCCAGAAAGCGAAGCCGCGTAATCTTCGCGCTTGGCATCTAGCTTGAAGCGCTTCAATAGTTCATCAGCCTCAACTGTGATCTCTGCCTCACGCTTTTTCCAGAGTGGGCGAATCATTGCTGCTAGCAGTGATTCTCCAGGCTGCTTCTGTGCGCCTAGACGCATGTTCTCTATAACAGTCAGCAAGCTAAGCGCCTTAGTGAGCTGGAAGGTACGAATCATTCCCATGCGAGCAACTTTGTATGAAGATACGCCAGCTAGGTTCTTACCTTCGAATGACCAGCTACCAGTGTTTGGCTTATCAAAACCGGTTAGCAGGTTGAAGAAGGTGGTCTTACCGGCTCCGTTTGGGCCAATCAGTGCGGTAATCATGCCGCGTGGAATCTCCACGTGATCTACGTCGACCGCGACCAAACCACCGAACTGTCGCTTGACTTTGTCAGCTACCAGAATCGGGTCAACTTTTTGGCAGCCTGGAACTGCTGCGCCTACGGCTATTTGACTAGGCATTGAACTGCAACTCTCTCTTGTTGCCGAAGATGCCCTGAGGTCGGAAGATGACCAAGAGCATTAGGGCGAGTCCAATAAGGATGAAACGAATCTGTCCGACCTGAGGGTCACTCAAGAACGGCAGCACACCGATGTCTACGAGCCCACCAAGGATGCCTTGGGTCAAGCTCAGGATGAAGAAGAACACCAAGGTACCGACCACTGGACCAAGCACTGTGGCTGCTCCACCGAGCAACAGCACTGTCCAGATCATGAAGGTAAAGGTGGTACCCCATGACTGCGGCTGCACGTTCGATAGGTTCAGCACGAAAATCATTCCACCGATGCTGGCGAATAGACCACCAAAAATCAGTGCCTGCAACTTGTAGACGAATACGTTCTTACCGAGTGAGCGCACGGCATCTTCGTCTTCGCGAATTCCACGAAGCACACGACCCCATGGTGAACGCATGAGCAGTGCGACAAGCAGTGCACAAATCACGACTAGCAACCAACCGAGCACCATGATGAAAATTTCATCGTTGCGGTAGGTGAATGAACCGAAGCCGTAGTCAAGATCAGGGAATGGGTTTAGCGCCCAGAATTCCTTGCCGAACTGACTCAGACCATTCGAACCACCGGTGACTTTTGCAAAGCCAATTGTGGTCATGAAATAGCGGAAAATTTCTGCTGCCGCAATGGTCACGATTGCTAAGTAGTCAGCACGCAGACGCAGTGTCGGGATACCGAGTATCAGTGCGAAGATCGCGCTGCAGAACAGTGCAAAAATTGCGGCTGCCCACATCGGCATGTGGAAGGTAAGAATACCGATTGCCATTCCGTAGCCACCGATTGCAGCGAATGCCGCCTGGCCAAAGTTAAGCAAACCGGTGTAACCGAAGTGCACCGACAAACCAATTGCGCAGAGCGCGTAGGTGACGGTGATTGGGCTGATCAGTTCTTTGACAGCCAGAGTGAAAATTGCTCCCCAGTCCATGATCTATCCAATCCTCTGCTTCTTGCCGAGTACACCTTGAGGGCGGAACAGCAATACCAATACCAAAATGATGAGTGATGCTGCGTACTTGAGGTCGGCTGGAATAAACAGCACCGAAAGCTCAACTACGAAACCGATGATCATCGCACCGACGGTGGCACCGAGTGCAGTACCCAGTCCACCAAGTGTCACTGCTGCAAACAAAAGCAGCAGAATCTGGAATCCGGTGAGCCAGTTGGCCTGGAACTGAAGGCCATACAGGATGCCGGAAAGCGCGGTGAGGGCACCGGCTACAACCCAGACGATGCGGATGATTCGCTCCACGTCGATACCGGTAGAGGCAGCTAGTGCGGAGTTGTCGCTTACCGCGCGGGTGGCCTTTCCGATGCGAGTGCGGGTCAGGAATAGGGCCACGGCGGCGAGGGTAACCAAGCTGATTGCCATCGAGACCACTGAGTTAAGAGTGGTGTTGATTGGGCCAATCTGTACGCTTTGGAATTCACCAGAAATAACCTTGGTCTCACCACCGAAAATAATCAGCAGCACGTAGCGAAGCACAATGCTGAATCCAATTGAAACAATCATCATCTGGTTCAAACCGATGCGCTTCTTGCGAAGCGGTTTCCACACAGCCGCATCTTGCACGTAACCAAAGGCTCCACCAAGAGCCATCACGATAACCGCAGCCAAGAGAATCGGAAGATTCATGTTGGTGTAGAAAACCCAAGTGAGTAGTGCACCCACGGTAAGCATTTCACCGTGTGCGAAGTTGGTGAGTCCGGTGGTACCAAAAATAAGTGAGATACCGATTGCTGCAACAGCAAGTAGTAATCCAAGGTTTAGACCAGACCACAAACGAATTACCAATTGCTCGCCGAAAGGTTGGATCACGCGAGTGTCTTTACCAAGTGGGAAAAGCAAACCGGCTACGTTTACCACCGAAAGATCGGCTTGACGAACGTTTTTGGTTGGGTCTTGGAGTCCTACGCCCTTTGGTAGTGAGTCGAGCATGATTTCGACGTCGTAGACGCCCTTCTTCTGCACTTCGATGATCCACTTACCGTCGGCTCCACTGGTCGCGGTGCCATCGAAGCCATTTCCGGTGACGTGAAGTTTCACGCCAGCCACGGGAGTCTTCTCATTGAAGATTGTTCCGCGAATCAGAAGTGAGTCTTGGTTGTAGCTCGGGCTAGGTGACGGCGATGCCGAAGCTGCCATTGATGGAAGCGATGGCAGTAGCACTGCAGCGAGCACGACTAGGGCGCCAAAGAGCACCGCCAGACCTCGCCATCGCGTGATTAGTTGATTAGACAATCAATCCTCCAGGTCTCTCTCATACCCTCAGCTGAGCGGCATTACTCATTCGCCCCAGAATACCGCAATAAGAGGTACGTATTCCTCTCGGCTAGACTGGTCACACCGCCAACTGCTTGAGGACTTCAATTGACTGAACACAACCCTTTCGGCTATCTCGGACTCACATACGACGACGTCCTGCTCCTGCCAGGCGAGTCTGACATCATGCCTTCCGCGGTGAACACCAAGACCCAGCTGACCAAGCGCATTGAGATCAACGTGCCGCTGCTTTCTTCGGCGATGGACACCGTGACCGAAGCCCGCATGGCAATCGCCATGGCTCGTCAGGGCGGCATCGGAGTACTCCACCGCAACCTTTCTTTAGAGGACCAAGCCTCACAGGTCGATCTAGTCAAGCGCTCTGAAGCCGGCATGATTACCCACCCGGTCACCACGACTCCTTTGGCAACCATTCAGGAAGTGGACGAGCTCTGCGGACGCTTCCGAGTTTCTGGACTTCCGGTAGTCGACGAGGACGACCGTTTGGTAGGTATCGTGACCAACCGTGACATGCGTTTCGTGCTTGATGTTCAGCGCACCACAACTTTGGTTAAAGATGTAATGACTCCGATGCCGCTGATCACAGCGAATGTAGGAATTCGTCCGGAAGAAGCGGTTGCAATTTTCGCACAGCACCGCATTGAGAAACTGCCAATCATCGATGGCAACCAAAAGCTTCGCGGGCTCATCACCGTTAAAGATTTCGACAAGAGTGAGAAATATCCAAACGCATCAAAGGATGGCGCTGGTCGCCTGCTAGTTGGTGCCGCTGTTGGTGTCGGTCAGGACGCATGGGAGCGTTCGATGGCGCTAATTGATGCTGGTGTTGACCTGCTTGTAGTTGACACTGCACACGGACACAACCGTGCAGTACTCGAAATGATTTCGAGACTAAAGGCAGAACCGTTTGCCAAGAACGTCGACATCGTCGGTGGCAATGTGGCTACTCGCGAATGCGCTGCTGCTCTCGTGGCTGCCGGTGCTGATGCTGTGAAGGTTGGCGTTGGTCCAGGTTCGATTTGTACCACTCGCGTGGTTGCCGGTGTCGGTGTGCCTCAGGTTTCTGCGGTTTACGAGGC
>JBJTNZ010000029.1:0-3622 GCA_046074345.1 Micrococcales bacterium | reverse complement strand
GCCTTGCCATATTTTTCAAGCAGTCGAGGATCCAACGAACCGGCATTTACTCCGATGCGAATCGAAACGCCAGCATCTTTTGCGGCTTTAGCAATTTCGCCGACCTTGTCATCAAACTGTCGAATGTTGCCAGGGTTTACTCGCACTGCACCGCACCCGGCGTCGATTGCTGCGAAAACATATTTCGGCTGAAAGTGGATATCAGCAATCACTGGAATCTGCGATTTGCGTGCAATGAGCGGAAGTCGATCTGCGTCATCTTGCGAAGGCACTGCAACGCGAACGATGTCGCAGCCTGAAGCGGTGAGCTCAGCGATTTGCTGAAGTGTGGCATTTACATCAGTGGTCGGAGTGGTACACATCGACTGCACAGAAATAGGCGCATCGCCTCCGACTGCCACTTTGCCCACCATGATCTGCCTAGTCTTACGACGAGGAGTCAGGACCGGTGGTTTTACTTTGCCAAGATTGATTGCGACCATTTAGTGACCAGTCTAATTAGTCGAAGCCTCTTAATTACGCAGCGCGATTGGGTTGACCAGGTCGACCACAATCAGCACCAGACTCAGGGCAATCAACAAGATTGTGACGGCATAGGTAATTGGCATCATCAGGGCCGTGTCTGCCGGGCCTGGATCGCCCTTGCGGAAAAGCCTCCATAGCCCGCGCTTAATTGCCTCGTAGAGCCCGCCGGCAATGTGGCCACCATCAAGCGGAAGCAGCGGGACCATATTGAATGCGAAAAGTGCAAAGTTCAAAGATGCCAACATCATGAGGCCGGAACTAATTTTGTCTAAGAAAGTTGCGTTTTGATTGGCAGCTAGTTCGCCAGCCACCTGACCAATGCCAACTAGCGAGATTGGCCCATTGGCATCGCGCTCACCACCAGAGATCGTGTTGCTCACCATTTTGTATACCTGCACCGGAAGCGTCGCAATCATTTCAAAAGTCGAAGAAATCGCTGTGCCCGAATATCCAAGTGCCGTTGTGAAACTTTGCGATTGACGAGTTGGCTTCAGAATTACGCCGAAAAAAGGCACTCGCTTTTCCACGCCATCGACCGGTCGAGTAACCATGGTCGGAGTAATAGAAATATATTGCTTGCTTCCATTGCGAAGCACTTCTAGCGAAATTGCTCCTGGATGAGCAATTGCATAAGAGTTGACTTGGTCCCAGTTTGAAACTTGATTCCCATTTACGGCGGTAACCACATCTCCGGAGAGTAACCCGGCTGCCTTTGCCGGACCAACAGCATCTGTTGCTGCACACTCAACCTGTTCGGTAAAACTGCTCGGTACGCACTGCGATATTTCCTGAATCTCTGCCGAACGCACGTAAGTGCCGATGCCCATAAGTGTGCCAAGGGTTAACACAACCCCAAGGAATAGATTCATGAACGGACCGCCGAACATGATGATGATGCGTTTGAAAACTGGCAACTGCCAGAACATGCGATTCTTGTCGGCGTCAGTCACAAATTCGCTGTGCGCTTCACGAGCCGCCTTAACTGAATCGGCAAAGTAGCCTTTCGGATCCTTGCGCTTTCCCTTGGGAAGATACATGCCAATCATGGTTATGTAACCGCCAAGTGGGATTGCTTTGAGTCCGTACTCCGTCTCCCCTCGCATAAGGGAGAACAACGTAGGACCGAAGCCGATCATGTACTTTGGCACCTTCACCCCAAAGAGCTTGGCCGGAATCAGGTGACCTAGCTCGTGCCAGCCAATCGAGAAGCCAATGCCGAGAAGGATGAAAACAATGCCCCCTACGTACCAGAAGAATTCAGTCATGCGTACAACCTAAGTAACTCTGCTGACAATTTGCCTAACAAGCTGTCACCATTTGTGCGACCGCTCGATCTCGAGCCCAGGTCTCAGCCGCCAGTACCGACTCAAGAGTCAGCTCACCCTGCGGTTCATGCGCATTCACGGTGCGTTCGATTACTTCAACGATTTGGTTGAATCCAATTTTGTTTCGATGGAAGGCTTCCACTGCTTCTTCATTTGCGGCGTTGTATACAGCCGGATAGGTGCTGCCCGCCTTTGCCACTTGACGAGCCAGTCGCACTGCTCCAAAAACCATTTCGTTTAGCGGTTCAAAAGTCCACTGCGATGCCTTGGAGAATTCCAAAGCGGGAGCAACATTCGGAACTCGCTCCGGCCATGACATTCCAAGCGCAATCGGAACTTTCATATTTGGTGGTGAACACTGAGCCATTGTCGAACCGTCAACAAACTCAACCATCGAGTGCATAATCGATTGCGGGTGCACTGTGACATCGATGCGATCAATTGGAATGTCAAACAGCAAATGCGCCTCAATCAACTCAAGTCCTTTATTCACGAGAGTCGCACTATTAGTAGTAACAACTTTTCCCATCACCCAAGTCGGGTGTGCAAGTGCTTGCTGCGGCGTAACCAGAGTCAACTGTTCGCGCGTGTATCCGCGGAATGGTCCGCCAGAAGCTGTCAAAATCAATTTGTGAACTTCACGATGTTCACCAGCAAGTAGACACTGCGCCAAAGCGGAGTGCTCGCTATCGACCGGAACGATCTGCCCCGGCGCAGCGGCCTCAGTAACCAGGCGACCACCCACGATGAGCGATTCCTTGTTGGCAAGAGCAAGAGTCTTACCGGTGCGAAGCGTTGCCAGAGTCGGCTTCAAACCGATCGAGCCGGTTATGCCGTTAACCACGACATCGGCATCGATGTCTTCAATGAGCTGAGTTGCCGCCTCGGCACCTAGATCGGTGTGCTTGACGCCGAATTCACGTGCCTGCTCTGCGAGCAAATCCTCGTTCTTACCTGCCGCGAGCGCGACCACTTGGAACCGCTCCGGATTGGCCTTGATGACCTCGAGCGCCTGTGTGCCGATTGATCCGGTGGACCCGACAATAATTACTCGACGCATTCTTCAATCTTGCCAGCCTCTGCAACTTTATGAGGCTTAGGATTGATTTATGAGCGAGCTTCAGGTGGCGCAAGAGCGCAAAATCGTAACTTCTATCCCTGGTCCTATTTCACAAAAACTTCACGCGAAACGCCTTCAAGAGGTATCCCATGGAGTTGGCGCACTGCTTCCGATTTACATCGATCGCGCGCACGGAGCCATTCTGGTAGATGTCGATGGAAACCAGTTCATCGACCTCGGCTCTGGTATCGGTGTAACCACCATCGGCCATACCAATGACTAAGTGGTCAAAGCCGTGCAGGAACAGGTAGCCAAGCTCACCCACACACTCTTTACTCTCACCCCTTACGTTCCTTACGTACAGGTCTGTGAAATCATCAACCGCAACACCCCTGGCGACTTCGAGAAGCGCAGCGCGCTGTTTAACTCAGGTTCAGAAGCTGTAGAAAACGCGGTCAAAATCGCCCGCAAGTACACCGGTCGCGGCGAGATTGCGGTATTCGACCACGGTTACCACGGTCGTACCAACCTCACCATGGCCATGAACTTCAAGGCAATGCCATACGCGAGCGGCATGGGTCCATTCGCCCCTGGCGTGACTCACGTACCTATGTCTTACCCATTCCGCGACAACGGAATCAGCGGCGAAGATGCAGCCAAGCGTGCCATTACTTACATGGAAAAGCGCATCGGCGGCGGCAACCTTGCTGCA
>JBJTNZ010000028.1:0-14645 GCA_046074345.1 Micrococcales bacterium | reverse complement strand
AGCCGCGTGCAAGCACGTTGTGTAGCAAGTCCCAATCCTTCTGCGTGGTGTCCTTGAGTGGTTTCGAAATTGAGAGACCAGCATTGTTGACTACTAGGTCTACTCCACCGAATGCAATTGCTGCCTCGTCGAGCGCAGCCTTGATTTGGTTTTCGTCAGAGACGTCCACTTTCACGGCGATTGCTACATCCGGCCCACCAAGTTCGGCAGCTACAGCTTGTGCGTTTTCTAGGTTGAGATCTGCAATTACAACGCAGGCGCCCTCTTTTGCAACGCGCTCTGCAATCGCCTTACCGATACCTGAACCAGCGCCAGTGATGAATGCAACACGAGATGCAAGCGGCTTTGGCTTTGGCATGCGCTGTAGCTTTGCCTCTTCAAGTGACCAGTATTCGATGTTGAATTTTTCTGCATCCGAAATCGGCGCATAGCTAGAGATTGCCTCGGCTCCGCGCATCACGTTGATGGCATTGATGTAGAACTCACCGGCCACGCGAGCGGTCTGCTTGTTGACCCCGAACGAGAACATGCCAATGCCAGGCACCAAGACGATTGCCGGGTCTGCCCCGCGCATCGCCGGGCTGTCTTTCTTTGCGTACTTCTTGTAATACGCGGCATAGTCTGCACGATACTCGGTGTGCATAGCGGTCAAGCGCTCCTTGACCTTATCCAGCGGCGCATCCGGTGCAAGGTCAAGCACCATTGGCTTGACCTTGGTGCGAAGGAAGTGATCTGGGCAACTGGTACCCAGTGAAGCCAAGGCCTTGAGTTTGCTCTTGCTCATGAAGTCGAGCACCGCTGCGCTGTCATCGAAATGACCGACCTGAGCCTTATCCATCGAGGCGAGTCCTCGAATAAAAGGCGCAAGCTCGGCTGCTCGTGCCTTGCGAGCAGCAGCATTTAGCGGCTTGAACTTGGCTACCTCAGCGCCAAACGGGTTCTTTTTTCCGTTTTTTGCGATGTACTGCTCAGCGGTCTTGATGATCTCGAGCGAGTTCTTCTCGGCCTCTGCAGAGGTTTTGCCCCAAGCGGTAATTCCGTGGCCACCAAGAATGCAACCGATCGCCTGAGGGTTCTGCTTCTGTACTTTTGCAATATCTAAACCGAGCTGGAAACCAGGTCGACGCCAGTCAACCCAGACTACTCGATCACCAAAAATTTTCTTGGTTAGCTTTTCGCCATCCTTAGAGGTTGCAATTGCGATGCCACTGTCTGGGTGCAAGTGATCGACGTGCGCAGCATCAACGAGTGCGTGCATCGCAGTATCGATTGATGGAGCTGCACCGCCGCGTCCGTGCAAACTGAAATCAAAAGCGGCGACCATTTCGTCTTCGCGCCTTACACCTGGATATACATCTACGAGTGCACGTACACGATCAAGTCGAAGTACCGCAAGACCTGATTCTTTAAGTGTGCCGAGATCTCCGCCGGAGCCTTTAACCCAAAGTAGTTCAACCGGCTTTCCGGTAACCGGATCAATGTCGCTTCCCTTGGCAGAAGTATTTCCTCCGGCATAGTTGGTGTTTTTCGGATTGCTTCCGAGTTTGTTAGAACGCGCGAGTAATTCGTTGACAGTTTTGTTCGCCATTACGCTCCCCAACCTGCCTGCGTACCGCCAACGCGTGATTCCGCTATTTTCTTTAGGTAACCGCTTGAGTTGAATGCGGCAATTGGGTCTGCAGCGAGCCCCTTCGATTCGCGCCACTGCTCCAGCAGAGGGCGGACATCGGTGTAGAACGCATTCATGAAAATGTCATTAGCCGCAAGCACATCGCCAGCCATTTGCGCTTTCTCAAGTGCAGCAGTGTCTACCAAGAGTGCACGTGCAGTCATAGCCTGAACGTTGATCACCGAACGAATTTGACCAGGGATCTTATCTTCAATGTTGTGGCACTGGTCGAGCATGAAAGCCACACCCGATGCTGCGCCATAGCCCCCACCGCGAATTACTTCGTACATGATGCGGAACAACTGGAACGGATCAGCGGCACCGACGATTAGGTCATCATCGGCATAGAAACGTGAGTTGAAGTCGAAGGCACCAAGCTTGCCGAGGCGAAGCAACTGCATGACAATGAACTCGATGTTGGTGCCGGGCGCGTGGTGTCCCGTGTCTAGACAGACGACCGCGCGGTCTCCGAGTGCCGCTACCTGCGCGTAAGAAGTACCCCAGTCTGGTACATCAGTGTGATAAAAAGCTGGCTCGAAGAACTTGTACTCGAGAACCATGCGTTGGTCTTTTCCAAGACGCGCGTAAATCTTCTGCAGTGAGTCGTGCAAGTTGTCCTGACGACGACGCATGTCATCCTGACCAGGGTAGTTAGATCCGTCAGCCAACCAAATCTTTAGATCGCGAGAGTGGGTCTCTCCCATTACATCGATGCATTCGAAGTGGTGGTCGATTGCTTTGTTGCGAACTTTTGCGTCGTTGTGCGCAAGTGAACCGAGTTTGTAGTCCTCGTCTTGGAAAGTGTTCGAGTTGATAGTTCCTAGTGCAACTCCATGTTCTTCTGCATGAGCGCGCAGCTTTGCAAAGTCATCAACTTTGTCCCACGGATAGTGAAGTGCAACTGTTGGAGCAATTCCCGAGTACTTGTTTACCTGAGCGGCATCTTCAATTTTCTCGAATGGATCGCGCGGCACACCTGCAGATGGGAACACGCGGAAACGAGTGCCCGAGTTACCAAACGCCCATGACGGTAACTCAATTGCTTGGTCATTCAATGACACAAACAATTTCTCATTGTGTGTTGTTGACATTTCGTCTCCTTGTTTTCTTTACTGCAGGTAAAAAATGTTTTCGAGTTTAAGGAAGCCTTCATCTGGACGGAGTCCGTCCAGCTCTAAAAAGAATTCGCCCATCTCGGCTTGCCACCGAGAATTCACATCAGTCTTGCTCATCCCGTCAAGAGCCGCGGCCAGATCCGGGGTTTCGAAATAACCAAATAGTGTGGCATCTTCGCGATCTAGGAATAGCGAGTAGTTGTGCCAGCCGGTGGCCGAAAGAGCAGCGAGCATGTCTGGCCAAACCGAAGCGTGGCGCTCGACGTATTCGTCAAGGCGCTCTTTCTTCAGCTGCAGCCGGAAGCCAACTCTTTGCACGTTTACCAACTTCACTAAATTGAATCCAATATTGAATCGTTTCAAGTGTAGGGGGTATACAAGCCGCTAACAAACCGAATTGACTAGAACGTTATAAATTGCAACTATCGCGATTACTGTTGAACCGTTCAATAAGTGTCGAGCAGAATGGGGGACGAAATGTCAACCAGCAAGCGTCCGCCCAGCATCCACGATGTGGCCAGCCTGGCCGGTGTCGGTGTCGGTACTGTGTCCAACGCCCTGAACAACCCGGATAAGGTAAAGCCGGCTACCCTGGCAAAAGTCAACAAGGCTATTGCCAAGCTCGGCTACATCCGCAATGACGCCGCCCGCCAGCTGAAGTCTGGCTTCAGCCAGTCGCTCGGACTTATCGTTCCAGATACCTCAAACCCGTTTTTTGCCGAGATTGCTACCGAAGCCGAAAATCTAGCCGACCAGTCCGGCTTCGTCCTAACCCTGGCTAACTCCGCTGGAAACCAGGATCGCGAGAACCGCTACCTCGGGCTTTACGAGGAACAAAGACTTTCGGGGATATTGCTTGCCCCATACGGCGACGACCTATCCGGTGCAAAGAGACTTACTTCTAAGGGAATCCGTGCCGTGCTGGTTGACCGCATCGCGGATGAAAAGCAGTACTGCTCGGTTGGAGTCGACGACGTCAACGGTGGACGCACCGCTGTTGCCCACCTGCTCGAGGTTGGGCGCAGAAACATTGCTTTTGTTGGTGGTCCGGTAAACATCCGCCAGGTAGCTGATCGCCTCGCCGGTGCTAAAGCCGCCATCAAGAAGGTTCCTGGCTCCAAACTGCAGGTACTCAAGACCACCGCCATGACGGTATTTGCCGGCCGCGCGATTGGTGAGCAAATTCTGGCCATGCCTAAGACTGAGCGCCCAGACGCCATCTTTGCCAGTAACGACCTAATCGCGGTTGGTATTTTGCAGGTATTCGCGTTTGGCAACAAGATCAAGGTGCCTGCCGAAATATCGCTGATTGGCTACGACGACATCGATTTCGCCGAGGCAGCGGTAGTACCACTGACCTCGATGCGACAGCCAGCTGCCGAAATTGGCTCGACCGCCATGAACCTTCTGCTCGACGAGATCAAGAACCCGAGCACCCACGTGCACCGAAAAGTCACCTTCCAGCCCGAACTAATTGTTCGCGCCAGCAGCGTGGCTTAATCAGAATTTATAAATTCGTTATCCAAATTGGTTTGACCCGCCCAAAACTTGCCCTAATCTGAACTCAACATTGAAACGATTCAATGGAGCCGGGTTTTTCGGCTAAACAAATAAGGAGTAAGTTATGAAACTTGGTGGAATGAAGCGCGCTGTTGCGCTTACACTCGCCGGTGCAGCAACTGTGGGACTATCTGTTAGCACAGTGGTTCCTGCTCAGGCTGCAGTTACCATCACCTGGCTAACCGACAACAGTGAACAAGGTGTTACGGTCGGAAAGGCAACAATTGCCGCTTTCCAAAAGGCCAACCCTGGCATCAAAGTTGTTATGCGCACCCGCAACGGTGGTTCTGACGCAGACAACCTAGTCAAGACCAAGCTCTCGACTGGCACCATGGAAGACGTTTTCAACTACAACCCAGGTGCACTATTGCAGGCACTTAACCCAGCAAAAACCTTGGTTGATCTGACCAAAGAGTCATGGCAGAAGAACGTTTACGACTCATTCAAGCCATCAGTAACCGCTGGCGGAAAGCTATACGGCGCTCCTTGGGGCGGTGCAATGGGTGGTGGAATTTACTACAACCTTGCAGACTTCCGTAAAGCTGGAATCACCTCAACTCCAAAGAGCTGGGCTCAGTTCATCGCCGCCGCACAAGCCCTAAAGGCTAAGGGCATTACCCCGATCTGCGGTACTTTCGGTGACTCTTGGACAGCTCAGTTGTTCGTGCTAGCTGACTACTTCAACGTACAGGCTACGGTTCCTAACTTCGCTAAGGACTACACCGCGGGCAAGATGAAGTATGCAAAGGTCCCAGCAGCTCTAAAGAGCTTCCAGCGCTTGGAAGACACCTTCAAGAAGGGTCTTTACAACAGCGATGCAAACACCGCTAAGTTCCAGGACGGCGTAGACCGCGTGGTATCAGGTGAATGTGGAATGTACCCGATGCTTACCTTCGTGACCGCTAGCTTGCCTAAAGAAAAGGTCAACAACGTTGGCTTCTTCGCACAGCCTGGCGACAGCGCATCTTCTTACGGTCTAACCACCTGGATGCCAATGGCAATGTACATCCCGAAGACCACCAAGCACCTAGCAGAAGCTAAGAAGTTCGTAGCTTTCATTGCTAGCAAGGCTGGTACTGACACCCGCGTAAAGGCAGAGGGTTACCTCTCTCCATTCCTTACCAAGGACCAGTCACCTGCTCCTGCATCAGCTCCTCAGGCAACTAAGGATCTGGCAAAGTTGCTAGCTGGCAAGACCGCTCCGGCTCTTGAGTTCGTTTCTCCTATCAAGGGCCCAAACCTACCAGGACTAACCGTTCAGGTAGCTACCGGTCAGGTAACCGCAGCTGAGGGTGCAGCCCTTTATGACACAGATGTTGTCAAGCAAGCACAGCAGCTTGGTCTAAAAGGCTGGTAAGAAGTAAGTAAGTGAATTGGGGGTTCGGGCTTCCTGGCCCGGACCCCCAATTTCTTGATTTATAGAGTGGAGCATCATGGCTAAAAAATCTGCATTACTAAAGAGTCAACTAAAGACCTACCCGCTTTGGTTCCTGCTTCCACTCGGAGTGATATTCCTCACACTTTATGTAGCACCCACCTTCACAGCGTTCTACTACGCAATGCAGCGTTGGACACTTTTCGATGTAGAGTTTGTCGGTTTCGACAACTACGCCCTCTTTTTGCAAGACCCATTCCTTAAAGGTGGTTTGATCAACACCTTTATCTACGCATTTCTCACCAGTGGCATCAAGGTTGTACTTGGAATGTTCCTCGGTGTGATTTTGATGAGCCGTATTCGATTCCGCGGCATCATTCGTAACCTAATCTTTTTCCCGGTGCTGGTATCCACTATTGGTGTCGGAATAACTTTCAGCCAGCTGCTAAAGCCAGGCATCGGAGTTCTTGACGAAGCACTGGGAGTATTTGGAATTCCAGTCGAGGGGCTACTTGGAAACGTGAACACCGCACTTTACGCAATCATCGCTGTCGATGTCTGGAAAGGTGTCGGTATCGCTACCGTTATTTACATCGCTGGTATGTCTTCAATTCCTGAGGAATATTACGAAGCTGCTCGCGTTGACGGAGTAAGCGGTTGGCAAAACTTCCGCCACATCGTCTTGCCACTGCTTCGTCCGGCCACTAATACGGTGATTATCCTTTCACTGATTGGTGGTCTTCGATCATTCGACCTTATTTGGGCAATGACCGGTGGTGGACCCGGTTTCGCATCAGACGTAATTGCATCGCTGATTTACAAGAACTATGCAGCCGGTTTCTATGGCTTATCGACAGCCGGTAACGTGCTGATGTTCTTCCTAATTTTGATTATCGCCTTCCCGCTGCAACGATATTTGAACAAGAAGGAACGGGAGATCCTATAAATGAAGCGCGAAAAAATAGGTGCCTGGATCTGGGGCTCAGTTGCGCTAGCGGTCACCCTAGTGGTCTTCGTCATACCTTTCATTTTCATCTTTCTCACAGCAACTAAAGACAAAGAAGATGCTGGCCACCTGCGATTCACCTGGGCAGAGAATTTCCAGTTGTGGGACAACATTGTCGCTGTATTTGAGTCCAACGACTACATGCTGGTCAGGGCGTTCAGCAACTCGATTATGCTTACCGTGTTTTCGGTCGCTGGTCTCGTCATTTTTTGTTCGATGGCTGCTTACGTGCTTGAGCGCCGCGGCGGAACGGTAGCAAAGATAGCTAACTTCCTTGTGCTTGCGGGACTCATAATTCCTCCAGCTATCGTGCCGACCATCTTCCTGATGCAAGCTCTAGGGATTTACGGCACCTTCCCTAGCCTGATTGGCATCGAAATTGCCTATGGCACGAGTTTCTGCATCATGATGTTCCGCGCGTTCATCGCCAGTATTCCGCGTGAACTTGATGAAGCAGCGATCATCGATGGGGCAAAGCCACTTCGCGTTTACTTCAGCGTTATCTTCCCGATGCTGCGCTCAGTGACCATCACCGCAATCATCCTAAACTCGGTGTTCGTATTCAATGACTTCAACAACCCGCTTTACTACCTACCTGGAGAGGGAAGCGAAACCGTGCAGCTAACTTTGTTCAACTTCCAGAGTCAGTACCTCACCAGTTACAACCTGTTATTCACCGACATCCTATTGATCACCATTCCAATGGTTATCCTCTTCGCAATCTTCAACAAGCGAATCGTTGCCGGTATGACAGCCGGTTCGGTAAAGGGATAAGTAGCCGGATAAAAGATTTCCCCTCCTAGGGTCCTAGGAGGGGATACTTTTTTGGCTTGTGATTACTTTTGGATGATCTGTGGGTTGGTAATCAGAATTCGGTGAGAACCATAGCTAAGGCTCTTTGGCAGCGCCCCTCCGTTAACCAGCACAGTTGACTGCTGGGTGGTTGGCAGGCTCAGAGTCGCGGTAGCGCCGAATGGCACCTGCACAAGGACCTCGAGCACGCCGGAATCCTGGAGCTGCCATTCGACAGCGGCCGTACCGTAGCGACTCTCAACTTTGCCCTTGGCATAGGTCATTCCCTTGACTACAGATGGCTGCACGCTAAGTTGGCGGAAGCCGTCGGTACCCGACAGCCCGGCCACGTTGCGATACATCCAGTCGACCACTGCGCCGTAGGCGTAGTGGTTGAAGCTAATCATGCTCGAGTCTTCCTGACCTTCAGGGGCGGTGTCCATAGCACCAGTGTGAATCGAGCCGTCGTGGCGAATGGCGTCCCAACGCTCCCACATAGAAGTAGCGCCTTTATCTACCGCGTACAACCAGCTACGGAAGTCGGTTCTCATCAACATGGCATAGGCCGCTTCGTAGTGGCCGTTCTTGCTAAGTGCGTGCAGGATGAGCGGAGTACCTAAGAAACCGGTGGTGATCTTTCCCGCATCGGCGATGACCATGTCACTCAAGTTCTGCGCAACGGCTTTGACTTCGCTAGCCGGTACGACTCCAAACTCAAGAGCAATTGCTGCGCCCGCAGTGGTTGTCTTCACTTCAGCACCAAAACGTTCCCAGAAGTCCGCCTTCAGTGTGTCGAACATCTGCTGGAACTTTGCCTCATGTTCCTTGTCACCCACCAGCTGTTCTGCCTGTACTTGCAAGTTCACAGTGTTGGCGAAGAATGCATTGGCTACTAGATCAGCAGAAACTTTTGCTTCCCATGGTCGATCACTCGGTGCATCTGGATCACACCAGTCACCAAACTGGAATTGCGTTGGCAAGAATTTCTCACCAGCCCGACGGTTATGCAATGCCATTGTCCAGCGGCGCATCGAATTCAGTTGCTGCTTGATTACGGACTTGTCACCGTAGTGCAACAGCGAAGTCATTGGAACTATAGATGCGGCGTCTGCCCAACCGGCTCGACCTTCTACAGTCCATTCACCAATCGGATTCTGTCTCTTCAGAATGTCTGGCACTACCGCACCGACGTCGCCGTTTTCGAACTGATCTAACTCGAGGTCAATCAACCAACTGCGCCAGAAACTCTCGGTGTCAAACAAAGTGTTTGCCGCACCAGCAAAAGCCTGTGCATCACCAGTCCAACCCAAGCGCTCGTCGCGCTGAGGGCAGTCGGTCGGTAGCGACACAAAGTTGTCGAGCTGCGACCAAATCACGTTCTGGTGCAAGCGGTTCAAGCGAGTGTCTGAAGAAATGAAATGGCCTCGACGGCGCTGAAGTGAACTGATTGCAATCGCCTCAGCAGACACAACTTCTGCATCTGTGACAACATCCGCGTGCTGGAACCCGTGGAAGGTGAACCTCGGGGTCAGCACGTGACGACCATCGCGAGCGAGCACGTAGGTGTCGGTCGCCTTGGCGCTGCGCAGTGCCTTGGTGTGTAACTTGTCTCCAGGCTCAAGCACTTCGGCGTGACGCACAACGACGGTCTGCCCCTTCTTGCCGTCGACAGTCAGCTCCACCCATCCACTGATGTTTTGTACGCCACGTAGAAGTACGCGATCAACCTGCTGTTCGAGCTTCATTGGGAAGTGACCCACCTGTCGAACCGGCTCAGTGATTGCTGGCCAGAGTGTCTTTTTGTTGAAGTCACGAACCTCAACCGGTGACCAAGCACTGTCGTTGAAGCCATTTTGCTGCCAACCAGCTTGCGCGTAGTTGTAGTCGATTGTGCTGCCATCGTAAATCGAATCGAACCGCTGTTCCACATTCGATACTTTCCAACTACCGTCAGTCACAAAAGTTTCTGATGACCCATCTGCGTAGGAAACTTCGAGTTGCGCGATTACAACGGTTTTAGTTCCGTAGTTGTCGTAGTGACCTTGGAAACCTAAGTGACCACGGTACCAGCCGTCACCAATGAAACTCGAGAGCGTATTGGTTCCAGCCTGGAGATAATTTGCTACATCGTAGGTGTGCACCGTGACACGATCGTCATAGGCTGTCCAACCAGGGTTTAAGTAGTCTTGCCCGACTCGATCGCCGTTGATGTATGCCTCGTGCAAACCAAGTGCTGAAATATATAGTCGTGCCTTGGTCGGGTGAGCCTTAAGTGAAATCTCTTTACGCACCGCTGGTGCCGGTGACGCGTGATTGCTGTCATCGCCGATTGCTTCAGCCTTGAAGTCCGACGCATTCAACAATCCTGCTTCAACCGATACTGAATCGCTCCAACCTGACCAGCCGGCAGCGGTCTCGATACGTACACGGTAATAACGCACTTCGCGGCTCGACAAGCTTCCGCCCGGAGCCACCACGCCTACCTGCTCACTTGAAGAAATAGACTGAGAATCCGCAATGATGTCGCTGAAGCTGGAATCTTTGGCCACCTGGATTTGATATGCCGACTGAGTGAGTCCACCCTGATGTGCCTTGACCTTCCAAGACAAAACCGGATTTTCACCGGTAACACCGATTAGCCCCTTCGGATATTGAGTTTCTAGGTCGGCAATCTTTACTACTGAGGTTGACGTGGACACGCGAAAGAGCTCCTTTGTTGAATCGTTTCAATTAGTTTAAGCCTCGGCCGAATGCAATGCGAGCTGTTTATGTAATCGTTATTCGGCTTTGCTGGTGAAAGTCCAGCTCTTCAGTAATTGCGGAGTAAAGGCCAGCACGCCGACCACTCGCCCAGTCATACCACCAGCGACTTCTGTAGAGATGTAGCGGCCATCTAGTGCAGCGAGTTCGTGCTCGCTACCGTCTTCCAGAATGGCAAAGGCGCGCAGTTTGTCAGGTCCAATCGGGTCGGTAAACCCACCTTTCATGGCCTCGCTCGTGATCTTGAGTGCTTTGAACTTGCCCTCCATTGAACCAATCTCGAAGCTGTGGTCGCCAATGGTCCACTGCACCCAGACTCGAGTCGAGTCTCTGAGCAGACCAAGGTGGTGTCTGCCATCGATACCAACTCCGATACCGCCGGGTCCATTGCCAATCAGTTCAGCTACAACCTCAAAATGACGAACGGTCTGGCGTCGAGCCACAAAACCATTGAACACAATTCCATCGGCTGACTGTTCAGTGTTTTCTTTCGGCCATGAACCGACTGAGATCCACTCTTCAGGCAAAACTGAATTTCGATCCAGCACCTCGTGCACAACTTTTTCATCCGCCGGCTGAATTGGCTCGCGTAGTTCAGGCCAACCATCAACCCACTCGATGTTTACTGCGCATGATTCGCGACCCATGACAAACCATTCGGGTGAAGCACCTTTCGGTCGGGTGCCATGGAAGACCATCGCCCAGCTTCCGTCTTGACGCTGAACCAAGTCTGCGTGACCGGTTTGTTGGAGGGTGTAATCAGTGCCACGGTTTGAAAGCAGAATCCCCTTCGGGTCTGCATCATAAGGACCTGCGATGTTTTTCGAACGTGCAAGTGAAACTGCGTGACCTCGCTCGGTGCCACCCTCAGCGATCAGAATGTAGTACCAGTCACCAATCTTGTAGATGTGTGGACCTTCCGGAAACTTGCCTCCATTGCCCTGCCAAACCAAATATGGTTCACCCAGTAATGCTCCGGTTTCAGTGTCGATCTTCACCTGACCGATGCCACCGAGTTGAAGTGCTGCAAAGGTCATGTAGCAATCGCCGTTTTCATCCCAGAACAAATCCGGATCGATACCGGCAACCTCCACTCGAACTGCTTCACTCCATGGTCCTTCGACTGCGTCTGCGGTAACCAACAGCTGCCACTTTCCATCAGTCAAAGTGGTGATCATGTAGAACTTGCCATTGTGGTGGCGCAAGGTCGGGGCAAAGATTCCACCGCTATTGATCTGGCCCTCAATGTTCATCTGAGCGCGAGAGTGCAATGCGTGGCCGGCAAACCCCCAGTTCACTAGGTCAGTGGACTTATGAATTGGCACTCCAGGTGCGTATTCAAAGGTGGAGTTGGCGATGTAATAAGTATCGCCAACTCGCACAATGCTTGGGTCAGGGTAGAAACCAGGGATGATCGGACGGTCAATCTTGAGCGACCAAGGGTACTGCGGCTTGTTCATTGTGCTCCTCGGATGATTTCTGCCATTTGGCTCAGGGCTAGATCTTGCACAGGTGTTTCACTTGGCACCTGGTTCAAAAACGCGTGGATTGAGCCAGGCATGATCTGCTCCTCCACAGGCACTCCAGCTGCGCGAAGGTTAGCCGCCCAGGGTTCGGCACTAGCTCGAAGCAAATCGAACTCGGCATTAATGAAGTAGTGCTTTGGTAAGTCCTCGTATTCTGTGGCGTCGGCCGGCCACACATAAAATTCTTTAGTCTTTTCTGGATCAGGATCGAGCCATTCGTTGTGGCCTTCCATGCCGCGCTGCGGTGAACCAAAATGCGCATCAACTTTCGACTGCAATTCATCAGGCACTTGCAACTTGTTTCGATGACCAATTGCGTAGATAGGAAATACGCCAGCCATTGGAATCTTTCGATTGCGTAACATCATCGCTACCGAACCCGCGATGCATGCGCCAGCACTTGCGCCGCCGATGAATACTCGAGTTGGGTCAAAGCCCAAATCTGCTCTGTTGTTGATTGCCCACTCTGTCACCGCAAGCGAATCTAATTGAGGAACCGGGAAACGAATTTCGTCGGTGCACACTCTGTAATCAATTTGAATCACCAATGCATTTGCACGGCGAGATATCTCGTAACTCGTAATCTGCCCCTCAGGCATGTCCATGTTTCCGCCAATGAAAGCCCCGCCATGAATCCAGATCAAAAGTGCGGGTTGAGTCTCACAGTTATCTGGTCGATAGATTCTGAAACGCACCGGCCCCAGCGATTTCTCGACGACAGTTATGTCAGTAGGTACTTGATACCTGGCGAAGGTTGCTGCCGATTCCGCTTCTCGTGCTGCGGTCATCTCTTCAAAGGTGAAGGGGGCATTGGCAAACAATGGCGACGGTGACATAGATGCAAGTCTGCCCTAGTCGGTTCGAATCTAGGTATCAGCCAAGCCGTCGAACGCGCTAAGCGAAGTTATACCAACGCCTAGTGAGCCTTGATCCAGCGGGCCATCAGGTCAAAGGTGTGGTCGGCACCTTTGTCAGTAGGCCCGAAGCTCAGGTACCCATGTGGCACCTCAGGTTCGATGAATTCATCAACGCTGACACCGGCGGCGCGCAACTCTTTGGTCCACTTCTCTCCAGACATGCGCAGCGAATCCTTCTCTGCATGCACAATCAAGAAAGGTGCCTGACCAGATTTGTCTTCGGTTTCTCCTGGCCAAACATGATTGTCATCGTCTGCATCCATGCCCTCCATCAACCACGGGTTGTGAAGTGCTGAGAAATCTGGAGTGAAGTAGTGCACCCCTTCGACAGCCTTGCGCACCACTTCGTTCATCTCAGGAAGCAGCATGTGTGCAATTGGATAAATCGGTAGGAACCCAGCAACATTAATGCCGCGGTCACGAAGCATCAGTGCAATTGAGCCGGTGAGGCAGGCTCCTGCGGATGCACCACCGACAAAAACGCGATCCTTATCTGCGTTCAGCTCTGGCGCTTCCATGATCGCCCACGCCACAGCATCAAGCCCATCCACCTGACAGCATGGAAAGCGTAAGTCAGGATTGGCCAAACGATAATCCACGTTGATCACAACCGCATTGGCGCGAAATGCAATCTCGGCGCTGGTGAATTCAGCTTCGCCCATGTCGATGTCGCAAAAAATAAATGCGCCACCATGGAACCAAACAAAAAGCGGATGTGGGCCCGGAGTTAGATTTCCGTCAGCATCAATCGGTTGATAAAGGCGAGCGGGAATCTGTGCCTCACGACCAGGAATCGTGATGTTGGTGATGCGAAGATTCGATGGACGCTCGTATGCCTCAAGCTTCGCAGCTTCAAGCGCTTGAAGCTCCTGCAGATCATCCGGTGGGCCAGCTGCAAATGCTGGTGAGAATTCCCCAAGTGCCATGTTTACCTCTTCATTGAGCGCGATAGAGAAAGACTAGCCCGACTATCCGCAGGCTTTATGCCTCGGCTTTGAACCTAGGTATAGCCTTTTTGGATGCCTCATCGGCACGCATGCGATCCATCTCTTCATCAGAAATTGTCTCGCCAGCAAGCATTGCTCTACCAATTCGTTTTGCATTATCCCCAGTGAATTCGTCAACAAACTCAGGGACCCACTCTGGATCCATCCACTTCTTGAGAAATTTGCGGTTTGCGCGATTTATCGCCCACCTGTTATTAGTCCACCAGCTCATTTGGATAGTCCTTTCTGTATTGGTCATATTTGGAGCTAAGCCACATGACGTGAAAAACTTCCGGCCATCGGCTGCTTTCATAAGCACGAACCAGCACTTCTAACTCTCGACTCGATTGCGAGTGCTGATAACCGATAAAGAGTCGAATGTAAGAACCAGTGCGTTCGGGAGAAAGCCTCCTAGTATATGTCGCAAACATCATCGCGTAAAGGGCATCTTCACGCCTAATTCCATGTTTGGCTGCTGAGGGCATAAAAACAAAGTCCATGGCTGCGACGGTAGCCATGCGTTTATAACACTGCCGAAACTCTCCCCAGCCCTAACGAGGTCGAAGTTCTGCGTTAGGTAGTTCCGGCGCTGGAATCCAACCACCGATGGAGTCATCAAAGACACCGAAGCGTGCTTTACCCTCTTGGGTCTCTAGATGTGAATTCCACTGATCACGCATCTCGTGTATTTCAGTTTG
Organism: Micrococcales bacterium; assembly: GCA_046074345.1. Taxonomy (GTDB): domain Bacteria; phylum Actinomycetota; class Actinomycetes; order Actinomycetales; family Microbacteriaceae; genus Rhodoluna. The sequence continues at coordinate 241 of JBJTNZ010000028.1, read as the reverse complement.
CGTGCGAGCGATAAAGTTCCACCACATCAGAATCTTTTCGCCGAAGGGAACTCCGGCGAGCAGCAGTAGGGTGACCGGCTCAGTTGACTTGAGTTCGATTCCATCTGCCGCTTCGGTGACCGAAAGATATTGCAGCGATGAATTCGGCACCCATTCCTCATTCACAATGACAGAGCCCTCGACCGGAAACCGTATTCGTATCCATCGGCCACTGGCACTGCGAAAGTAGTGTTTGCTTCCA
>JBJTNZ010000027.1:0-2137 GCA_046074345.1 Micrococcales bacterium | reverse complement strand
GCCGCGCAATGTCAGAAGCACATCGTGATTTCACACTGGCGTGGCTTCAGCACCGAGATGGATTCACTAAATGATTACGAGAACGTAGCTCGCGAGCAATGCCTGCGGCATTTGCGGCATCGATGCGTTCTTGTAATTCGCGAGCCACATCGCGAGCTACGTTCTCGTAATCATTTAGTGAATCCATCTCGGTGCTGAAGCCACGCCAGTGTGAAATCACGATGTGCTTCTGACTTTGCGCGGCCACTGCAAACATCGCATCATCCGCGAGGCCACCGGACACATCGTTGATGATGTCGGCTCCCGCCTCGATTGCAGCTAAAGCTGTTGCAGCGTTCATTGTGTCGATGCTCACCAAAATTTTGTAATTCGATTTGATTGAACGAATAACTTCGATGACTCGTCTTTGTTCCTCTTCGATCGCTACGCGCTGCGCACCCGGACGCGTGGACTCGCCTCCGACGTCGATAATCTGCGCACCCTCGGCCACCATTTTGTGCACTTGCGCCATGGCGGCATCGAGTGTGAGGTACTGGCCACCGTCTGAAAAAGAGTCTGGAGTGGTGTTCAGCACACCCATGATTAACGGTTTAGCGAAACTCATTTGGCGATGAGTGCCATGATTTCGGTACGGGCGACCGGTTCGTCATAGGCTCCGCGGGCAGACATAGTCACGGTGTTCGCCTCAGGCTGTCGAGCTCCACGGGAGACAACGCAGTGGTGACGGGCTTCCAAGACCACCACGACGCCTTTGGCATCAAGCCCCTGCTCGATGGCATCGGCGATCTGCGCAGTCAGGTTTTCTTGCAGTTGCGGGCGGTGAGCGATGATTTCGACCACCTTCGGCAGGCGCCCCAAGCCGACCACTCGGTCGTTCGGCAGGTAGGCAATGTGGGCAACGCCGGTGAATGGCAGCAGGTGATGCTCGCACATCGAAACAAATTCGATGTCTTTGAGAATTACAACTTCGTTGTGTTCGGCGGCAAGAGTCTCACCAAGTGCCGACTTCGGATCCACTCCGATGCCGTTGAAGAAAACACCGTAGGCCTCAGCAACTTTTTTCGGTGTAGCCAACAAATCATCGCGCTGCGGGTTCTCACCGATTGCATTAAGCAATTCGGTGACCGCGGCTTCGATGCGCTGTTGATCGACCATTTACTTATTCTTAGTTGCGGTTCGTTTTGCTGCTGGCTTTTTTGCGGCGGCAGTCGCTGCCTTTTGCTTTGCAGCAGAAGATCCCTTTACCGGAATTGCAATCGGACCCTGCTTTGACACCGGACGTGCCTTGCTTGATAGCCACTGCTTGCGCTTTGGCAACTTCTTCACGTTCTTAAACAAAACCTCGATGTCCTCTTGGTTCAAGGTTTCGCGTTCCATCAATTCCTTGGCGAGAGCATCGAGAATTTTTCGGTTAGCGGTTAGCGCCTTGTATGCGTCGTTGTGTGCTGCTTCAACGATTGCACGCACCTCTGCATCGATTGCCTGAGCGGTTGCTTCAGAGTAGTCGCGCTGCTGTGCCATGTCGCGGCCGATAAAAACTTCTCCGCCGTTGCCATAGCTCACTGCACCAATTGCGTTGCTGAAACCATATTGGGTAACCATCTGACGAGCGATCGAAGTTGCTTTTTCGAAGTCGTTCGATGCACCGGTGGTTGGGTCGTGAAAGACGATCTCTTCTGCAACTCGGCCACCCATTGCGTAGGCAATCTGGTCGAGTAGTTGGTTGCGAGAAACCGAGTAGCGATCTTCGATTGGCAACACCATGGTGTAGCCAAGTGCGCGACCACGAGGAAGGATGGTCACCTTGGTTACCGGGTCGCTGTCGTTCATGGCAGCGGCAACTAGTGCATGACCGGCTTCGTGATAGGCGGTGTTGAGACGCTCCTGATCTTTCATCAGGCGAGTCTTCTTTTGAGGACCGCCGATGACGCGGTCGATGGCCTCATCAATGGTGGCTGCGGTGATCTGCTTCTCGTTTTGGCGAGCGGTCAGCAGAGCGGCCTCGTTCAGAACGTTGGCCAGGTCGGCACCGGTGAAGCCCGGGGTGCGGCGAGCCACGAGGGCTAGGTCAACATCGTCGGCAACCGGCTTGCCCTTTGCGTGCACGCGCAGAATCTGCTCGCGACCTTTGAGATCT
>JBJTNZ010000026.1:0-35398 GCA_046074345.1 Micrococcales bacterium | reverse complement strand
ATTTTGGCGTGTTTATATAACAATTTGATACACAGACATCAATAATCTAGCGGTTTTTGGTGGTGGAGGAAAATCCCACAAAATAGCCGATTTTTTTGCATTTTTGTCAGATTAAGTGCAAAAACCACCCCTGAGGGTGGCTGAAGGATGTCTAGGCTGTGAAGTTAGTTCTGATCCCGACGCTGTTCCCAGCGATTTTCAAAGAAAGACCCCGAGGATTTCGTCGGTTTCGGCTTCTTGGTAGTACTTGTACCGATTCGGGAACCAGGGTTAGCACTAGCTACAAGCAGCCCGGTAAGGGCAACCAGGAATCCAGCTACCCCGAATGCCACCAAGTGAGCAATTGCCGCAAATACTAGAAGCGACATGCCAATCAATGCAACCAAGGCGCCGGCTATTACTTTCGCAGCCGAATTAGTGGCTTTCGGCTTACCCGCGCTCATTTTTCGAGCAAAGGAATCGTCGGCACCAAGTAGATCACGCTCGAGCTGCTCGAGCACCTTCTTGTCGTTTTCCGATAGTCCCACGATGAAACCTCCTACCCTTTGAGCATAAATAAGGCTAGATACTTTGTAAACGCCTAGTTCTTTGCCTACGATTAGCCTGTGCTGGAATCAAATATTCTTCTTCAACTGATCCAAAATGAGTTAGACGATTTCTGCGCTGCCCGTCGCCATGAGTTTTCTGCAATTTCAGAAGATCTTTACCCGCTAATCGACTACGCAACATCGCTGATGTCGGGAGGCAAGCGTTTCAGGGCGCAATTTTGCTATTGGTCCTGGGTTGGGCATATGCGAGCAGAATCGCGACTTAGCGATAGCGAACAAGAGCAGGCACTAAAAGCAATAGTCGGCATATGCGCGGCCTTAGAAATGTTTCACGCCGCCGCACTTGTTCATGACGATTTAATCGACCAATCAGATACCCGCCGCGGACAACCAGCAGTGCACAAGAGTTTTGAAGAGTTACACAAGGTCAATAACTGGGTGGGCCAGTTCGAACGATTTGGCCTTGCCGGTTCTGTCCTTGTCGGTGACTTGCTACTGAACTGGAGCTCAGAAATATTTGGTAATGCCCTCCAGTTTGCCCCTACCCGTGAAATCGAAATGGCCTGCCGCAGAGAGTTTAGCCGCATGCGTGTAGAAATTATGGCTGGTCAGTACTTAGATGTGCTCGAAGAGAACGCTGGTCCACAGCGTGAAGCCAGCGAGGCGGTAGCCAGAGCAAACAAGGTAATGCTCTACAAAACTGCCAAATACTCAATCGAAGCACCGCTACTAATCGGTGCTGCTTTTGCAGGGGCCGAAGAATCGGCCAATAGTGCAATCGAGAGTTTTGCCATCCCACTCGGACTGGCATTTCAGCTTCGCGATGATGTCCTTGGCGTGTTCGGAGACCCAAAGGTTACTGGCAAGCCAGCTGGCGACGACCTACGCGAAGGCAAGAGAACTGTAATGATCGGTTTGACTAGGGAAATTCTTACTGGATCGGTGCGAAATGTATTCGATGAAATGCTGGCAGCGCGAGAACTAAACAATGACCAGATTGCTTTCCTGCAGCAGACCATAATCGGCTCTGGTGCACTGAAAAAAATCGAGACCATGATTGATGAGCTGGGAAACCAAGCCTTAGAGAATTTGAATCAAATTTCTCTTGAATCAAGCGCGAAGGATGCACTGATTTTGCTTGCCAAGCAGGTAATGAATCGAGATAAGTAAGTCTCGACTAAAGGGCCAGCGCTTGGGCTAGCCTTCGAATCTCCGCTTTCTTACCGGCGACCAGGGCTGCCATTGGAGTGACTCCTAAGACATCATTCACCGTGTAAAGCCACTCAATTGCCCCCTCTAGAGAGAAACCAGCGTCGAGCAGGACCACGATAGTTCCGTGCAGGCTAGCTAGAGGCTCATTTCCGGCGATGGTCTCCCCTGGTACGTATTGAACACCGTCGCGCTTTATTGAGATTAGGTGGTGATCCTCTATCAGCCTTCGAACTCGCCCAAGCGGGATGTCTAGACGCTCGGCCACGTCTGGGACGGTCAACCATTCGGATACGTTCGCAAATACGTTATTCACATCTAAAGATTGCCACACCGCAGCGCTTCTCGGGGATATCGCCCCTGCCATGAAACGATATCTCTTTGAGGCAATGGGAATCATGGGCGAAAGTAACGGATTTAAAGGCGAAAGCCAGGACCCGAAAAAGGTTCTTCTGGCTCTCGCTACTGCCCCGATTGCGATTATTTCAAGTGCCTTTCCAGGCGCTGAGACGGCGCTTGCAGCCAATCAAGTTGCAAATCCAGCCGCAGATTCTGCGGATTCGGATTCACAATCTAAGTCTTCGTCAACTCCGGATTCATACTTACCCAAAAACCAAAGTGTTTACACAGTAAAAAGCGGCGATACCTTGATCTCAATCGCCAGAGTTCACGGACTTAGCGCTACAGAAATTCGCAAATTAAATAATCTCAGCGAAGCGGCCTTGCTAATGCCAGGGCAGGTTTTGAAACTGATTGAACACACCGTTCAACCGGCAGTACTCGATCGTGCCACTATGCCACTGCACCATATCGTGCAGCATGGAGAAACTTTAGGCAAAATCGCAAATCACTATTCGATATCTGTCGCAAGTATTCTCGCTCTCAACAGCCTGAAAGAACGTTCCATAATTTTTCCAGGGCAGCGTCTGACTATTCGAGAAGTAAGTCCGGCTGCACCGAAGTCAACCAAAACACTTAGTAATGAACATCGCGTGGCGGAAGGTGAGACGCTTTCGGGAATAGCTAGGCAACATTCCGTTTCGCTGCCTTCACTTCTCAAAACAAATAAACTGACCAAGAATTCCATTATTTTTGTTGGCCAGATTCTAGATATTCCAAATCCGGCATCATCGTCCGCACCGATTGATTACAGCGTTGGTAACCAAATAGGTCGACCGACTTCTATTTGCATTTTCCATGGTTTTCACAAAATCAAGTCGGGCGAAACAATAAGTAAAATTGCGTCAATCTTTGGAGTCACTAGTCAATCACTTTTGACTGCGAATGGTTTGAATTGGAATTCGACCATCTACATCGGGCAAAAGCTCATCATCCCAGATGTGCACCCGGCACTTGCCTGCCCGAAATTGACTCCACTAAATGACGAGATGCAACAAAATGCCGAGGAAATAATTCGAATCGGCCGAGAACTACAAATCGGCGACTATGGAATTGTGATCGCCTTAGCAACTGCAATGCAGGAATCTAGCCTTCGCAACATTGCCTTCGGTGACCGCGATTCCGTAGGACTCTTTCAACAGAGGCCTAGTGCTCACTGGGGTACCAAAACTCAAATAATGCAGACCGATTACTCCATCAAAGCTTTTTACGGAGGGCCAACTAGCCCAACCAAGGGGGTCGCGCGCGGCCTTCGAGACATCACCGGCTGGAAATCGTTACCACTTACCGAAGCCGCTCAAGCGGTACAGATTTCAGCGCATCCAACCGCCTATGCCAAATGGGAACCAAGTGCTTGGCAATGGCTAATCGAACTCGACTCTCTAGAAGATAGTTGATGAGCAATCTTGTCGGCCAACTAATTCACGGGCGCTACCTGATTGAAAAATTGGTGGCGCGCGGAGGAATGGCAACTGTTTATCTTGCCGAAGACAACCGTCTCGACCGAAAAGTAGCTCTAAAGGTAATTCATCCGCATCTCGCAAACGACGCGGAATTTCGTTCGAAGTTTGTGCGTGAAGCGAAAATTGCAGCGAAACTTTCCCATCCAAATCTGGTCAATGTATTTGACCAGGCTGAGGATGGAGAGATTGTTTTTCTGGCTATGGAATATGTTCCTGGCATAACCCTCAGAGACGCACTGAGAGATTTCGGTGCGCTTTCCACCAACCGAGTGCTCGAAATATTTGAACCAATTCTTGCTGGTCTAGCCGCAGCGCATCGTGCTGGCATATTGCATCGCGACATCAAGCCCGAAAATGTTTTGCTTTCGGATGATGGCAAAATCAAACTTTCCGATTTTGGACTAGCACGAGCAATTAGTGCCCACACGCAAACCGGAGCGGTAATTGGCACCGTGGCATACCTAAGTCCAGAACTTGTCAGCAAAGGCATTGCCGATGCTCGCAGTGATGTCTACGCAGCTGGAATCATGCTGTTTGAACTGCTCACTGGGCAACAGCCATACCAAGGTGAGCAGGCTGTGCAAATTGCAATGCAACATGCAAATAGCGAAGTGCCCGCGCCTTCAACCTTAAATCCACAAGTTCCAGAGTTATTAGACGAGCTCGTGCTTTGGGCCACTGCAAAGGATCCAAGTCACCGACCGGCAGATGCGGAAGAGTTCCACTCGGTTCTGGTTCGAGCTCGCACGGACCTACGCCAAGGCAGAAAAAACTCCTTCCTTACCGAGAAACTCGAACTGAATAGAACCGTTGCTTTACCGGCTGATTCGTTTGCCAATCCGGCAAGAAAAAGTAATGCTGACACCGAAGTTATTGATGGTTTGAGTCGCACTGTGGCGCTGTCAGATTTGAAATCTGAACCTACCCAGAATCAACTCGGTTCTCGAAATCGAGCCTTGAAGATTTTGGTTTCGGGGGTTCTAGCCGTGCTACTCGGACTCGGGGCTGGTTGGTGGTTCAGTGCCGGCCCAGGTGGAATTCAGATAATGCCAGATTTGTCCAACCGCAGCGAGAGTCAAGCAATCAAAATCCTTGAAGGTTTTAAGGCCGATGTAGAAATCTTGCGCCAGTCTTCCAAGACCGTTCCCGCGGGGACTGTGATCACCAGCGATCCAAGCTCAGGCAGCATTTTTTGGGGCGGAAAAATTCGCCTACTTATATCCACCGGACCAAAACTGATTGCGGTGCCCGACCTCGGCGGCAAAACCCTAGTCGAAGCCACTGCCCTACTACTGCAATCAGGTTTCTCGGTGGGTAAGGTCAGTTCCTGGTTTAGCGATTCGCCGATAGGGACAGTTTTCGCGTTCAACGGTTCGGATGGATCGCTCATCCCAGAAGAATCCGCCGTTGATCTCGAGGTTTCCCTTGGCTCGATTCCCGTTGTAGCCAACCTCGATAAAGATGTTGCTACCAACCTGATTGAAGTCGCTGGACTTAAAGTCAAAGAAGTTTCCGAAGAATACAGCGACAGCGTTGCTAAGGGAAAAGTTATTTCACTAATTCCGCTAAGCAACCCAATTGGCAAATCGGGTGAGGTAAACCTCGTGATTTCCAAGGGTACGAACGTTGTCGTAATGCCGAAGGTAATTGGCGAAACTATCAGCGCAGCCAAATCACTTCTAGAGAGTTTGCAGCTCCGCGTGCTTGTTGATACCAATCAATTGACCAGCAAATGGGGAATTGCAAAGATCAAGAAATCAAGTGTTGCTCAAGGCACTAAGTTGCGCATAGGTGACACAGTCACCATAATCTCTCGCTAGGTACTAGTTATCGCTTAGCCAGTGACTCGGCTACTAAGAATGCCAACTCAAGCGACTGCATGTGATTCAAACGTGGATCACACAATGATTCATAGCGCTCTTCTAGAGACGCCTCGTCGATCTTCTCGCTTCCACCTAGGCACTCTGCAACATCGTCTCCAGTTAGCTCAACGTGGATTCCACCTGGGAATGTTCCGGCGTCACGGTGAACCTCGAAGAACCCTCGCACTTCGTCCATCACATCATCAAAGCGACGTGACTTGTAGCCGTTTTTGGTGGTTATGCCGTTGCCGTGCATTGGGTCGGTGATCCACAGTGGATTTGCGTCTGAATCGCGCACTGCTTCGACAAGTTTCGGTAGTTCTTCGCGAATCTTGCCAGCGCCCATACGGGTAATAAAGGTAAGACGTCCAGGTTCGCGTTCTGGATCGAGCTTCTCGATTAGTTCAAGCACATCGGTTACTTGAGTGGTTGGACCGAGCTTAACTCCGATTGGATTGCGAACTCGTGAAAGGAAATCAACGTGAGCATGATCAAGCTGTCGTGTGCGCTCACCGATCCAAATAAAGTGGCCACTGGTGATGTAAGGAGTGCCAGTACGGGAATCGATGCGAGTAAGTGGTCGTTCGTAATCAAACAACAATCCCTCGTGACTCGTGTAAAACTCGGTAGTCCGAAGCTGCTCGAAGTCTGCCCCACAGGCGGCCATGAAACGAATGGCTCGATCTATTTCTGCTGCCAATTCTTGGTAGCGGGCGTTAGCTGGGTTATCAGCAAATCCCTTGTTCCATTCGTGCACAGAACGTAGGTCGGCAAACCCACCCTGTGTGAATGCACGAATCAAATTCAAAGTAGAAGCGGAGGTATGGTACGCCTGAAGGATGCGCTCTGGATTTGCTTCGCGAGACTCTGGGGTGAAGTCATAGCCATTGATGATATCTCCGCGGAACGCCGGAAGTGTCACGCCATCGCGAGTCTCCATGTCGCTGGATCTAGGTTTTGCAAACTGGCCAGCCATGCGACCCATTTTGATAATTGGCATAGATGACCCATAGGTCAGCACCAAGGCCATCTGCAGCAAAGTCTTAACTCGATTTCTGATGCGATCAGCAGTCGCATCAGCGAAAGTTTCCGCGCAGTCGCCGCCTTGCAATAGGAATGCCTTTCCACTTGCAGCTTGCGCCAAACGGTTACGCAGAATGTCAACCTCACCGGCAAAAACCAGTGGTGGGAGCTTGGAGAGACGATCGCGAACGTCGGCAACGGCAGTCGGGTCTGGCCAGTTCGGCTGTTGCACTGCAGGTAGGTTCAAATAGTTGTCTAGGCCCGCGAGAACCGCTGGGTCTACTGCAACAACTTTTTCATTCATTCGATTTCCTACCTAATTTATTGACGAGCCAACTTGGCACGTTTTTCTTTTACTGAAGATGCGTAAGCGTCTACGTATTCTTGTCCGCTAAGTTTTTGAAGTTCATAAATAATCTCGTCAGTAACGGCACGGAGAACTATGCGATCGCCTTCCATGCCATCGAATCTAGAGAAATCTAGTGGTTGACCAACAACAATTCCCACTCGACGAATTCGAGGTAACCGCTTACCAATCGGCTGAACCTTTTCGGTGTCGATCATTGCCACTGGAATTACCGGAACCTTAGACTCCAGCGCCATACGAGCTATACCGGTACGGCCACGATAAAGTTTTCCATCCGGCGAGCGCGTACCTTCCGGGTAAATGCCGAGAAGTAGACCCTGGCTTAAGACACCAAGCCCGGTATTGAGAGAAGCCTCCGAAGCCTTGCCGCCACTTCTATCAATTGGAAGCTGTCCAGTGGCCTTGAAAAACCAGCGAGTAAGCATCCCCTTCAAACCCTTGCCGGTGAAGTACTCGCTCTTGGCGAGGAACACCACTGGTCGACGGGTCTGCAGTGGCAGAAAAATGGAATCTGAAAAAGAAAGGTGATTACTAGCCAAAATGGCTGGTCCGGTGGACGGGATGTTTTCCATGCCTCGCACCCAAGGGCGGAAAATGAATTTCAGCAAGGGGCCGAGAATAAGGTTCTTCAAGATGAAGTAAGCCACTTGATTCCCTCTCGTCCCGGTTAGAAGGACAAGTTTACCTTTGCTCCCAGGCAACACGCACTAGATCTGCAGCACCAACCACGCCGGCATCGTTGACAAATTCAGCCACTTTGATCTCAAGTTCCGGTCTAAAGCCTTGAGCCGGCATGTTTGCCAGAAAAGCCTTACGAATTGGATCCAAAAGGAGTTCCCCGGCGGCACTGACACCGCCGCCGATTACTACAACCTCAGGGTCCAAAATTGCACTCAGTGAGGCTACCGTTTCACCAATCCAGGTGCCTAACTCGGTAAGCATCCCGATCGCCCCTGAGTCATGCTCTGTGATTGCTTGGTAGACCTGAGTACCGGTGAGCTCACCAGCTTGTTCTCGAAGTTCTCGCAGCCTCGCACCAGCGGCATCACCAGAATCTGCCAGTTCGCGAGCGGCCCTGAGCAACGCGGTACCTGATGCATACTGCTCGAAGCAGCCCTTAGCTCCGCAGGCGCACTGACGACCGTTTGGCACGATTCGCATGTGACCCAATTCTGCCGCTACCCCAAAACCGCCGCGAAGCATCTTGGAATTGGTGATGATTGCTCCGCCAACCCCAGTGCCGATTGTCAACATCGTCATATGTTTATAGCCACGACCTGCGCCGTAGCGATATTCCGCCCAGGCAGCCGCGTTGGCATCGTTCTCAATAATTACCGGAATGTCGGTCAAAGCCTCCAGTTTGGCCTTTAGTGGCTCATTTCGGCCGGTGAGATTGGTGGCGTAAATCACATTCGCTTGATCGGCATCTACAAAACCTGCGGCCGCCACGCCCGCTCCGAGCACCTTATGCCCCTCAGAAAGCTCGTTGATAAGCCCGACAACCGCAGCCACCAAGGCATCAATGTCTTTGGCTGGAGTAGGCACCCGAGATTCGCGAACAATTTGGCCCTCACTATCAACCAGCGCACCAGCGATTTTGGTGCCGCCGATGTCAATGCCGATTGCGTGCATGTGGAGCCTTTCTGTTCTGGTTCAGTTTACCCTTGCGACCGAATGCCGTTAGAGTTATGCCTAATCGCCAGCGCAGGAGGAGCCACATGGATGCATTCGAATTACCTCCCCTGGTGATATCTGACCCAAACTCAAACATCACCGACCTTCTAGTCGACCGAGCAGCCAAGACCCCACTGCTACCGCTTTTTGCTTTGACTGCCGACAAGGGATTCAGCAATGTCACCGCTACCGATTTTTTGAACGAAGTCCGTGCACTTGCCAAGGGACTTATTGCCACGGGTATTCAGCCAAGTCAAGCCGTGGCCATCATGAGCCGCACCCGCTACGAGTGGACTCTCATGGATTTCGCAATTTGGTTTGCCGGCGGTGTCACTGTTCCAATCTATGAAACATCTTCTGCTTCGCAGATGGAATGGATTCTCTCCGACAGTGATTCTGTTGCACTGTTTACCGAAACAAATGAGCATGTGCAGCGCTTCGAACAGATCAAGGCGAGCGTACCTCTAGTTCGAACAGTTATGACCTTCGACAACGGAGATCTAGCAGAACTGAAAAGACGCGGCAAAGAAGTTAGTGACGAGTTAGTCGAGCAACGCAGAAAAATCTCAAAGCTGCACGAACTTGCCACCATCATCTACACCTCAGGCACTACCGGAAAGCCAAAGGGTTGTGAGCTTAGCCACCGTGGATTTGTTGAATTGAGCAAGAATGCGACGCTCGATTTAAGTGATGTAGTAGTTGAGGGACGCAGTACCGTACTCTTCCTACCGCTTGCTCACGTCTTTGCACGGTTTGTGGAAGTGCTTTGTGTTCACGGAGGCATCCGGGTTGCATTCCAACCTGACACCACCAAGGTGGCGACAACTTTTGAGGCATTCAAACCAGAATTCATTTTGGCCGTACCAAGAGTTTTCGAGAAGGTTTATAACTCCGCTGAGCAAAAAGCCGAGGCCGGCGGTAAAGGTGAGATATTCCGCAAAGCCGCTGCAGTTGCAATTGCCTGGTCCGAAGCATTGGATACCAAACAAGGCCCGAGTACCAAACTTGCACTCCAGCATTTTGTTTTCGACAAGCTGGTTTATAAGAAGATCCGCAGCGCCATGGGCGGAAAACTTCAGTACGTAATTTCAGGCGGAGCCCCGCTTGGCACTCGTCTCGGGCACTTCTTTCGCGCAATTGGCGTAATTGTGCTGGAAGGCTATGGACTCACCGAAACTACAGCGCCGGCGACCATCTCTCGCCCCGCAACTCTAAAAATTGGCAAGGTCGGCCAGCCACTGCCCGGCACCGGTGTGAAAATCGCAGCGGACGGTGAAATTTGGACTAATGGTCACAACACGATGTTGGGCTACTGGCGCAACGATAAGGCCACCGCCGAGGTTATGTCTGATGGCTGGTTCGCAACCGGTGACATTGGCACGCTCGATTCCGATGGCTATTTAGCTATTACTGGCCGCAAGAAAGAACTCCTCGTTACAGCTGGAGGCAAGAACGTTGCCCCAGCAATTTTGGAAGATCCTTTGCGTTCACACCCGATAATTGGTCAAGCAGTGGTAATTGGCGACAATTTGCCATTCGTGAGTGCACTTATTTCACTCGACCCAGAAATGCTTCCGGTTTGGCTTAAGAACCACGGTGGAGACAACACCATCAGCGTGGCGGAGGCTGCGAAACTTCCTCTAGTTATAGCCGCTGTTCAAAAAGCAATCGATGAAGTAAATAACCATGTTTCCAAAGCGGAGTCAATTCGAAAGTTTGTAATCATCGATTCAGAACTCAGCGAAGCCAGCGGGCATTTGACGCCGAGCATGAAAATCAAGCGCAATGTTGTTGTTGCCGATTTCGCAGATGCAGTAGACGAAATATACAATCGCTAGTTTTTCAAAAACCAGTCAGTCTCACGCAGCGCGCGCATAGCTATTTTTCTCTCGTCCGGTTCAAGCCGATCAAGATATAACAAACCGTCCAAATGATCACACTCATGTTGAAGTGCCTGAGCCAATAATCCAGAGCCTTTAATCTCTATTTCATTCCCCGCAAGATCAAATCCGACTGCAGTTGCATGTTCGTATCGTGGCGTCTTGTGCCAAAGGCCAGGTACAGACAGACATCCTTCATCGACAAGTTTTATCTGCCCAGTCAGAGATGTGATTTTCGGATTCAATAGGTAGCCAATTTCGCCATTTACGTTATAACTAAAGGCCCTGAGGTTCACGCCGATCTGTGGTGCGGCTACCCCTGCTCGACCAGGAAGGGCCGTGGTGTCTAACAGATCAGTCACGAGTGCCTGAATCCCTTCGTCGAACTGTTGAATCACGGCAGATTCAGTCTTCAGAACTGGGTCGCCAAACAGGCGTATTTCACGAACAGCCACTGGCTATGCAATTAGCCCATCGACTACGAGGGCAGCTAATTCGCGGGCAGCCTGTTGAGTGCCTTTCTTAAGCTCTTTGAACTTGATCACAGATCCAGCCGCCAGTGCCTCATCGTACGGCACACGAACCACAGCGCGAACGCGAGTTTTGAAGTGTTGTTCTATTTCATCTAATTTGACGAGCTGTGTGGCTTGCGTTGCTGTATTTAGAGCCACCACCGCATTCCTAACCAAATCCCCGTAACCGTTCGCTTCAAGCCAAGTCAGAGTCTCTGACGCTAGTCTCGCCTCATCCACTGAACCACCAGAGACAATTACCAGACCACTTGCACGCTGCAAAGTTGGACGCATTACCGAGTGAACAATGCCGGTACCGCAGTCAGTCAAGACGATGGAGTAATAACGAGCCGCCATGTCAGCCACCACGTTATAGTCGCCTTCATTGAAAGCCTCAGACAACATCGGGTCGCTGTCGGACGCTAAGACATCCAACCTAGTCACATCTCGGGAAACCATTGTCGAAAAGTCTGTAAAGCCGTCAATCGCGGCTGCTCTATTGACCACATCGCGTACTGTGAATCTGGTCGATTTACTGATTCGCTCTGCAAGTGTTCCGCGGTCTGGGTTCGCATCGATGGCGATTACGCGGTCCTCGCGAGAAAGCGACAGCGCCATACCAAGCAGTGTGGAAACTGTCGTCTTTCCTACTCCACCCTTACGGGTAAGGACAGGCACAAACCTTGCTCCACCGTCGAGCGTCGCACCAATGCGAGCGTCGAGGGCCTTACGCTCACGAACTTTGAGCGAATCGCCGAGATTCACCGTCTTGAGTGTCAGGTAATAAAAGAATTTTCTAAAGCCAGACTCCGGCGCTGGTCGGTTTCTCGATGAGTTGTCAATTAGGCGATCCGCCGTGAGCATCGCTGCCGGTTCTGGAGTATCAAAAGTTTCTCCGCGAAGAGAATCACGTCGAGAGTAGTTTGACCTTCGAGTTAGCTGTTGGTCCCCTGGTTCGGTAGTCGGGGCAACAATGCGGGCAACGCGCTCATCCTCTGCCACGATTGGCACCGACTGCGTGCTTGGAGTGACGTCAATAATTCCGGAATCAACGGCTAGTTCGGCAAGCGAGTGGGTCTGCATGGGTGCATCTTCTGGCGCGGGTCGTGGCGCTAAGAAATCATCCCCGTCAGGGTTTTTATCCCAATTTGCCAAAACTACTCCTAGACCAAAAAAGTTCGCATAAGCGATATCCGGTCTAGTCTAACCAATTACTAAGAAGCCTCTGGCTCAACAACCACGATCAAGTCACCGGCATCTACTGCCTGAGTCTTAGTGATTGCAAGCCTTCTAACGATTCCAGAAATGTTTGCGGTTATGGTAGCTTCCATCTTCATTGCCTCAATAGTGGCTACCGGTTGACCTATTTCGACATGGGCACCTTCGACAGTTTGGAGTGTGACCACACCGGCAAACGGAGCGGCCACATGCCCAAGATTCGATGCATCTGCCTTTTCAGCTGTAACAACATCTGATGCAATTTTGCGGTCTCGAATATTTATAGGACGAAGCTGCCCATTCAAAGTTGCCATCACAGTGCGGAAACCCTTGGCATCTGGAGAGCCGATAGCCTCAAGGCCAACGAATAGTTGCACGCCCTTAGAAATTTCGACGATGTGCTCATGACCCTGCTGCAAGCCGTAAAGATAATCGACAGTATCAACCTGATCTAGTCGACCATAGGTGTCGCGGAACTTTTCGAATTCTTTAGTAGGGGCCGGGAATAGCAATCGATTCAATGTTGAACGACGAAGTTTCGAGTCGCTGCCGTTGAGAACTTCCAAGTCATCGGCTGAAACTGGTGTCACGCCGAACTTTAAATTCTTACCTTGCAGTACCTTAGTGCGGAATGGTTCTGGCCAGCCACCTGGCAAGTCGCCAAGCTCCCCTGCCATAAAACCAACCACCGAGTCAGGTACGTCATAGTTTTGAGGGTTCTCTGCGAAGTCTTTAGGGTCAGCATTTACCGCTACTAAATGCAATGCAAGATCGCCAACTACCTTTGATGACGGAGTCACCTTGGTTGGCCGACCGAGAATCGAATTAGCAGCGGCATACATGTCTTCGACTTTTTCGAAGTGATCACCTAAACCGAGAGCAATTGCCTGTTGACGCAGGTTAGACAACTGACCGCCAGGGATTTCGTGCTTGTAGACACGTCCGGTTGGACCTGGGAGTCCTGATTCGAACGGAGCGTAAACGCTGCGTACTGCTTCCCAATAAGGCTCTAGTGCTGTGACCGAATCGAGTGGGATACCTGAGTCTCGTTCAGTGTGAGCAAGTGCAGCCACCAGCGCAGAGGCAGACGGCTGTGAGGTTGTACCAGCCATAGGTGCACTCGCTACATCCACTGCGTCAACTCCAGCATTGATAGCAGCCATCAGAGTGGCAAGTTGACCGCCGGCTGTGTCATGCGTGTGCAAATGCACTGGAAGCTCGAAGCGTTCTCGCAGTGCGCTGACCAACTTAGCCGCCGCAGCAGGACGCAATAATCCCGCCATGTCCTTAATCGCAATGATGTGTGCACCGGCATCGACAATTTCTTGCGCTAAACCAAGATAGTAGTCAAGCGTGTAGAGCTTTTCATTTGGGTCAAGTAAATCAGCCGTGTAACACAGTGCAACTTCAGCAACCGCGGTGCCAGTCTTCAAGACCGCATCAATCGCAGGCTTCATTTGTTCAACATCATTTAGAGCATCAAAAATTCTGAAGATATCAACGCCGGAAGCAGCCGCTTCCTTTACGAATGCCTCAGTAACTTCAGTTGGATACGGTGTGTAACCCACGGTGTTTCGCCCGCGTAAAAGCATTTGAATACAAAGATTAGGCATTGCAGTTCGCAGTGCCTCTAGGCGCTCCCAAGGATCTTCACCTAAGAATCTCAGGGCTACGTCATAGGTAGCACCGCCCCACGCTTCTACAGAGAACAGCTGTGGAGTAAGGCGAGCAACATAAGGAGCGATCTGTTGTAAATCACGTCCGCGAATTCGAGTAGCAAGAAGCGATTGATGCGCGTCGCGGAAGGTTGTGTCTGTAATGGCAACAACTTTTTGATCACGAAGTGCTTGAGCAAAACCTGCTGGACCTAGTTTGAGAAGTTGCTGACGTGAACCATTTGGCGCTGGCTTACTGAGGTCAATTACCGGCAGTTTGGTCGCTGGTGAGAAATGATCTGCACGCGGGCCATTCGGTTGGTTGACGGTAACGTCAGCCAACCAAGAAAGAATCTTGGTTCCTCGGTCAAGCGATGGTGCCGCGGTAAACAATTGCGGGCGCTCATCAATGAACGAAGTGCTTAGGTCGCCCGACTGGAAGATTGGGTCGGCAAGTACCGCCTGTAAGAACGAAATATTGGTTGAGACTCCACGTATACGGAATTCCGCGAGCGCGCGCTCTGCTCGGATCACCGCAGATTTGAAGTCCCGGCCCTTAGCGATGAGTTTCACTAACATCGAGTCGAAGTGAGGACTTACCTCAACACCGGTAGAAACCGTACCGCCGTCGAGACGAATTCCAGCCCCACCAGGTGAACGATAGGTAGTGATTTTCCCGGTGTCTGGTCGGAAATTTGCAGCGGGGTCTTCAGTCGTGATGCGACACTGAATGGCGAAACCATGACGCTGAATTGTTTCTTGCGAAAGACCAAGGTCGGCTAGCGACTCCCCCGATGCAATACGCATCTGACTCTGCACGAGGTCAATGTCAGTGATTTCTTCGGAAACAGTGTGTTCCACCTGAATACGTGGATTCATTTCAATGAACACATGCTTGCCCGCATTCGGACCAACCGTGTCGATTAGAAATTCAACAGTTCCAGCGTTTTGGTAACCAATGGCCTTCGCGAATGCGACGGCATCGCGATAAAGCGTGTTTCTCAAATCTTCATCGATCAATGGAGCTGGAGCAATTTCGACGACTTTCTGGTTTCGACGCTGAATTGAACAGTCACGTTCGAATAGGTGAACCACGTTGCCAATTGTGTCTGCAAGAATCTGCACCTCAATGTGGCGTGGTCTAATTACCGCCTGCTCTAGAAAGACACGAGGGTCACCGAAAGCGCTCTCTGCCTCTCTTGAAGCCTCAACCAGAGCAGCGCGCAAATCTTCCTTGGCAGCTACTCGGCGCATGCCGCGACCACCACCACCGGCGACAGCCTTGACGAATATTGGGAACCCAATCGAATCTGCTTGATCGACCAACTCGTCTACATTTGCGGACGACTGGGTGGACTTCAGGACCGGAACATTTGCACGGATAGCTGCATCCTTGGCAATTACTTTGTTGCCTGCCATTTCCAGCACATCGGAGCTTGGGCCGATGAAGGTAATACCCTCGGCTTTCGCAGCTTCGGCTAATTCTGGGTTTTCAGAAAGGAAGCCATAACCCGGATAAATTGCATCTGCACCAGATTCTTTTGCGACTCGAATAATTTCTGAGACATCGAGATAGGCGCGCACCGGATGGCCAACTGTGCCAATCTGATAGGCCTCATCGGCCTTCAGTCGGTGGGTTGAATTTCGGTCCTCGTATGGGTAGACGGCTACTGTCTTGGCCCCGAGTTCATAGGCTGCGCGAAAGGCTCGAATGGCGATTTCGCCACGATTGGCAACCAAAATCTTCTTGAACATCGGTTCCTTCAGTCGTTATTCCGAACACGGGTTTTTGGCCCATGAAATAAAAAGGTAGCCTATTTAGGTGCGAGTACTAAGCGTTAGCTCCCTGAAGGGGGGCGTTGGCAAGACCACGGTTGCCCTGGGTTTGGCATCCGCTGCATTTCACCAGGGTTTAAGGACTTTGGTTGTTGATTTGGACCCTCAGTGCGATGCCACTACCGGATTAGGCGCGGTTGGAGAGTTTGAGTTCACCGTTGCTAGCGTTCTAAAAAACCCCAAACACAACGTCGTGTCTAAGTCAATCGTAGCGTCAGCTTGGGGCAAAGCGGGCACCGGATTGGTAGATATTCTTCTCGGCAGCCCCCGCAGCATTCACCATGACACCCCTCACCCAACCGTACGGCAGACCTGGAAGCTCGAAGAGGCGCTTCACCACGTGGAGAAGGACTATGACTTAGTCATTATTGATACTCCTCCTTCTATCAACGCACTTACTCGTACAGCTTGGGTGGCCAGCGACAGAGTCTTGATCGTCACCGAACCCGGAATATTCTCGGTGGTCGCTGCCGATCGTGCGATGCGTGCCATTGAAGAAATTCGTCAGGCGATCACTAAGCGCGTTAGGCCACTCGGAATCCTGGTTAATCGTTATCGCCCGGCTTCAAAGGAACAAGAATTCCGAGTCAATGAGTTGCGCGACATGTTTGGCGAGATAATTCTCGACGGCTACCTAGAAGAGAAGGCTTACCTTCAGCAATCACAAGGTGCGGCAAGGCCGATTCACAGCTGGCCGGGAGAAGGCGCAGCTCTTATCGCCGACTTCTTTACCGATCTGCTTGCCACTGCCCAAAACGCTTTTGACGAAGACAATGAGGATGTAGTCACAGAGCAACCAAAAGAAAAGCGAAAGTTTTTCAGACGTCACAAGCGCGGAAAAGAAAAACCCCAGGTTATAGACATTGATACCGCCCTTGAAACTTTGGGCGAAGATATTTCACAAGATGAATCAGATTTAGAGGCGTGGACCGAGCCTGCTTGGCAAGACAATGAGATTGCTGCGCAGAGTCAGCCAGAGATTTCTACCAACACTGGGAATTGGACCTTCAAACTAGAAATTGAAGGCGACAAAAAAGAAGACTAGACCGCTTTTCGGCTAGCTCGACGAGCGGACAACTCGTCAACTTCATCAATGTGACTCGGATCAATGTGCAACAAGCTTGCTTCGACTTCGCGGAGGACTTTGCCTACAGCAATTCCAAACACTCCCTGACCTCGTCCAAGTAGGTCAATAACTTCGTCTTCCGTGGTGCAAAGGTAAACCCGAACACCATCCGACATCAATGTGGTTTTTGCCAAGTCGTTAATACCTGCTGCTCGAAGCTGCTCGACAGCAATACGGATCTGCTGCAGTGAAACCCCGGTGTCTAGAAGACGCTTGACCAACTTGAGGACCAAGATGTCACGGAAAGCATAAAGTCGCTGTGAACCCGAACCTGCAGCGCCCCTCACGCTCGGTTGAACTAATCCAGTTCTGTCCCAGTAATCGAGCTGTCGATAGCTAATGCCGGCAGCTGTGGCCGCAGAGGTGCCTCGGTAGCCAAGTTTTGGATCAGTGCTTGGAGCACCGTCATTGAACAGCATGTCCTGCCCGTATCCCTGGTTGGCTGAATCGTCAGTTGTGAGCATTCCCAGCCTCCTTCAGGTTCAAGTACAGGTTTAAGTTCTATAGCAATTGTTCCCGCCAAGACGGTTATACCGAGGTTAATTTAATCATTCGGCGTGTCGTGACTGCGGCCCATATGTTTACTGGTGATTAGTCATCGATTTTGGCAATTTCGGCAATTACCATTTCGTTGCGAATGTTCGCAAAATGTGCCTGAATTTCACCAGCAAAATGTGCTGCACGGGAACGGCTAGCAGAATCTTTCTTACCTAAAACCGGAGCAATTACGCCCTGAATAATGCCGATTTCTCTGTCTGCCGCTGCCTTTACTCCTCGCAAGTGGCGCGGAGTAATTCCAAATCGCTGCAGTTGCATGATGGAACGCGCGATTTCGATGGTATTGGAATCGAAAGGCTCTTCGGCAATCAACCCCACGGATTGCGCATCTGCAATTAGCGCGTCGGTGATAGAGGTTTCAGCGATTAGCTCGATTCGCGTAATTTTCTTTGCCTTGGTCAAGCGAGTCTGGCCGACTGGAGCAGCTGCCTGACCAGGTAATGCAGGCTGCTTGCCTTCGTCAAGATCGCTCAGGTACTGACGAATAACCTTTAGCGGAAGATAGCGATCGCGCTGCAATTCGAGAATTAGCCTCAAACGAGCCACATCTGACTCACTGAACTTTCGATATCCAGAATCGGTGCGCTGTGGATTGACCAACCCATTTTCTTCAAGAAAACGAAGTTTTGACTGAGTAAGGTCATTGAACTCCTGAGTCAGTTCATTAAGTACCTGACCGATGGTGAAGAGCTTAACGCTCCGCGCCTGAAAAATTGGTGTCGGCTGTGACATTACTTCTTATTCCCCGAGATCTGACCGTGCTGCAAAAAAAGTTAATTTGAACTTACCGATTTGTACCTCAGCGCCATCATCTAACAGCGCAGAGTCGATACGTACTCCGTCGAAGTAAGTTCCGTTCAACGATGCAAGGTCATGAATCATGAACTTGTTTCCGTGGCGTCGAAATTCTGAGTGACGTCTAGAAACGGTTACATCGTCCAAGAAAATATCTGCATTAGGGTGACGCCCAACTGTAGTTACATCTTGATCGAGGAGGAAACGAGATCCCTGATTAGGTCCACGGTGAACAATAAGCAAAGCGCTTCCGCTTGGAAGTGCATCTATCGCATTTCGTTCATCTGAATCCAGGCCGTGATTCTGCTCGGCAAGTAGATCTTCGCTGAATCGCTGCGTCGAATCTGACTCTTCTCGAGAGCCCCCACCGTCAAAATCTGCAAATTCCATTTCGTCCTCAGTTGCCAAGCCTAATGCCTAGTTAACCCCTCGATTTCACGATGTTACGTACCTGTAATAGATAGACAAAACCCGCCCACCAGTACAGCCCAACACCCCAAAGCGCGAATGCCCAGGCAACTGGTAACACGAAGTTCGCGCTATCCGGAAAGGCAACCGCGATTAGTAAAAGCGGAAATGCATAGAGCAATGCAAAAGTTCCAGCCTTGCCAAGGTAGTGCACCGGAAGAGGTCCGTAGCCGTGAGAGGCAAGTATCGGATAGCCAATCAACATCAATAGATCGCGCGCAATGATTACCGCGGCAAGCCAAACGGGAATGTAGCCAACAATTGAGAGCCCTACCAATGTGGCAAAGATATAAAGTCGATCTGCTGCGGGATCCAATAGCTGTCCAAGCCTGGTCACCTGTTTGAATCGGCGAGCGAAATATCCATCTAGATAGTCGGTAATTGAGGCGATTGCTAAAACTAAAACCGCCTGCCAGTTCTGATTGTTCAGAATCAAATACAGAAAGACTGGAACAAGCAGCAATCTGAGTGTGCTCAGCAGGTTAGGCACCGTGCGCCATTCCTGCCAAAAATTCATCTCATCATCCTAATCATTCGTCGGGCTAGCCGGATTTGAACCGGCGACCCCTTGTCCCCCAGACAAGTGCGCTACCAAGCTGCGCTATAGCCCGTTTGCACTTATCGCTTACGCTTCTCTCGAATACGCATTCCAATTTCAATTGGACTTCCTTCGAAACCGTAGGTTTCACGAAGGCGACGTTGAATAAATCGGCGATAGCCAGGATCCAGGAACTCGGTAGTGAACAACACAAATTTAGGTGGACGTGTTGCGACCTGAGAACCATACAAAATTCTTGGCTGTTTACCGCCACGCACCGGATGTGGATTTGCCATCACTAATTCCTGCAGGAAGGCATTGAACTTGCCTGTCGGAATGCGAGTGTCCCAACCATCCAGTGCGACTTCTAGCGCCGGAACTAACTTCTCTAAGTGGCGACCAGTTTTGGCAGAAATGTTTACACGAGGAGCCCAATCGACGTGAGCTAGATCCTGCTCAATTTCGCGTTCTAGGTACTTGCGACGTTCATCATCAAGCTCATCCCATTTATTAAAGGCAAGGACAAGTGCTCTTCCGGACTCTAGCGCCATGTCAACGATGCGAATATCTGCTTCGCTGATCGGCACGGTCACGTCGAAAAGCACAACAGCAACTTCAGCTCGTTCTAAAGCAGCAGCCGTACGGAGGCTCGCGTAAAAATCCGCACCTTGTTGTAGATGCATACGGCGACGAATGCCTGCGGTGTCGACAAAACGCCAAATGCGTCCTGCAAGTTCCACTTGTTCATCAATTGGATCGCGAGTGGTTCCGGCTAGATCGTTTACGACTGCTCGTTCGCTACCTACTGCCTTATTTAACAGAGATGACTTACCTACGTTAGGTCGGCCAATCAAAGCGACTCGTCGTGGGCCGCCGAACTCCTGCTTAGCCACAGCAGATTCTGTAGGCAAGACCTTCATCGCCGCGTCAAGCATGTCGGCAACTCCGCGTCCATGCACAGCAGAGACCGGATAAGGCTCTCCGAGCCCAAGGGACCATAGCGAAGCAGCTTCTGGTTCCTGACGCATGTCGTCAATCTTGTTCGCGACCAAGATGACTGGCTTGCCGCTCTTTCTGAGCAAAGTCACTACGCGCTCATCGCTTGAGGTTGGGCCCACCATGGCATCAACCACAAATAAAACCGCATCCGCCAATTCGATGGCAATTTCGGCCTGCAATGCCACGGAACGATCAATCCCCTTGGCATCAGGCTCCCAACCGCCGGTGTCTACCAGCGTGAACTTTCGAGCATTCCATTCGGCTTTGTATGAAACGCGGTCGCGGGTGACTCCAGGCTTATCCTCTACCACGGCCTCGCGGCGCCCCAGGATTCGATTGACCAGTGCGGATTTACCCACATTTGGACGACCAACGATGGCAAGCACTGGAAGTGCAGGTAGATATAGTGGCTCGTCGTCCAAGCCAAGTTCAGCTGCGAGTACCTCTAAGTCTTCGGGTTCAAGATCATACTCTTCAAGCCCAACACGAAGGGCTCGGGCTTTGGTTTCAGCGTCCTCATCAGAAACTTCGCGGAGTTTTTCGATGAATTCCGGATCCACCGGTTCAAAGGTGTATTCATTATCAGACATCACTGGCCGCCTTTAGGTCGTGTTTCACTTGCTCGAACATAACCCTTACGGTTTGTGCGAAATCTAAATCCGAAGAATCAATCAGGGTCACACCTGGTGCAGCTTCGGTGAAATTGACCACTTTGGAATCATTTGCGTCGCGCTTTGTGACTTGCGCGTGAACGTTTTTACCGTCAGCAAGTTCCTTTGATCTGCGGCTTAGGCGAACCTCTTCCGAAGCTGTAAGCAATATTCTTGACTGAGCCTCAGGATAAACAACGGTTGTGATATCACGGCCCTCAATAACAATGCCGGGCTTTGTGCAACCTTCAGCGATCTGATGCGTGAGTTGCTTCATGAAACTACGAACTTTTGGTAGTTGGGCTACTGAACTTACTGCTTCCGAAACTTCGCTCGAACGAATCGCCTCGGTCACATCGTGGTCTCCTACTCGTACCCAGAAATTATCCGGGTCGGTAGAAATTTGATAGCTAAATTTGGATTCAAAATGACCGGACTCTAGGTCACTTTTGTCCAACCCCTGCATTACCAACCAGGCCAGGGCTCGATATGCGGCGCCGGTGTCTAGATAACCGAAATTGAATTCGCGAGCGAGTTGTTTGCTCACACTCGATTTTCCAGAACCAGCAGGACCGTCAATTGCAACAATTTGTCTAGTCATTAGCTCACCAGTCTCCAATTGCGCAGTTGCAAGTCTGCTGCCAGCTTCGCTGCTGATGATGGCAAGACAAACAACTCGGCAAGACCAATCTGACTGCTAGGTGAATGTTCGAGTTTTAGCTCTTCAAGGTTTACCCCGATATCGCCAACCTCAACCAACAAACGCGCTAGTTCACCAGGCTTATCGTCGACAATTACCGTCACGACCGAGTATTCAGTCGGCTTTGCTCCGTGCTTACCTGGGAGCAGCGCCGCACCGGCATTTCCCTTTTCAAGAGCTTCACGGATTCCCTCGTAGCCAGATTCCGTACCTGCCTGACGCAGAGCCGAAACCAGTTTTGCCAAGTCACCCTGCAGGCTTTCCAATAGACCAACAACTTCGTTCGCATTCGCCGAAAGTATCTGAACCCACAACTCCGGGTCGCTGGCAGCAATTCGAATTGTGTCTCTAATCCCCTGACCGGCTAGAGCTACATCCTGGTGATTAGCCCCCACCAACTGAGCTGCAGTGAGGCTGGCTACCGCTTGAGGAAGATGTGACACGAGCGCCACTGCACGATCATGCTCTTCAGCAGTAATTTTCACGGGTGCCGCCCCCAACTCCACGGCCAAGTTTTCAACCTGAGTTACGGCACCGCTTTCAGATTCCAAGTTTGGAGAAATTATCCACGGGCGACCAATAAATAAATCTGCGCGGCCAGCAATAGCCCCACTACGCTCACGTCCCGCCATCGGATGCGAACCAACGTATCTTGAAAGGTCCGCGCCTGATTCAGTCAGCGAATCGAGAATTTGCTTCTTTACGCTTGCAACATCCGTAACAATCGCCTGGGGGTGGTTCTTTAGCTCTTCAATCACAATTCGACTGGTTGCCTCAGGTGGTACACAAACGATGATTAGCATTGGCAAATCGTTCGAGGCTTCCCCACGACCCGCGCCATAGGAAATCGCCAGACCTTCAGCTGATGAAGATTCATCCTTGATGATTACATCTACACCACTCTTGGTAAGTGCTAGTCCAATGCTGGTACCAAGCAGTCCCGCCCCAACGATGCGGACACTGCCCGAAATTCTTGAACTCACTGGGCGATGTCCTTGCGTAATGCGGTAGCACCACGAAGGTAAACGTGCTGGATTTCGCTTCGCGTTTGAGGCAGATCGGCATGCACCATGATTCGAATGACCCGAGGAAGCGCATTCGCCACGTTCATTTCGACAAAGCACATGAGCGGTACATCGCCAAGCCCAAGTTCGCGCGCACCAACCGCAGGAAACTCACTGGTAATGTCTGGCGTTGCCGTGAAAAGGATAGAAATTAGTGCCGAATTATCAATATTGTTGGCATGCAACACTTTGGTAAGCAATTCTGCTGTTGATTTGAGTAGGTGTTCGCGCTCCTCCACATCAAGTTGACTCGCACCCCTAATGGCTTTAATTGCCATGTCCTACCGCCTCTTTGATTTGGAAACCCGCTTGATTGGTTGAGCCATATTGCCCTCCGCGGCCTTCAGCAGCGCACCAACCTCCAGTTTACTAAGTTCCCGAATTTTCCCAACCTTGAGCGGACCAAGCTGAATGGTGCCAAATTGTTTTCTAACCAGGCCAACAACCGGATGTCCCAGGTGATCAAACATCCGTCGCACAATTCGGTTTCGTCCAGAATGCAACACGATTTCGACCAAACTCTCATCCAATGCGGTTTGCACAAGATTCGCTTTGTCAGCCTTGATGAACCCATCCTCGAGCTCGAAGCCACTCAATAATTTGTGAATGATGCTGGAATCAACCTGGCCCTGCACTCGCGCGAGATAAGTCTTTGTCACACCAAATTTCGGGTGCGCGAGTTTGTGAGCCAACTCCCCATCATTGGTCATAATGATCAGCCCGCTAGTCTCTGCGTCTAACCTGCCAACGTTGTACACCCGGTCGTATCCGACAACAAATTGTGAAAGATCTGGTCGTCCATTTTCATCCGACATGGTGCTAACCACACCCACTGGCTTATTCAACGCCAGGTAAACACGTGATGCGTCAAGTTGAATCGGAGTGCCATTCACCATAACTCGGTCGACTGCAGGATTTATCCTGGTGCCAAGTTCAGTCACACGCTTGCCGTTGACGACAACTTTGCCCTGAGTAATTAGATCTTCACAAACACGCCGTGAGGCAACACCCGCCGCTGCCAAAACTTTTTGAAGGCGAACTCCTTCGTCGTTAGAGTTCTGCATCAAAATTAGTATTCGCGTCTGGAAGGTAAGGGCTAATCAGTGGAAGCTCTTCGAGACTATTGATGCCGAGTAATTCAAGAAGCAATGGCGTAGTTCCGTAATTGATGGCACCAGTTTCGCTATCGGTATAGAGCTCGCTGATCAAACCTCGACTCAATAGAGTCTTCACCACGGAATCAACATTTACTGCACGAATGCTTGCTACCTGGCCTCGTGAAATCGGTTGCTTATAGGCAATCACAGCTAGTGTCTCCAGCGCAGCCTGAGAAAGCTTGGTTGGATTTTCATTTGCGATGAACATACGAACCGCCCAATCATAATCCTGACGGACAAAAATACGCCAACCTCCACCGATTTCCCGCAACTCAAAGCCGCGAACCGGACCACCGGCTGCGCCGTTGTAATCACTCTGCAACGCGTGCACGGCATCACGCACTTCATTAACCGGGCGCTCAAGAGCTGTGGCTAGTGCAACGAGTGAGAGAGGCACATCCGTAATCATCAAAATAGCCTCAACAGCTGCCTGAAGATTGTCTTCGGCTGAACTGCTCTCAACCACGGCTTCTACCAAGTTCTCAATTTCAAGATTATCTAGGTCTTCGTTATTCATAGTCCGCTCCCAACGCAGCTAGTTGTTCGTCGTCAAAATTGTTTCCGCGCCATGAGATTTGCAGATCTCCGAGCGGGCTCTCTTGCTCAAAAGCAATGGCGTTATATCGATAAAGTTCCAAGACCGCCAGGAATCGAGCCACCACCACAGCCCTGTCTTTAATTGAGGCGATAACGTCACGGAAGGTGACTCTGGAAGAACGCCTCAGGATGGCGATAACCTCAGCCGCCTGCTCGCGGATGCTGACCCTAGGTGCATGTAGGTGAGTTAGACCAACGCTTGGTATCAACTTAGGAGTCAGCACTTCCTCTGCCAGCTTGGCAAATTCTTCGACACCCATGGTCCAGTTAAGCTCAGGCTTCTGTTCACGGAATCGCTCTTCAACTTGAACCTCACGTGCGCTTCTTCCCTGCTCAGCAGCGAATCCATTCGCAAACCAAGCAGAAACTTCCTTGAATGCGCGGTACTGCAAAAGACGAGCGAAGAGTAAGTCTCGAGCTTCAAGTAGCGCAACGTCTTCAGCGTCTACAACTTCACCCTTAGGTAGCAAGCCTGCAATCTTGAGGTCAAGAAGCGTTGCCGCAATTACCAAGAATTCAGTAGCCTGCTCCAGCTCCTCCGCTTCGTCGAGGGTCTTAAGGTAACTAATGAATTCATCAGTGACTTTGCTTAGCGCTACTTCTGTGATGTCGAGTTCGTGCTTAGAAATCAACGAAAGCAATAAGTCAAAGGGGCCATCAAAGTTGCCGATGCTGAGAGCAAAACCGGCGCTTCTGTCGCCACCTTCAATTAGCTCCGATTTAAGGGGCGCAGCCACGGCTTACCAATTCTCGAGCAACAGAGCGATAGGACTCCGCGGCTTCTGAGCTAGCTGCATACTCAGTGATTGGCAACTGCGCTGCCGTTGCGTCCTTGAATTTCACTGTGCGATTAATTTGTGTTTTGAATACTTGATCGCCGAAGGCTTCGTAAAGTCGATCGAATACTTCCTTGGCATGCAATGTCTTATCGTGCATAGTCACAATGATTCCATCAAGCTTGATTGCAGGGTTCAGGCGGTCTTGCACCTTGTGAACGTGCTCAATTAAAAGCGCTACTCCTCGAAGCGCGAAGAAATCAGGTGCCATCGGAATGAGCACGCCGTGCGCGGCAGTGAGCGCATTGATAGTCAAAAGGCCAAGTGATGGCTGGCAGTCGATAATTATTACGTCGTATTCGTTCGACACCTTGCGCAATATATTGGCAAGGATGCTTTCGCGTGCCACTTCGCCGACCAATTCAATTTCCGCAGCCGAAAGGTCAATGTTGGCCGGCATCAGGTCAAGATTTTTGATAGGTGATTTTCGAATTACCTCGTGTGGATCCTTGATGTTCCCCTTTAGTAAGTCATACACCGTCGGGATTTCGCCTGGCACCGCAAGCACGCCCAAGTGCGTGCTAAGCGCGCCCTGAGGATCGAAGTCGATGGCTAGTACTTTGCGCCCGTAGTCGGCTAGTGCCGCAGCCATATTCACCGCGGTGGTGGTCTTGCCCACCCCACCTTTTTGGTTACACATCGCAATGATGCGTGCTGGTCCGTGGCTGGTGAGTTTTTTCGGGGTTGAGAAACGGTTATCCGTTGCTGCCTTTTTAGTGGCCACTTCATTCCTCCCGAATATAGTTTCGGGTCTAGCCTACCCGCCTCTTGATTGTGCTATTTTCTCGCCCTTGGATGGGCCTCAGAATAGACCTCGCGCAGCCGATCGACAGTTACCAGCGTGTAAATCTGAGTGGTAGCTACGGATGAATGCCCAAGTAGCTCCTGAACTACACGCACGTCAGCGCCACCCTCTAAAAGGTGGGTAGCAAAGGAATGCCTTAGCGTGTGGGGTGAGATTTCCCCAACGAGCCGGGCTTCGCTGGCGGCTTCTGCGATGATTTGCCAGGCACTTTGCCTACTGAGACGGCCTCCCCGCTGATTCAAGAACAAGGCTGGAGTGCCTTTACCAAGAGCGGCCAAGCCTGGACGGATCCTTACCAGATAAGCCTGCAACGCCTTCTGCGCATAGCTTCCCACCGGAACAATGCGCTCCTTGGACCCTTTACCAAATAAGCGGACCAGGGTTGGGTCAACTAAATCATCGAGATCAAGACCAACCACTTCGCTGACACGTGCACCGGTTGCATATAAGAGTTCTAGTAGCGCACGGTCACGGATGCGAATTGAACTAATTGCGTCGGCCGCGTCTGGCTCTGGGCCTGAGGCATTCAACAAACGCTCCACCTGATCAACCGTGATTGCTTTCGGGAGTCGCCTCGCGGCTTTAGGTGGCTTCACGAGAGCCGCTACGTCTTGGCTAACAAGATTCTCCTGCAATAGATACTTGTGCAGTCCACGAACGGCTGCCAAGGTACGTGCCACCGAACTTTGAATGAGCCCACGTTTACTTGATAGGTTTTGTGCGAAATCAGAAACCATCAGCTCAGTTACCTCGGCTATCTCGGAGACTGGAATCGCTTCAAGAAATACTAAATAGCCTGCGAGATCTCGGCGATATGCGGAAATGGTGTTTTTCGAAACACCTCGCTCAATCGAAAGATGACGAAGATAACTGTCAACAGATTTTTGCAGAGGCATAGTTATTTCTTCAAGATTTGAGCGGCTGCCAAAATGCCAACTGCCGCACTTGGGCTCTTTATTTCGCTTTTCAAGACAGAGGTGAGCGCATCATCGAAGTCAATCCACTCAACCTGAAGTTGCCGCTCCTCGCCTTCCTGTTCGGATGGGCGTCCAATGTATTCGAGATCCCGGGCAAGGAATATACGAATCATTTCGTTGTTCCCACCTGGTGTGGTGTAGAAATCGATTAGGTGAGTCATTGCAGATGCTCGATAGCCGGTTTCCTCATGCAACTCGCGCATTGCCGCATCAGGCAAACTTTCACCCTCGACATCTAACAGCCCTGCCGGAATTTCCCATAGAAATTGCCTAACTGGATGGCGGTATTGACTGATCATCAGAATCTGATCTTCAGCGTTTAAAGCGAGTACCGCAACCGCACCGGGGTGGTCAACGAACTGTCGAGTCAGTGATTCGCCGCCAAACTCGAAAGTCTCAGCAACGACTTTCCAAATCATGCCCTCGAAAACAGTTTTACGTTCCGACACCTGAGGCTCGAAGCCTTCATCCCTGGGCATGGCTACCGGTAAGACCTAGGCGTCTTCTGCCTCAAACAGCTTGCTGGCTTCCTGACGTTCAAGAGCGGCAACCACTAGCCCGCGGAACAGCGGGTGAGCTTTGTTTGGGCGAGATTTGAACTCCGGGTGAGCCTGAGTTGCCACGTAGTAAGGGTGCTCACTACGGTCAAGCTCTACATACTCAACTAAGTGATCATCTGGAGAGGTTCCAGAAAATACCAAACCGGCTGCCGCAATCTGATCACGATACTTGTTGTTTACCTCGTAGCGATGGCGGTGACGTTCGTGCGAAGTGTTCGCCCCGTAAACTTCAGCGACGATGGAACCAGGCTTTAGCTTGGCTTCGTAAAGCCCCAGACGCATTGTTCCACCCATATCGCCGGCGGCAAGGATGTCCACCTGTTCAGCCATGGTGGCAATTACCGGGTATTCGGCCTCTGGGTCAAACTCAGTAGAGGATGCGCCGGCTAGCCCAGCCTTGTTACGAGCGTATTCAATTACCATGCATTGCAGACCGAGGCAGAGCCCAAGCGTAGGAATATTGTTTTCGCGAGCAAACTTAAGTGCCCCAAGTTTTCCTTCGATACCTCGAACACCGAATCCGCCTGGAATACAAATAGCATCGACGTCACTAAGGTTTTGCTTCGCACCATTTTCTGTTTCACATAAATCGGATGCAATCCACTTAATTTTTACTTTCGCTTGATTTGCAAAACCACCAGCGCGTAGTGCCTCGGTTACAGAAAGGTATGCATCAGGAAGGTCGATGTACTTTCCAACCAAACCAATTGTTACCTCGTGTTTAGGTTCGTGAACCGCTTTAAGTACTCCACTCCAACGAGACCAGTCAACCTCGCCAGCCTCGAGCCCGAGCTTCTTAATAATGTACGTGTCCAGACCTTCATTATTGAGCACGGTAGGAATGTCATAAATACTTGAAGCATCCGCAGCAGTAATGACAGCCTTTACGTCAATGTCACACATAAGCGCGATCTTGTTCTTGATCGACATCGGTAAATCGCGGTCTGAGCGACAAATTACGGCATCTGGCTGAATTCCGATCGAGCGCAAGGTAGCCACCGAATGCTGCGTTGGCTTGGTCTTAAGCTCTCCGGATGGGCCGAGGTATGGAATCAGCGAAACGTGAACGTAGAAAACATTGTCGCGTCCAACTTCGTGGCGCACTTGACGCGCAGCCTCTAGGAATGGCTGAGACTCAATATCTCCAACGGTGCCACCGATTTCAGTGATGATTACATCTGGCGCCGGGGTTTCATGTGCCTGAAGACGCATGCGGCGCTTGATTTCATCGGTGATGTGTGGGATTACCTGCACAGTGTCACCGAGGTACTCACCTCGACGCTCGCGAGAAATTACCGTCGAGTAAATCTGACCGGTCGTGACATTCGCAGACTGAGAAAGATTAATGTCGAGAAAGCGTTCGTAGTGGCCGATGTCTAGGTCGGTTTCGGCGCCATCATCTGTGACAAATACTTCGCCGTGCTGGAATGGATTCATAGTTCCAGGGTCGACGTTTAGGTACGGGTCGAGCTTCTGCATGACCACTTTGAGGCCGCGAGCTCTTAGAAGATTTCCAAGGCTTGAGGCGGTAATTCCCTTACCTAGAGAGGATGCAACACCTCCGGTGACGAAAATATGTCTTGTCTTTGAGGTATCCATTGCATCTGCCATGGAAGTCCAGTTTACTAGCCCGCGGACCCCGATTTTGCCAAAGACATGAGTTCGGCCGCATGTTCTCTAGCGCTTGCCGACTCAGATAGGCCAGACAGCATGCGGGCTAATTCCTCAAGGCGTTCGGCAGGATCAAGTACCACTACGTCAGTTTCCGCAATGTTGTCACTCGAGTTTTTCAAAACCCTTAGCTGATGGTCGGCAAAAGCCGCCACCTGAGCCAGGTGGGTGACCACTACTACCTGCGCCTGTTTGGCGAGTCTGGCCAATCTCCTACCCACTTCAATTGCTGCTGCTCCACCAACCCCCGCATCTACCTCATCAAAAATGAAGGTGGTTGCCTGTCGATCTTTGGCCAGCACTACTTCTATGGCGAGCATGATTCGAGAAATTTCGCCGCCGCTAGCTCCCTTACCAATCGGGCGCGGTTCAGCACCTGAGTAGCTAGACAACAGAATTGCAACAGTGTCAGCACCGGTAGCGCCGAGAACATCAGCCGGCGTAACTTCAACAACCAAGGTCGAATCAGCCATCGCTAAGCCCTTGAGTTCAGCCGTGACTTCCGCTGCTAGCTTGTTGGCGGCCTGCTTGCGTGAGGCAGTGAGTTCTTCCGCCAAAAGTTCGACCGCCGCGCATTGAGCCTGTTCTTGCGCTTTTAACTTGGAAACTTGTTCATCTGAAACATCAAGCGTCTGCAGTTTGCTCGATGCTTCGGCTTGGAATGAAAGCACATCATCTAGGCTTGCACCATATTTTCTGAGTAGACCATTTAGTTCGGCTCTGCGGGACTGCACTTGATCGAGAGAAAGTTCTGAATCATCATCGAGTGCGGATAAGTAACTTGCCAGTTCTGCCGAAATGTCTCGCAGCTGAACTGTCACCTCAGATAGCAAAGCCGATAGTTCAAGAAGCTTTGAGTCGGATTCATGTTCCAGAATTTTCTTTGCCTGACCAACCAAACCAAGTGCGTCTGCATTGTCAGCATCACTAGAAATCATTTCGTGCGCTGAGCTCGCTGCAAACCGCAGCGATTCCAGATTTGAAAGTCGATTTGCCAGATCTGCCAATTCAAGGTCTTCGCCAGAAATTGGATTTACTTTAGAAATTTCGGCAACGGCAAACTTTAGACTTTCCACCTCTGCCGCGCGATTGACACTACTTGCTTCTAACTGCTCAATTTGTTTCTTGGTAATCTGCCAGGCATTGAACGCCTCTCGATAGCGCTCAAGCAAAGTTATGTGCCCGGCGTAGTTATCCAACGCTTCTCGCTGGGCAACCGCAGATTTTAGGCGCAGTTGATCGGCCTGCCCATGCACCACAACGAGCTGATTAGCTATTTCACCAATCCCCGCGACCGGTACCGCGACACCGCCTAGCATGGCCCTGGACTTGCCTTCATTGGAAACAATGCGATTAAGAATTAGTTCGCCATCGTCGAGCGAGCCGCCCATGTCCTCGATTTTGGCAACCAGTGCACCGTCGGTCACCTGAATACGCCCCTCGACCAGTGCTTGATTCTGCCCTGAGCGCACTGACCCGGCATCCGCTCGCTGACCAAGCAGTAAGCCAAGCGCGGTTAGCACCATTGTCTTACCCGCGCCGGTCTCTCCCGTGATTACGTTGAAGCCTGGTTTAAATCCAAGTCTGGCTTCACGAATGACCCCAAGGTCGCGAATGTGTAGTTCTTGAATCATTTGTCACTGGCTGACTGGGCCGCGCCATCCGTCGACTGGAAGGGAGAATTTGCGCACCAATCGATCGGTAAATGGCCCGGCAGTTAGTCGGGCGAATTTAACGGATTGCTTGGATTGCTTTACTTCTACTCGAGATCCTGGCGAAAGCTCTGTCGAACGACGTCCATCGCACCAGAGCACACCATGCCCTGCGCTTCGCTGCAACACCTCGACCGCGAGAAGTGAATCTGGGTTTACGACAAGTGGACGCGCGAATAAAGCATGAGCAGAAAGCGGCACCATCATCAGCGCTTCAACATTTGGCCAAACAACTGGGCCTCCTGCCGAGAAAGCGTATGCAGTAGACCCGGTGGGCGTTGACATGACTACACCGTCACAACCAAAACTAGAAAGTGGGCGGCGATCAACTTCGATTACCACTTCGAGCATTCTCTCTCGAGAACTTTTCTCAACGGTTGCCTCATTCAAAGCCCAGGTGCGATAGACGACTTTCTCATCTACCAAGACTTCAACATCCAAAGTCAAACGCTCCTTGACAACATAGTCGCGACTTACCACTCGCTTAACTGAGTCGCTCAAACCTTCGCGTTCGCTTTCGGCTAGGAATCCGACGTGTCCAAGGTTGATGCCCATGATTGGAGTTTGTGATTCCCGAACAATCTCTGCCGCCTTGAGGATTGTGCCATCGCCACCCAGAACCATTACCAGTTCAAGGTCACTCAGTGCGCAGTCGACAGCAATTTCGGCGACACTATTCACGGCGATGCCTTGGCCTGGAGTGGTTGCCTTACCTCTAAGGGCTCCTAATTCATCAGCCGTCATGACCGGTGTAACACCAGCCGAAACCAGCTGCTCGCAAACCTCAAGCGCGGCAGTTACTGCATCTTGCCGGCCAACATGCGTGACAATCAGGATGTAACGAGTAGCGCTCATTTACCTTCCTTAGCCAGTTGCTCGATTTTGCCACTTAATTGTGACTGATTCTTAGGCTGCTTGGCACTAATCCACAGCACATATTCAATGTTGCCATGCGTGCCCGGAAGTTCGGAACGGACTAAATCGCAGACTCCAAAGCCAAGTTCGCTTGCACAATCTACGACCTGCTTGATTGCATCGGCGCGAAGACGGTGGTCGTTCACAATGCCAGAAGCGTGCAGGGAGTCCTTCCCGACTTCGAATTGCGGCTTTATAAGAAGTACAAAATCGGCATTCGGTGCTACTGCCGCCATCGCTGGAAGCACCAAAGTAAGCGAAATAAATGAGACATCTGCAACAACTAGTTGGAAATAGTCAGCATCGACATTAGTGCCGATTATGTGACTCAATTTCTCCAGCGATAGATCCCGAGCGTTAAACCCTTCGATGCTAAAAACATTAGGGTTTTCCTGGAGTTCCGGAACAAGTTGATCGTGACCGACATCTATAGCGACGACTCGTCGAATGCCACGTCTGAGCAGCACATCGGTAAACCCACCGGTCGATGCACCCACATCGAGTGCCGTTCTCCCCTGGATATCCAAGTCGCCGAATTGTTCGAGCGCACGTGCAAGTTTGTGCCCCGCTCTACTTACATACTCAACAGCTTCCAGCACTACGAGTTCGGCGTCATCATCGATGTTCTGGGATGACTTCTTTACCTCTCGCCCGTTGACTAGAACGCGATTTGCTTCAATTAGTGAAGACGCATGATTGCGCGAACGCGCCAGATCGCGCTCTACTAGTGCGATATCTGCGCGCATTAGTTGCCATCAGCTTGATTAAGTGTGTTCTCCAGCAACTCACGAAGAGCTGAAAAAGCAGCAACCTGCTCAGTCAATGGCAACGCCTTGATGCGTTCGACTTCAGCCTTCAATTGTTCGACTAATTCGAGTGACTGCGCTTCTGATGACATATTTACCTCTTTTTCTAAGCCTATCTTTTGACTACTCGTAAAGCGCTGGTTCTACTTCAAGCGCGTAGATTGGCTGATTACTCTGCCAAATCACAGCACAGGCGGCACGTAATGCGCTAATAGAACTAGGGTCACCGTGAGTCACCATGACCTTATTGCCAAGTAGTTCAACTTCTGCGCCTAGGCACTCAAAACCGCGTTTGATTTCTTTTGCTGCCGCATAAGGCTTGAGTAAGTCGGCGAGTGTTTCCAAAATGAAGGTCGGACGACCACTTGGATCGATGCCAAGTAATTCTTTGCGTGTACTTACACCCGTCATAACTAGCGCGGAATCGATTCCGGCGCGATTTGCCCCGACAATATCGGTATCAATGCGATCGCCTACAAATAGCGCACTGGTCGAGCCGAAATGCTTCAAGGCTGTGTGAAAAATCGCAGGCTCTGGCTTGCCGGCAACCACAGGTAGCTGCCCGACTGCGGTATGCACGGCAGAAACCAAGGTGCCATTTCCAGGAGCCAAACCGCGGTCCTGCGGGAGAGTCCAGTCTGAGTTGGTGGCAACCCATTTGGCGCCACGCTGAATTGCAAATGCGGCCTCAGCAAGATGCTTCCAGGCAACATCTGGAGCAAAGCCCTGGATGACACCAGCTGGATTCTCATCGGCCGAATCTACGACCACAAAACCAAACTGCTCAACACGTGCACGCAACCCCTCGCCACCAACGACTAGTACTTTCGCTCCTCGAGGAATCAAAGTTGCCAAGAGTTCAGCTCCGGTGAGTGCCGACCCAATTATTGAACTTGGCTCGGCGTGAAGCCCGAAGCCAGCCAATTGCTCCGCTATGGTCTCTGGCTTGCGTGACGAGTTATTGGTGACGTAACCAACTGCAACTCCACTTGCCTGAATGGCATCTATTGAGTCAACAGCATCGACAATGGCATGCTTTCCCTCGTAAACCACGCCATCGAGATCCGCCAGCAAGGTGTCGTATTTGTCCCAGACTTTAGCGGCCACGATTGCCGCCGAACTTTCCGCGGCCACCGCCCTTATTTTTTCCATCTTGCGCACTGCCGCGACCAACGCGTGAACCACCCGAAGCGCCGCCACCACCGAAGGTGTTACGGCTCTTACGAATCTCTTCTAGAGATGGGCGTTTACGTTCCGTTCCAGCTTCGGCGTTCTGCTCGCCGTTGTTTCTAGGTGCGTCATTCTTAGGCTTGTCACTCAATTTAGGTATCTCTATCTCTTCAATGACATCGAAAAACTCGCTGTCGGGTTTCTGTTTATCTTCAAACTGTTTGTCTGCACGGTCTGCCAGGTCATCCCACTTCTTTGCATCAGCGTCGCGTTTCAATTCACGCAAGCATTCGGCATAAGCACGGAAAAGTGGAACTGTGTATTCGAACACTTTGCCAGGATTAAGCTCAGGGATTTCGAGCTCTGCAAGCGCTAGGTCGCTTTGACCTAGATCGAGTCTGGCACCAGACATCGCGATTGCCAGATCCACTCGCTGCTGCGGTTGCAATTTTGCTCGATCAATCGAACGACCAAGTTCGAGTGCTCGTTCTGGACGCCCCATTCCGCGTTCACTGTCTGCAATCAACGCAATCTGATCATTTGAACCGCTGATACGTCGATGAGTTAAGAGCTCACGAAGTGCCAATGCGAAATCACCGATGTTGTAAGCGGTAACTCCAGCAAATTCGTGCACTAATCCGATGCGACCAGCCCGTGCTACAGCAGCCATGGCGTGCTTGTGCGCCAATTCTGGATCGTCATCAATTAGCAGGCCGACCATGGCCAGGTGTCTGGATACCCGCTCAGCATTTTCTTCGGTCAAGGTTTTAAGCTGTACCCTAATGGCAAGCGGTAACTCTTCAGCCTGGATTTCCGGCGGGATGACCGGCGACTTCGCACGATTTGGGTTTACCGGAAGTTGAACACGGGTCTCCCATTCGGGACGAGGAGATTCAGAGCGCTCATTGCGATTACCCGCATCACGCTTTGGCCTAAACGGCTTTTTCTGATCTTCACTCATTTTGAATTCTCCCGAACTAAGTTTCGCAGACAAGCTCCAATAAAGGAACCTTCCACTGAGATAAGGCTTAAATGAAAATGGCCACCTCAAAGAGGTGGCCATTTTCTAAATTAAGTCCGGCGGTGTCCTACTCTCCCACAAGGTCACCCTTGCAGTACCATCGGCGCAGGAGGTCTTAGCTTCCGGGTTCGGAATGTGACCGGGCGTTTCCCCTCCGCTATGGCCGCCGAAACACTTTTGAGTTATGTTTCTTGAGCACACATTGAGTGTGATCGTGGTTCCCATACCTCGGGAACCACATAGTGGACGCAAGCAAAAAGTTATCAAGTAATCGGCTTATTAGTATTGGTCAGCTCCATGGGTCTTTAGTCCCCACTTCCACATCCAACCTATCAACGCAGTAATCTAGCTGCGAGCCTCTCGACCGAAGTCATGGAATTCTCATCTTGAAGTTAGCTTCCCGCTTAGATGCTTTCAGCGGTTATCTATTCCAAACGTAGCTAATCAGCGGTGCTCCTGGCGGAACAACTGACACACCAGAGGTTTGTCCATCCCGGTCCTCTCGTACTAGGGATAGGTCTTCTCAAAATTCCTGCGCGCGCAGAGGATAGAGACCGAACTGTCTCACGACGTTCTAAACCCAGCTCGCGTGCCGCTTTAATGGGCGAACAGCCCAACCCTTGGGAC
>JBJTNZ010000025.1:0-4104 GCA_046074345.1 Micrococcales bacterium | reverse complement strand
TGAATGGGCGATCACCGGCTTTGCGGAATTCAAACTGACCAAAATGGCCACCACCGCAGCTAATGCCAAGCCGACAATCACTATAAGTCGACGATTTACGCTCTCGCCGCCAGAAATGGCTTTGGCTATTTGCTCTCGGATGAATTGCATCTAAGCAAACTAAAACCGCCGAGGAATTCTCCCCGGCGGTCAAGTTGAATCTGTTTATAAGTTTTTACTTGGTGGCTATGTTGACAAGTTTTGGAGCGCGAATAATTACGTTGGCTACGTCCTTGTCGCCAATAGCTCGCTGAACATTCTCAGAAGCGAAAGCCTTCTCGCGAAGTTCCTGCTCAGAGATTCCAACCGAAACTTCAAACTTGTCGCGCAACTTACCGTCTACCTGAACAACCGCAGTCACAGTACTCTCTATCAAGAGTGACTCGTCTGCGGCCTGTAGCCCGGCGAGTGCCACGCCTGGCTGGTGGCCAAGCTTTGCCCACATGTCCTCTGCTGTATATGGAGCAAACAGCGAGAGTGACTTGGCTACAACTTCGGCAGCCTCACGAACAGCTGGATCACTTGGTCCAGCAGCGCCGTCAATTGCCTTGCGAAGCGCGTTTACCAGCTCCATTACCTTGGCGACACCAACATTGAACTTGAATGACTCGATGGCCGGAGCAAAGTCACGTAGGAATGAATGAGTTGCCTTACGCATCTCTGCATTTCCGGTAGTGAAATCCACGCCAACAGCAGACTTAACATCATTGGCAGTTCTCCACGCACGTGCCAAGAATTTTGCAGAACCCGAAGGAGATACATCAGCCCAGTCGATGTCATCTTCCGGAGGACCAGCAAATGCCATGGTCAAACGAATTGCATCTACACCGTGTTCGTCTAGCTGACTACTGAGTGTCACCAGATTGCCGCGCGACTTTGACATCGCCGAGCCGTTCATTTGGACCATTCCCTGATTTAGCAAACGAGTGAACGGTTCTTCAAAATCTACATAACCCAAGTCGTGCAACACCTTGGTAAAGAAGCGAGCGTAGAGCAGGTGAAGAATGGCGTGAGTCACACCACCGACGTACTGATCAACCGGTGCCCATTCACCGGCAGCATCGGTCGAAAATGCAACTTCGGTGGAATTCGGCGAAAGGAAACGTAGGAAATACCAAGACGAATCCACGAAAGTATCCATGGTGTCGGTATCACGCTTGGCAGCCTGACCGCACTTAGGGCAATTGACGTTAACCCAATCAGCAGCTCCACCAAGCGGTGAGGTGCCTTTCGGCTTTAGGTCTAGTCCCTCTGCGGATGGAAGTTGCACCGGCAACTGGTCGACGGGCACTGGAACCTCACCACATGCATCACAGTGCACGATTGGAATCGGGGTACCCCAGTAGCGCTGGCGAGAAATAAGCCAGTCGCGAAGGCGGAAGTTTTTCGCCGCCTTACCCTTACCGTCTGCGGAAAGTAGCTCAATCGCCTTTGCGATCGCGGCATCCTTGCTGAGACCATTTAGCGCCCCAGAATTTACCAGTACGCCATCTCCAACGGTAGGAGCACCAATTTCACTTGGATCACCCTCACCGGTATCGACGACCATTCGTACTGGCAGGTCAAAAGTCTTGGCGAATTCAAAGTCGCGCTGATCGTGAGCGGGCACAGCCATGATTGCACCCGTACCGTAGTCGGCAAGTACGTAATCTGCCGCCCACATTGGAATTCGCTCACCATTGATTGGATTGACCGCGTAAATGCCGAGTTCAACACCGGTCTTCTTGCGATCGGTAGCTAGACGTTCGATGTCATTCGACTTTTTAACCTGCTCTAGGTAGTCCTGAAATTTCGCACGAACATCAGGAGTCGCCATGGAAGCAAGTTCACTGGCAAGGTCACTGTCGGCCGCGACCACCATAAAAGTTGCACCAAAAAGAGTGTCAGGTCGAGTCGTGTAGACAGTGATTGGCTCACTCCGACCTTCGACCTGGAATTCAACTTCGGCTCCGGTGGAACGACCAATCCAGTTGCGCTGCATGGTCAGAACTTTCGATGGCCAGTTGCCCTCGAGCGTATCTAGGTCGTCGAGTAGTCGATCGGCGTATTCAGTTACCTTGAAGTACCACTGAGTCAAAGCCTTTTTTGTCACAACACTGTCGCAGCGTTCACATAAACCAGCGACAACCTGTTCGTTTGCCAAAACGGTCTGGCAACTTGGACACCAGTTGACATTTGAGTTCTTACGATATGCCAAGCCCTTGTTGTAAAACTCCAAGAACAACCACTGGTTCCAGCGGTAATAAATTGGGTCGCTAGTGACAATCACGCGATCCCAGTCGAAGGAACACGCGTAGCGACGCATTGATGCTCGCTGCTGGGCGATGTTGTCGTAGGTCCAACCCTTAGGGTCGAGTCCGCGCTTAATTGCGGCGTTCTCTGCTGGCAAACCGAATGAGTCCCAGCCGATTGGGTGCATTACGTTGTAGCCCTTTTGTACCCAGTAGCGAGAAATTACATCGCCAAGTGCATAGGCTTCCGCGTGACCCATGTGCAGATCACCGGATGGATAAGGGAACATGTCGAGCACATACTTCTTTGGGCGAGGATCTCCCTCGATTCCAGAATTGAACGGGCGCAACTCATCCCACACCGGTAACCAGCG
This sequence comes from Micrococcales bacterium, assembly GCA_046074345.1. Taxonomy (GTDB): domain Bacteria; phylum Actinomycetota; class Actinomycetes; order Actinomycetales; family Microbacteriaceae; genus Rhodoluna. The sequence continues at coordinate 1,460 of JBJTNZ010000025.1, read as the reverse complement.
ATCTTGGATGGCGAAGACGTTGTACTCGTTTTCGACTTCGTTTTGTAGCTCAGACATTCTTATAAGGTTACCAATTGGTCCAAGGATCTCCGGCCTGAAGCGCAGCCAGAAGGGCTCGCGCCTTGACCTTAGTTTCCTCTAATTCCTCGGATGGAACCGAATCAATTGTGATTCCGCCCCCGACTCCGATGGTGGCTCGGTCACCATTGACCACTATGGTCCTGATCACCATCCCGAAATCCGCAGCCCCGCCGTGAGTAATGAAACCAAGCGCCCCAGAATAGGCTCCACGCTTACCGGATTCGAGTTCACTGATTAACTCGATGGCACGTAATTTCGGGGCACCGGTCATGGAGCCTCCGGGAAACGCAGCGCGTAACGCATCAACTGCCGTCATCCCGGCTTCGAGCCTGGCTGTCACGGTGCTTACCAGCTGATGCACCGTCGCATAGCTCTCGACATCGAAAAGCTTTGGCACCTTGACCGAATCAACTTTTGAAACCCGCCCAAAGTCATTTCGCATTAAATCAACAATCATTAAATTTTCAGCGCGCTCTTTTTCGTTATTGCGCAATTCTTCCGCGATGGCTTTATCAGCCTCAGAGTTGAGCAGTCGCGGCCGAGTGCCCTTGATAGGTTTCGATGACAATTCGCCTTCGGCACTAACCTTGAGAAATTGCTCAGGAGAGCAGCAGATGATTTCTTGACCGGAGATTCTCAAAAAAGCTGCATAGGGTGCCGGGTTGGAATCGCGCAAAGATAAGAAAGTTGCGAGCGAGTCGCCTACAACATCTAGAGAAATCTCATTCGTCAAACAAAGCTGATAAACATCGCCGGCCGCTATGTGCTGCTGAGATTTTGAAATCAATTCCAGATATGTGTCAGCGCCATGACGAACAGAACTGTTAGTGGCTCGAAGCGGCGAATGTTTCAACTTATACATCGCCTGCTCCCCGCCACTTACGCCAATGCGAAGCAAAGCTGCGTGATGCCAATACTCAAATGCCTCGTTACTTTCGAATTCGCCTATGAAAAAAATCTGCTGGCCATCGTGATCTAAAACTAAGGCTCGATCTATGTGCATAAACCGACTGTCACCTTCATAATCAATCAAGCCAACGTAGCCTGGTCGAAACTCAAATGGCGCTTCTATCTGGTCCTGAGGGCGTATTTGCTCAGCCAGCCAGTCAAAGTCCGCGGCAGAGATCACATTGCTGGATGCCCCCATCACGCTAAATCGTTCGGTTGAATGTGATTCGCGATCTAACCAGAAAGCGTTGGCATCACCGGCATGCAGACCGACGAACAAATCAGCCGGATGCACCCAGCCCTTGAGCGTGGAAATGAAGAGTGGCACGCCTATTAGATTAGACAACAGATAAGGAGGTGCCGAATGACTAATCAATTACTGCAATACAGCCCCGCTGGATTCTTCGAGGTGCCCCCGAGTCTGGATACCC
>JBJTNZ010000024.1:0-2930 GCA_046074345.1 Micrococcales bacterium | reverse complement strand
CAACTCGTCAATTTCCACCGGAGCAGAATCGATTTCCATTCGCAAGCGTGAAGCCGCTTCATCGATTAAGTCGATTGCCTTATCAGGAAGTTGTCGACCAGTGATGTACCGGTTCGACAAAGTCGCGGCTGCAACGAGTGCGTTGTCTGCGATGGCAACCTTGTGATGTGCCTCGTAACGTTCTTTTAGTCCGCGCAAAATTGCAATGGTGTCTACGACAGAAGGTTCGCCAACGAAAACTTGCTGGAAACGACGCTCGAGCGCGGGATCACGTTCAATACGTTCACGATATTCATCCACGGTGGTTGCACCAATCAGACGCAATTCACCACGAGCCAACATCGGCTTCAACATGTTCGATGCATCCATCGAACCGTCAGCAGCACCAGCACCGACCAATGTGTGTAACTCATCGATGAAAGTAATGACCTCGCCCTCGCGAGCATTGATCTCGGCGAGCACGGCCTTGAGGCGCTCCTCGAATTCACCGCGGAATTTTGCACCAGCAACCATGGCGGCGAGGTCGAGGCTGATAAGTTGCTTGCCCTTTAGGCTCTCCGGTACGTCGCCCGCGACGATGCGCTGGGCAAGACCCTCAACCACTGCGGTCTTACCAACACCCGGCTCACCAATGAGCACCGGGTTGTTCTTGGTGCGTCGGGATAGCACCTGCGAGACGCGACGAATCTCTGCGTCTCGTCCAATCACCGGGTCGAGCTTTCCAGCCTTCGCCACATCGGTGAGATTAATTCCAAACTGCTCTAGTGCAGATTTCTGTTCTTGTTGCTGTTCATTCATTTTGTTACTCCTTAGCGGGGCTACCGCTTACGCCACAAAACAACCGAAGATTCTTTTGTTGGTCGTTTGCCGCGAGCAATGCTCACGACTCCTTGCTCACCAGCTGCGAAGACTCGCGCACCAGGGCGGTTCATCATCTCGTTGGCCAAGGCCTGTTCCAAGTCGCGCACTCGTTGTGCAAGTGTCGCGGCGTGATTTTCTAATTCAAGAATTCTGCGAATGCCTTCGAGGCTCACACCTTCTGCACTCAATCGAGCAATTTCTCGCAACTGCGCAACGTTCCGCATTGTGTATCGTCGCGATTGTCCGCCTGTGCGAGTCGGAACCACTAATCCCATGCGATCGTATTGACGCAAAGTTTGCGGATGCATTACTGCGAGTTCGGCCGCAACCGAAATCACAAACATCGGGGTGTTCTCGTCGAATTGCTCCATTGTGTTCTCCTAGAGGAGTCCAGCTTTCAACAGAAGTTCAGCACGCGGATCTTCGTCTGGCAATAAGCCTTCAAATTCTTCGAGTGCCTTCTTGGCTTTGTCCCTCACGTGACTTGGCACTGCCACTTCGACAGTTGCCAACAAGTCGCCTTCGTGCTTTGCAGTCACGACACCACGACCCTTAACTCTCAGTACTCGTCCGTTCGGTGTACCAGGCGCAACTTTCAATTTCACCGGTTCGCCACCAAGGGTCGGCACCAAAATGGTTGCTCCCAGCACAGCCTCGGTGAAGGTCACCGGTACGGTCACGCGAATGTTGTTGCCATCGCGGGAGAAAATCGGATGCGGCTTGATGTTGCAGGTGATGATTAGGTCACCAGCCTCACCGCCATTCGGTGACGCCTGACCCTTGCCACGCAACTTGATTTTCTGACCGTCGTTGACACCGGCCGGGATGTTTACTGAGACATCCTTGCCACCTAGGTTCACCTTTATAGAGGTGCCCTTCACGCCATCGATGAAGTTGAGCGTGGTAGTCATGGTCAAATCCGAGCCCCGCTGAGGCCCAAATCCACCAAAACCGCCACGACCTCCGCCACCAAACAAGTTGCTGAAGACGTCTTCGAAACCGCCGCCCGCTCCTGGGAACCCGCCTGGGAAGCCCTGCCCGCCAGCACCTCCGGTGAAACGAGCACCGCCACCCATGGCTCGAACCTGGTCGTATTCCTTGCGCTGGGCAGGATCAGATAGCACGCTGTATGCCTCGCTGATTTCCTTGAACTTGGCCTCTGCCTTGGCATCGCCCGGGTTTGAATCCGGGTGATACTGGCGGGCTAGTTTTCGGTAAACCTTCTTGAGCTCGGCATCAGAAACGTCTTTAGCCACGCCAAGGATTTTGTAGAAATCCTTGTCGAACCAATCCTGACTTGCCATCTTTTTGATTAACCCTCAGCTGGAATGAATACTGCAACCATCGCCGGACGAAGAAGTTTGTCGCCGAGCATAAAGCCCGGTTCCACAACATCTGCAATCACGGTTTCGGTCACTTCGTTGTTTGGAGTTTGAACCAGAGCGTTGTGCACTTCTGGATCAAATTTGTCGCCCTTTGCTCCGAAAGACTTGAGACCAAATTTGTCTCCAGCATTTCGCAACTTCGTAACGACAGCGGCAAACGGTGATCCCTCAAGATCGCCGTGAGCTTCTGCACGTGCAAGATCATCTAGCGCAGGTAGGAACGCGCGAATCACTTCGGCCACCGCGTTGTTGCGAGCAACATCGCGATCACGCTCAACGCGACTCTTGTAGTTCACAAACTCCGCTTGCAACCTCTGTAAATCCTGAAGCAAGACGAGCTCGGCATCTACGGTGTCCGAAGTTGAATCTTCATTGCCAGAGGAATCTTCTGAAAGAAATTGCGAAGCATCATGAATTTCAGAAGGTTCCTCGGCAGGTGGGTTATTAACTTCGTCCGACATCTTTACTTGCTGTCCTCGTCGTCTACAACTTCAGCGTCAACCACATCTTCATTCGAAGCCTCCGCAGCAGCTTCACCCTCAGGCTGCTGCTTGTAGATTTCTTCGCCCAGCTTCTGCTGCGACTGTCCAAGTTTCTCGAATGCAGTCTTCACTGCTTCGATGTCTTCTCCAGCGAGCGCGGTCTTCAATGCATCGACGTCTGCCTGAACTTCGGTCTTTACGG
>JBJTNZ010000023.1:0-4312 GCA_046074345.1 Micrococcales bacterium | reverse complement strand
ATCGATGGCACCATCGTCAACACAATTTTTCCAAAAATCATCGAGTCGCTAAATCTGACATCGACTGATATTCAGTGGGTGCAAGAAAGTTACGTATTAGTTTTTGCATCATTGCTTTTGGTCTGGGGTTCACTCGCAGATCGCTTCGGTCGTCGTTTGATGCTTGTCCTAGGTATTGCAATTTTCGTAGCGGCATCAATTTGGGCTGGAGCTAGCACGGATGCACAATCGATGATTCTTGCGCGCGTGATTCAGGGCATCGGTGGAGCAATGGTGCTTCCGACCACTTTGTCATTGGTGAACACAAACTTCCAGGGCAAAGAACGCGGTATCGCATTTGCCATCTGGGGTTCCACCATCGGTGGAATGGTTGCAGTTGGTCCAGTTCTTGGCGGTTGGTTGGCAACAATTGACTGGCGTTGGGCGTTCTACGTAAACGTGCCATTCGGTGTCATCGTAATTCTCGGCTTGCTCTGGCAGGTCAATGAATCAAAGGCACAGCAGCGTCCTGGCCGTATCGACTACCTAGGTGCATTGATCTCTGTAATCATGCTTGGCTTCCTTGTCTTTAGCCTCATCGAGGGGCGCATCTACGGTTGGTGGGCTCCGACCGAAAACACATCAATCTTCGGACTCAACTGGTCGCTCGCTGAAGTTTCGATCATTCCGTTCACCCTCGCGATTTCGATTTTGGCGTTTGTTTGGTTTGTCATGCACGAACGTGCACGCGATCGCGCACACAAAAATGTTTTGCTAGACATGGGACTATTTGCAATTCCAAGCTTCCGCAACGGTTCGATTGCGGTGCTCATTATTTCGATGGGTGAATTCGGTTTGATTTTTGCTCTCCCACTTTGGTTGCAAAATGTTGAGGGTTTGAACTCACTTTCTTCAGGATTGGTTTTGCTCTGGCTTGCCGGCGGTGCGTTCATTGCATCTGGAGTTGTCGGATCACTTAGCGGAAAACTATCGGCACGTAGCTCTGTACAGATCGGTGTGCTACTCGAGGTCGTCGGTGTCGCTGGTATCGCATACTTTGCACAAGCCGGACAAGGTTGGGGACCACTTTCACCGTTCTTATTTATCTATGGTTTCGGTGTAGGTATGGCTACCGCTCAGCTGACCGGAGTCATCTTGGTTGATGTGCCGCAAAACAAGATTGGTCAAGCATCTGGATCACAGAGCACGCTTCGTCAGGTTGGTTCGGCGCTAGGTATAGCGGTGCTCGGAACAACTTTGTTCACTGCCTCACAGGCGGCAATTGAGACTCGAATAGTCACCGACCTCTCACAATTCGGAAACTCGAAGCAGTTGCCGGTTTTGGCAAAGTCGGTTGCCGACGCAGTCGTCTCCAGCTCCGGAGGTGCGATTCCTGGAATTCAAGCTCGTGCCGAAGCGCAGAAGGTGCCGACCCAGGTGGCTCAGGTGCTCGAGGGTGAGGCAATGCTTGGCTTCACCGATGGCGTAAAGACCACCGGTTGGGTCGCAGCTGGCTTCCTACTACTGGGCTTCCTGGCCACATTCAACCTCGGTTCAGGTCGCAAAACCAAGCGTAAATAGCTTTAAATCAGCAAAAGAAGGGCCTACTCGTTGAGAGTAGGCTTTCTCTTTGTGAATGATCTGATTCAGCCAAAGCGCTGGTTCCTTGGCCGCAAGTTGGCCAATGAAAATCTGGAAGGTCAACTTCTTCCGAAGTCGATTGCTCTTCCAATTTTCTCGAGCGACGCCTTGTCATCCGTGGCTTATGGCCCGCAGGAAATGCTCATGATCCTCACCCTCGGTGGTGTGGCAATGCTGTCGGCGGCTCCTGGCATCGCGGCTTTGGTTGTGCTGCTTTTGGCGATGATCATCTTCTCTTACCGCAAGGTAATCAAGGCATACCCATCTGGCGGTGGCGACTACGAAGTTGCCATGAAGAACCTCGGTAAGAAGTGGGCGTTGCTCGTAGCCAGTGCCCTTCTTCTTGACTACGTAATGACTGTTGCAGTATCGATTGCGTCCGGCACCGATAACTTAATTTCAGCTTTCCCAGCACTCGCGCCTTGGCGCGTAGAGATTGCTGTTGGATTCTTGGTTGCGCTTTGCGCCATTAATCTTCGCGGTGTTCGCGAATCCGGTTTTGCATTCGCGATTCCGACTTACCTATTTATTGCATCCATCGGCGCACTAATTTTCTCTGGATTCGCACAGTTGGCTGCCGGCGCAGATCTGACCGCCCCATCGGCAGGTTACGAAGTTTCCATCATGGATCAAGCTGCGGCAACCACACAGTCTGCAATGATCTTGCTGCTACTCCGCGCATTTGCATCGGGTTGTTCTGCACTTACCGGTGTCGAGGCAATTGCAAACGGTGTGCAGGCATTCCGCCTTCCTAAAATCAAGAACGCGCAAAAGACCATGGTGCTCATGGGATCGATTGCGATTTTCGCTTTCATCGGCATCACTACTCTCGCTTTGGTTTCTAATGTTCACTACGCGGAAAATCCTTGCGAACAGCTCAAGGGATGGACCGCCTGCGCGATGGACCCACAGCTTTCGGTGATGGCACAGTTGGGTGTAGCAGTATTCGGCAAGGGCTCCTGGTTGTTCTTCGTGCTGCAGGCTGCCACCGCCGCGGTCTTGCTACTTGCCGCGAACACTGCCTTCAACGGCTTCCCGCTTTTGACCTCTGTGCTAGCTGGCGACAAGTTTGCCCCTAAGGCCCTACTCACCCGTGGTGACCGCTTGGTTTACTCAAACGGAATGCTCTCGCTTACCTTGGCAGCCATGGTCATGATCATTGGCTTCCAGGCCTCGGTCACCGGACTTATCCAGCTCTACATCCTTGGTGTATTTACCAGCTTCACAGTTGGCCAGGTGGGCATGCTCAAGCATTGGTCACGTCTGATGCAACCAAAGAAAGACGTTTCTGCTGAAACCAACGACGCCCATCGCAAGGAGGGAATCTCCGGCTTGGTGGTCAACGGCATCGGTGCGTTGATGACTTTCTCAGTTTTGATTATCGTGACCATGACCAAGTTCACTCACGGAGCCTGGATGGTCTTCGTGATCATGCCGATTCTCTACGCCGTGATGTATTACACCCACCGTTACTACAACATGGTGGAGAGGGAAATCCGAATGGATCCTGACACCGTATTTGGTGCCAAAGGTGACTACGCGATTGTGCTGATGGACAAGTTGAACAAGCCGCAGCTCAAGGCGCTCGACTATGCACTATCTAGTCGTCACACTCACCTTGAAGCCGTACACATCGCCGTCGATCCGGTTGCTGCGCAAAAGTTTGCGAAGACCTGGAAAAAGTTCCAAAAAGAAATCGGTGTGCCTCTTCGCATCATCGAATCGCCTTATCGCGAGTTCTCAGCGCCGCTTATTGAATATCTTCAGGCTCACCGAGCAGAAAACGGAAGCGAACGTATTTCTATTTACATGCCGAAGCTAGTGGTTGGTCACTGGTGGGAACACATTTTCCACAACCACCGCGCTTCTCGAATTCGCAAGCAACTCATGTATGTTCGCGGTGTGATGGTTACTCTCGTGCCTTGGCGCTTGGAATCTGCGGAGTACAAGGATCTTTTTGCTCGTCGTCCACTTCCGGGTGACTCTCGACGCGGTGACTCACTTCGTCCGGCTCCTCGAAAGCAGCGCGGTCTCACCAATAAAGTTTCAAGAGTTCGCGCCAAGCGCATAGACGAAGACTAAATGAAACTTACCGGCAAAGTTATCGCGCTGACTTTTGTCGGCGGGGCAATTGGAACTTTCGGTCGTTATGCATTGAGCACTATTCCTGATTTCTTCTTTGTGAATTTCTGGGCAGCCAACTTGCTCGGTGCAATCCTCATTGCGATATTCAATAACATCTCCTGGTTCGCCAAGGATGATCGTCGAGCCTTCTTCACCGTCGGCATCACTGGCGGTTTCACGACCATGAGCGGGCTTAGTGCACTTGTGCTTTACAGCTGGCAAACAGTCCTGGTTCAGGCAGTTCTTGGAGTCGCGATTTATCTACTGCTGACCATTGCGATTAAGCGGGTGCAGCGTGATTGATCCATTCTGGGGTCTAGTCATTGCCCTCGCCGGAGGTGCTGGGGCAATATGCCGACTTTGGCTGGGCCAATACAAAGGCAAATTGCCTTGGGGCACTTTGATTGCCAACCTCGTGGCCGGCCTGGTGCTTGGTGTCGCGATGGGGCTGCAGAACAGCGGTTTGGCTTCAAATTTCGCAACTGCCGTGCTGTTCGTGGGCTTCGCCGGTGGGCTCTCGACCTTTAGCGGGGTTGCCGCCGAAACTGGCGAACTCATCAGGCAAAGG
>JBJTNZ010000022.1:0-3491 GCA_046074345.1 Micrococcales bacterium | reverse complement strand
ATAAACACCGTGTCCGATACCGAGACCGGCAACAGCACCCATGTTCTTGTGGAAGTAGTCCTTGACGCCCTGACCGCGAAGAGTAGCAACTAGGTTCGGAGCAAGAAGCTTCGCCTGGCGAACAGCGTGCTGTGCGTTTGGCACGCAGAAGCCGCCAACGCCACCACCTGAAAGATCAGGAACTGCAGATACGTCACCGGCTGTCCATGCTCCTTCAACAACCTTGTCGCCATTAATCACACGAAGTGACGGCTGAGCTGTGATGCGTCCGCGGTCATCTAGTGGAAGGTCGGTTGCGCGAACCACAGGGTTCGCCATGACTCCGGCAGTCCAAACGATGCAGTCAGATGAGAACTTGTCGCCAGATGAAAGCTCGATGTTGCCACCGACAGCTGACTGAAGCTGAGTGTTTAGGTGCACCTTGGCAGAACGTGCATCGAGGTTACCCAATACCCACTGTGAAGTCTCAAGAGAAACTTCAGGCATGATGCGTCCCATTGCCTCGATTAGGTGGAACTTCACTTCGTCGAATGAAATGTTGTCGTACTTCTTTACCAAGTACGAAGCGAGTGAACGCATTTCAGCAAAAGCCTCGATACCGGCGAATCCTCCACCGACGACTACGAAAGTAAGTAGGCGTGAACGAGCTGCGCCAGCTGGCAGGTTTGCTGCCTTGTCGAAGTTCGCGAAAATGCGGTTACGTACTTCAACTGCTTCTTCGATGTTCTTCAAACCGATGCAAACATCAGCAACACCAGGAATTGGGAAAGTACGTGAAACAGCACCTGCGGTGACCACGATGTGGTCGTAAGCAAACTGCTGGTCTGGAGCACCTTCGACCGCGATGGTCGCAGTCTTCTTTGCGTGGTTCACATTGGTCACCTTGCCAAGGACAACCTTGGTCTTCTTGAGGTGACGACGGTGTGAAACCACAGCGTGGCGCTCTTCGATTGATCCAGCTGCAACCTCAGGAAGGAATGGCTGGTAAGTCATGTATGGAAGCGGGTCAACTAGGGTGACCTCGGCCTCGCCAGCGCCAAGTAGCTTTTCTAGCTTTTTGGCAGTGTAGAAACCGGCGTAACCGCCGCCGACGATAAGGATTTTTGGAGTAGGCATTCGACTAGTTTACTTTCCATTCGGGGTTACAACGGCAGACGGTCGGCGACCAGCTGCACAATTCGAGCGCAATATCCCCAATCGGATTGACCCCCGGACCGGCGGCGAGCGAATGCCCAGCCAACGCGTGCAAACACTTCACACGAGTAGGCATGCCCCCGGCCGAGATACCCGCGATTTCGGATACTGGCTCAAGTTTCAATTGTTCGGCTACGCGATTACGATCGGCGATATACGCCTGATGCGCTGCCAGGTAGGCCGCAGCCAACCCCTCATCCACGGCTAATCGATCCTGCAAATCAGCCATCACGCCAGCAGCCTCGAGCGTCGAAAGCGCAGCGGAAGCAGCAGGGTGAGTTAGGTAGTACACGGTTGGAAAAGGTTCGCCGTGAGCCAGACGCGGAGCAGTCTGCACCACAGTTGGATTACCACAAACGCAACGGGCGGCAATCGCCACGATGTCGCGCGCAGGTCTTCCCAATTGCGCAGACACAACTTTCCAGTCGAGCTCTGTCGCGTTACTTAGTGGCATCAGCACTCGGTTGTTCGATGCCAGCGCGCACGACCGAGCCAACGATTTCATCCACCCAGTTGTCCTTGGTAGATGTAATAGATTTTGAAATCTCTAAGTTGTTGCGCTTGTCGGCAAGCATTGCCCCGACAGTGCCAGAAGTATCCGAAGTATTTACCGAACCGGCATCCATCACTAGATAAGAAATCTCTCCTGGCAATACGTAATACAAACGCTGACGTGCCTGAGTGCGTACATAGACCGGATCATCCCAACGCTTCAAATCTGTTTTCATTTGAGCAAGTGCGTCTTTGGTTTGCTGCACCTGAGTGCGCATGTCAGCAATCTTCTGCTGATAGGTAAACCAGTTCTGCACCGCTGGTGCCAAAGTGAAAACACCAAGCACTATCATGATCAACGCTGTCGCGGTGCGAGCGTTCCAGTCGATCGAAGACAACCACTCGCGAGTATCAGCCAAACCGGCCTTCACATTCACACCAGCACGTGGCGCAGATTTGCGAGCAGCGGGCTTAACGCGCGACGCCCGCTTAGGTGCAGGCTTAGCTGCAGACCTAACCGGGCGACGTGCCATGAAACTGTCTTACTTCTTGAAACGTGGGAACGCAGCTGCACCTGGGTAGTACGCAGCATCGGCCAGTTCTTCTTCAATGCGAAGCAACTGGTTGTACTTAGCCACACGCTCTGAACGAGCAGGAGCACCAGTCTTGATCTGACCTGCGTCGGTAGCCACAGCCAAGTCCGCGATGAAGGTGTCTTCGGTCTCACCTGAACGGTGCGAGATGATTGCCTTCATGCCGTTGCGCTGAGCCAAAGCCACGGCGTCCATAGTCTCGGTAAGAGTACCGATCTGGTTCACCTTGACCAGGATTGCGTTTCCGGCTTCTAGGTCAATACCCTTCTGCAAGCGAGCAGGGTTGGTCACATAAAGGTCGTCTCCAACCAACTGAACCTTGTCACCCAAGTGTGCGGTTATCTTGGTCCAACCAGCCCAGTCATCCTCGGCTAGTGGGTCTTCGATTGAAACTAGTGGGAAGTCTGCGACTAGAGAGTCGTAGTAAGCGATCATGTCGTCAGCAGAAAGTTCCTTGCCTTCGAATGAGTACTTGCCAGTCTTCTCGTCGAAGAACTCAGTTGCGGCCACGTCCAAAGCCAAAGCAAAGTCAGTGCCCAACTTGTAACCAGCAGCACCGATTGCCTCTGAGATCAACTCAAGCGCAGCGCGGTTGGTTGGAAGCTCAGGAGCGAAACCACCCTCATCACCAAGACCGGTTGAAAGACCCTTCTTGTGAAGCAAAGCCTTTAGTGAGTGGTATACCTCAGCGCCCGAACGAAGTGCTTCTGAGAAAGTCGCTGCTCCGATTGGCACAATCATGAATTCCTGAATGTCAACACCGGTGTCTGCGTGAGCACCACCGTTGATGATGTTCATTAGAGGAACCGGAAGTGTGTGTGCGTTTGGACCACCAAGGTAACGGAACAGTGGCAAACCTGCAGCCTCAGCAGCAGCACGTGCGTTCGCAAGTGAAACACCAAGGATTGCATTTGCACCAAGACGCGACTTGGTGTCGGTGCCATCCAAAGAAATAAGTGCGGCATCAACCAATCGCTGGTCAAGTGCATCGAAGTCAACAAGCGCCTCATCGATCTCTTCGATGACTGCCTTCACAGCACCCAAGACACCCTTGCCCAGGTAACGTGACTTGTCGCCATCGCGGGCCTCGTGGGCTTCGAAAGCACCGGTCGAAGCACCTGATGGCACTGCAGCACGACCAAAGCTGTCGTCGTCCAATAGAACCTCAACCTCAATGGTTGGGTTTCCGCGTGAATCCAAAATTTCGCGAGC
>JBJTNZ010000021.1:0-2115 GCA_046074345.1 Micrococcales bacterium | reverse complement strand
CTCGGCACCGAGTGCAGGCACTTTCACCACAAATTCTTCTGGATCAAACCATCCGCTGGCTCCGAAAGTTTCGTAGCGCAGATTGGTGATGTCAAAATCAGTTGCAGCCCAGCTGCGTCGCACCTCGTCCATGAGTCGAATCGGTCCACACATGTACATCTCGGTCGCATCATCCACGTCAGCCATTACTTCGCCCACGTTTAGCCGGTTCTCTTCATCATCAATGAATACCTTTATGCGGTCGCCGTGGATTTCTTGTAGTTCACCAGCGAACGCAATCGCTTTCCGACTGCGAGCAACATAGAAGAACTTGTAATTCGCTCCGTGGACCTTAAGTTGTTTTGCCATTTCGATGATTGCGGTGACTCCAATACCGCCGGCAAGAAGCACGTATTTCTTTGCACCAAAACGCAGCGGGAAATTCTGAATCGGCTGAGTAATGTCCAACTCATCGCCAACCGAAAGTTCATGCATCGCCACAGAGCCACCTCGTGAATTGTTCACTTGAAATACGGCAATCTCCAGGTCGGTGAGATCTTCCGATTGCGAAAGCACCGAATACGAACGTCGAGTCGGTTCACCGTTAACCGAGACCATGAGGTCGATGTGCGAACCTGGCTGAGCCTTGGCCGGATTTGATTGACGAATTACAAACTTCTTGATTCGCTCGGCGACATCAGAGACGGCGACAATACGCCCCTGCTGCCAGACCTCGTTATTGGTGGCTGCCATTATTCAGCTGGCCAGCCTGCTTCTGGGCGAGTATTCAAGCGGCCCTCAGCCAGCAGAGCCTTTTCGAGCAACCTGCGCACCCACATGCCACCGGCATCGATGTTGAGGTTGTAAAACTCGTAATCCGGGTTGGCGTCAATTGCCTGCTGCTGAGCCCGAAGCATTACCTCGTCTTCACCAAATACTCGAGTAACCCCCTCACGCAACTGCGTGGTGATTAGCTGACTCTCCAAGCGATAGTTGCGTTGGAACGACCAAAAATAATGCGTGGTGCGATCTGTTTCTGGGGTCATGCTGTTCATGACATAGCCGTTCACGCCTTGACTGCGATCGCCCTCAGGTGCTCCGGTACCTGCCTTGGCAACACCCACATCAATACATATCGTCGAAGGCGCTTCAAAGTGAATGATTTGCCAACGGTCAACCTTGCCAAAGTAATCTGGGAACTTGTCTGCCAAGTTCTTCTTCCAAAACGGAGGTGGATCGATGTTTCGCATCCAGCGCGTGACAGTTACTGTCTTGTCGTCGTGAGTGGTCACAAAATCTGCTTCACTAAGCTCAGCTTGACCGATGCTTGAACCGTGCACGAATTCTTCGTGAGTGAGATCCATCAAGTTATCGACGATTAGCTGGTAATTGCAATCGGCGTGAATGGTCTTGCCATCGCCAGCCCAATCCGGGTGATCCATTTGATGCATATCCGGAATTAAATCTGGATTTGCCAAAGCCGGATCGCCAAGCCAAACCCAAATGAATCGGTAACGAGACACAGCAGGAAATGAAGGCACGGTAGCCGATGGATTGATGGTTTCCTGTGCCGGCATAGAAACGCAACGACCCGCAGAGTTGTAAACGATCCCGTGATACGGACACTGAATTCCATCGCGACCAACCACCTTGCCAAGTGAGAGTGGCGCGAGTCGATGCCAACAGGCGTCGGCGAGAGCAACCGGGTTGCCATCCTCGGTGCGATAGAGGGCCAGCGGGCGATCGCAAATGCGACGAGCCAAAGGAGTGCGAGTAACTTCATGATCCCAAGCCGCCACGTACCAAGCGTTCAATGGAAAATTCGTGATCTTGGTAGTCGTAGTACTTCCCAAGTTGGTTGCTGCCATCTGGACCATCCTCGCAAAACCTCATCGTTGAGGTGTTGCGCTAAATATAGTCTTTCGGCCAATCAGCCTGAGCGATGCCAAGCATCTTGAAGGTTAGCCAAGTGCAACCACGAGTGACAAAATCACCGAGACCAGCAAAACTGGCACCCACAAATTGCGCTCTTTCTTACTTCGAGATATGCCGTTCATGATCAGTCCCAAGCCATTGAAGCCCACCAGAACCCAGTTCGCTATCGAATTCAACCCATCTGGAAGCAGCGGACCAAAA
>JBJTNZ010000020.1:0-6656 GCA_046074345.1 Micrococcales bacterium | reverse complement strand
GTCGACCGGTTCGGTGGCAATCTGCACTTCGAATTCTTCGAGCAGCGAATGTAGTCCGCGAATCGCAGTGGCAATCTTTGGACCAAAACCCAAATCGAAAGCTAGTGCTTCGCGAAGCGAGATGTTGTGCTTAGCCGCCGCCATCGCAATTGTGGTTTCACTCGCGTCGCCGATCCCGCGCTTTGGTACGTTCAAGATTCGACGGGTGGCTAGATCATCCTTTGGGTTGGCAATCGCCACCAGGTAGCCGAAGGCGTCTTTGATTTCGGCGCGCTCGTAGAACTTGGTGCCGCCGACCACGCGGTATGGCAAGCCGGAGCGAATGAAGATTTCTTCAAGGGCACGGGTCTGAGCGTTGGTTCGGAAGAACACGGCGATGTCGCGGTAGCTAGTGCCGGCGCGGTGTAGGTCGCCGATTTCGTCTGCGATGAACTGGGCCTCGTCGTGTGCGCTGTAGCCGGTGTAGCCAACGATCTTGTCGCCATCGCCGCTGTCTGTCCAGAGGTTCTTGTTTGGTCGGTCGAAGTTATTTCCGATCACGGCGTTGGCCGCGGTCAAAATGTTTTGGGTCGAACGGTAATTCTGCTCGAGCAAGATGGTTTTCGCGCCGACGAAGTCTTTTTCGAATTCGGAAATGTTTCGAATGTCGGCACCACGGAATGCATAAATCGACTGATCGCTGTCACCCACCACCGTGAGGCTGGCAGGGTTCGACCCCATGGTCAATTCGCGAATCAACGAATACTGCGCGTGATTGGTGTCTTGATACTCGTCTACCAAAATGTGGCGGAATTTTTTGCGGTAGACCTCTGCAACCTCTGGGAAAGCGCGGAACAAATACACCGTCTCACCAATGAGATCATCAAAGTCGAAAGCATTGTTGCGACGAAGCTCGGCCTGATACTGCGAGAACAACTGCGCGACTGCGCGAGCCTTCGGATCATTCATGTCGGAGTTGCGCGCAAAACTATCGGCGTCGTTCAACTCATTCTTGGCATTAGAAATTGCCGAGGCTAATCCTGCCGGAGTGAGTCCGTGCACATCTGCACCGGCATCCTTGATCAGACGCTTCAGAATCGCGCGTGAATCACCGCTGTCGTAAATCGTAAAGTTGCCATCGTGCCCGAGACGCTCCGCCTCGCGACGAAGAATCGCGACACAGGCCGAGTGAAAAGTTTTGATCCACATGCCGTCGGCTGATTCACCGAGCAGGTGCTTGATGCGCTCTCGCATTTCGGCCGCCGCTTTATTGGTGAAGGTAATTGCCAAAATTTGTGAAGGCCAGGCTTCTTTATTGGCGAGCAAATGAGCGATGCGATGAGTCAGTACTCGAGTCTTGCCTGAGCCGGCTCCAGCCACAATCAGTAGCGCTGGGCCACGATACTCCACGGCAGCTCGCTGCTGTGGGTTTAGCCCCTCAACCAGCTTTTCGCTGTGGTTGGGCACACTGAAGAGTTCGAGTTCCGACATAACTTGCCAAGTTTAGGCGAGGCAGGAGACAAGCAAATCGGGCTGGTCTGCAAAAATACCGTCAGCCTCGGTCTCAATCAGTCGACTGTAGTATTCATCGATGCTGTATTCGGCATCCTCAGCTTTGGCTGTCCACAGGTAGGCCGGCTTTCCCCAGGAATGGGCCAGCCCGATGTAGTCATGTTCGAGTAGACGGATGTCAAAGCTGATGCCGTCAATCTCCGGCTCGATCTGATTCAGGTAAGTTTCCTCAAGCGGCACCTGGAAAAGAAATACGTATTGAGCGATGCCACCTAGCACTCGCTTTGCCTGCTGCAAGATCGGGTATTCGAAACTCTCGATGATCAGACTGATGCCACGCTTCTGATAATCCGACGCATACAATGCACGCTTCAAGATTGCGACCACGGGAATGTTCTTAGCCGCATAATCCAGGCCGTCTTTGATTTCGAGAATCAAGGTCTTGCCATTGGCAAACTCCGATGCAAGCAGTTCATCAACGGTTGGGATCAAAAATTCGCCATCGAACTTTGCGCTACCCGGACGAAGATCTGGCAGGCGTTCTATTGCGCGCAGAGACTTTATTTCGGCAAGTGTGAATTCGTCGGTCGTAGTGCGTCCCGCAAATTCCGGATGCACTGCAATGTTGGTGGTGCCAGTCAAACGACCTTCGTGACGAATTACCAGGTGTCCGTCTGAAGTTGGCACCAGATCGCATTCGATTGCATCGGCGCCTTGTTGAAAGGCGAGTTCAAATGCTTCGAGAGTGTTCTCCGGACGATACCCCGACGCTCCCCTGTGCCCGAATACCAGAGTCAAGAATTACTCCCACTCGATGGTGCCAGGTGGCTTCGATGTCACATCCAACACGACGCGGTTTACGCCAGCGACTTCGTTGGTGATGCGATTCGAAACCTTGGCAAGTAGGTCGTAAGGCAAACGAGTCCAGTCGGCGGTCATTGCGTCTTCCGATGAAACCGGACGAAGCACAATCGGGTGACCATAGGTACGACCATCGCCCTGCACTCCAACGCTTCGAACATCGGCGAGAAGCACCACTGGGCACTGCCAGATTTCACCATCGAGACCGGCTGCGCTTAGCTCTTCGCGCACGATGGCATCCGCCTTGCGAAGTAGGTCAAGGCGTTCCTTGTTCACTTCACCGACGATACGAATACCGAGACCTGGGCCTGGGAACGGCTGGCGCTGCACAATTTCGTGTGGCAAGCCGAGCTCGGCTCCGATGGCGCGAACCTCGTCCTTGAAGAGGGTGCGCAGCGGCTCGACAAGTTCAAACTGAAGGTCGTCAGGCAATCCACCGACGTTGTGGTGGCTCTTGATGCCAGCAGTTGCTCCGCCGCCAGACTCGACCACGTCTGGGTAGAGGGTGCCCTGAACTAGGAACTTGATTGGGCGGTTATCCGCCTTGGCCTCGGCAATCAGCGCGGCCTGGGCCTCTTCGAAGGTGCGGATAAATTCGCGGCCGATGATCTTGCGCTTGGTCTCCGGGTCGCTGACTCCGGCAAGTGCGTCTAGGAACTTCTGCTCGGCATCGACCACGACGAGGCGGATACCGGTGGCGGCTACATAGTCGCGCTCGACCTGCTCGGCTTCACCTTCGCGAAGCAATCCGTGGTTTACGAAAACGCAAATCAACTGGTCGCCGACAGCCTTGTGTACGAGCGCTGCAGCAACCGCAGAATCGACTCCACCGGATAGTCCACAGATAACGCGATCGTTTCCGACCTGCGCGCGAATCTTTTCGACCTGTTCGGCGATTACGTTGCCAGAGTTCCAGGTGGCAGGAATTCCGGCTGCGTTGTGCAAGAAGTTAGTCAATACGTTCTGACCAAATTCAGAATGCTTGACCTCTGGGTGCCACTGCACTCCGTAAATCTTTTTCTCCGAGTTTGCGAATGCAGCTACCGGAGTGGTTTCAGTCGAAGCCAAAACTTCGAAACCGGCTGGTGCTTTCATTACCTGATCGCCGTGTGACATCCAGCAAATCTGTGAAGCCGGCTGGCCGTCAAGAATTTCTCCGCCAGCTTTTACCGAAAGTTCGGTGGCACCATATTCTTTTTTACCGGTGGCATCCACTCGACCACCGAGTGCGTTTGCCAAAGTTTGGAAACCGTAGCAAATACCGAGTACCGGAATTCCAAGCTCAAGAATTTCTTTGTCGAGTTGCGGAGATCCAGCTTCATAAACCGAAGAAGGTCCGCCAGACAAAATAATGGCGAGCGGGTTCTTCGCTATTACTTCTGCTGCGGTTACGTTGTGGTGAACAATTTCGCTGTAAACATTCGCCTCGCGCACACGACGTGCAATTAGCTGCGCGTACTGCGCACCGAAGTCGACTACCAGTACCGGTCTATTCATTTTTCAAGTACCCCTCGGCGACTTTCGCGTAGTGACGTTCGGTGAAGAAAGAAAGGAATGGCACGATGCCACCAAGAGCGATTAGCAGGAACTTGCCAATTCCCCAGCGCAGCATGGTCCAGAGTCGGAAGTCGCCAAACAGATAGGCGACATACAGCCAGCCGTGCACGATCAGAATCAGCACCGTCAGTGAAACTCCGGCGGTCGGAAGGCCCAACCCCTCGGCTCCGTAAGACTCAAGCGAAATCAAGCCATTCGGCCCGAATGCCCAAAGCTCCAAACCACCCAATCGTCGCAGCCCCCAGAGCACCATTACGGCCAGCAGCACGACACCGGTGATGTAAGAGGTGACTTTGAAGTACTTCAAAGCGCCGACTAGCTGGGTCTTTTGGGTTTCTGACATGGTTCTAGTTTAACCGCCTGGCGATGTGGGCATCCTTGAGCAGACGCCACCACATGAATACCGCGAAGCCGGCGAAGACAGTCCACTCGATCGCGTAGAAAGCGCTGAGCCAATTGACCCCGGCCTCCTGGCTGATGCCTGCCGAGATTTCTTGCAAGCCATATGGCACGGCATTGCCCTTGACCGCCAAATAGTCGTAACGCATTTCACCGCCGACCAGGTTTGCAATTTGAGCAGTTGAAACAGTAGCGAAGGTGTATTCGTTGATTGCCTTGACCGGTGCTTCGGTCGGCAAGGTGACACCATTGACCGGCAAGAATGCCTGCGCCACCATTGAGGTCATCAAA
Organism: Micrococcales bacterium; assembly: GCA_046074345.1. GTDB lineage: Bacteria > Actinomycetota > Actinomycetes > Actinomycetales > Microbacteriaceae > Rhodoluna. The sequence goes on along the minus strand of JBJTNZ010000020.1, from coordinate 2,057 downwards.
TTGGTGCGTGCCTCTTTTGCCGTTCCAGATTTTTCACACCATCCGAGTGCGAGCAATACTGAGCTCCCGTTTTCGGTTTTGGAATTCACTACTAGCCAGTAGCCATTCGTGGAATTCTGAACACGATCTTGAACAATGAAAACATTCTTGGTGTCGAGCATCACCGAAACGGTTTCAGATTTCACGATCTCGATTGGTTTGTTACTTTCGACAGCGCGACCGAGTTGCCACTGACCTAGCCAGGCAAACAACGATGCCGCCGCGAGCGCGATTAGTAATCCGCCAATCCATTTCGGAGTGACAGCTAGTCGCCAGATGCTGTTAGGCCCCATAAGGAGCGACAACAACGTCTACGCGCTGGAATTCCTTGAGGTCGCTGTATCCGGTGGTTGCCATAGCGCGACGAAGTGCGCCAGAAACGTTGGTGGTTCCATCGGCCGAAGAAGAAGGGCCGTGCAAGATTTGCTTGAGTGAGCCAGAAGTGCCAACCTCGACCTTGTTGCCGCGAGGTAGTTCTTCGTGGAAAGCTTCCTGACCCCAGTGCCAACCCTGACCAGGTGCCTCATCGGCGCGAGCCAAGATCGAACCGAGCATTACGCCATCGGCTCCGCAGGCAATCGCCTTGATGATGTCGCCAGTGGTGCCAAGCCCGCCGTCGGCAATCACGTGTACGTAGCGTCCGCCAGACTCGTCCATGTAGTCGCGGCGAGCGCCTGCCACATCGGCCACGGCAGTGGCCATTGGAGCGTGGATACCAACTACCTTGCGGGTAGTTGAGGCAGCGCCGCCACCAAAGCCAACCAGCACGCCGGCTGCTCCGGTGCGCATTAGGTGCAGAGCCGCGGTGTAGGTCGAGGCTCCGCCAACGATTACCGGTACATCGAGTTCGTAAATGAACTGCTTTAGGTTGAGCGGTTCGGTGGTCTTCGAGACATGCTCTGCTGAAACCGTGGTGCCGCGTATTACGAAGATGTCGACACCGGCTTTGATTACCGTCTCGTAAAACTCAGCCGTGCGCTGCGGAGAAAGTGCTCCAGCGACAGTTACGCCAGCCGCGCGAATTTCGGCAAGACGATCGCGAATCAACTCTGCCTTGATTGGCTCTGCGTAAATTTCTTGCATGCGTGCAATCGCACGGGCAGGGTCGAGCTTTGCAATTTCGTTAAGCTGCTGAGTTGGATCTTCGTAACGAGTCCACAGTCCTTCGAGGTCGAGCACACCCAATCCGCCGAGCTTGCCAATTTCAATTGCGGTAGCAGGTGAAACTGCGCTGTCCATTGGTGCAGACATCACCGGAAGATCAAACTTGTATGCATCGATGTTCCACGAAGTAGAAACATCTTGTGGGTCCCGAGTACGACGAGATGGAACGATTGCAACATCGTCGAATGCCCACGCACGGGTACCGCGCTTGCCGCGACCGATTTCCATTTCTGCCATTTGAATCCCCTTGTAAGTTTTAGCGGTTGTTGTAGTTCGGTGCTTCGACAGTCATCTGAATGTCGTGCGGGTGCGATTCTTTTAGTCCGGCAGCTGTGAAGCGTACAAACTTGCCACGCTCCTGAAGTGCCTGAATGTTTTCTGCACCGACATAACCCATCGAAGCGCGCAATCCCCCGACCAACTGGTGAGTGACTGTCGCTACTGAACCGCGGTAAGGCACGCGACCTTCGATACCCTCAGGCACGAGTTTGTCTTCGCGAAGCACGTCGTCCTGGAAGTAGCGGTCTTTTGAGTAGCTCTTAGCCTGGCCACGGCCCTGCATCGCACCGAGCGATCCCATGCCGCGGTAGGTCTTGTACTGCTTACCGCCAACAAAAGTGATATCTCCCGGAGCCTCATCGGTTCCAGCCAGCAGTGATCCGAACATCACCGAGTTAGCACCGGCAACCAAAGCCTTTGGAATGTCTCCGGAATACTGCAGACCACCGTCGGCAATTACCGGAACCCCGGCAGGACGCGCCGCCAAGCTCGCCAAGTGCACCGCGGTGACCTGCGGCACACCAACGCCGGCCACGACACGGGTGGTGCAGATTGAACCTGGACCAACCCCAACC
>JBJTNZ010000019.1:0-8720 GCA_046074345.1 Micrococcales bacterium | reverse complement strand
TTCTTGCCATCCTGGTGATTGCGTGAACTCTGCCCGCCCGGCTTGCCAGTGTTGGCCTTCGGTTGAGCGGTGCTAGCGCGGAGGCGACCTTTGGTGCCGGCTGCGATGTTGAGGTCTTCGAATAGGTGAGCGCTGCTCGAGTAAGTTTCGGTTGGCTCTGGTTGACCGAATTCGAGGGCTTCGTTGATGTGCTTCCAGCGCACTAGGTCTTCCCAGTCGACGAAGGTGACTGCGATTCCGGTGCGGCCAGCGCGACCGGTGCGGCCGACGCGGTGAAGGAATGCCTTCTCGTCTTCTGGCACGGTGTAGTTGATTACGTGAGTGACGTCGTCAACGTCGATGCCTCGTGCTGCAACTTCGGTGGAAACCAGAATGTCTTTTTTACCGGCACGGAATGCTGCCATTGAGCGTTCGCGTGCTTCCTGTGACATGTCACCGTGAAGTGCGCAAGCGTTGAAGCCGCGATCGATTAGTTCTTCAGAAACTTTTGATGCCTGACGCTTGGTCTTGCAAAAAATAACAGTCTTGCCGCGACCTTCGGCCTGCAGGATGCGACCGACGACTTCATCCTTATCAAGTGCGTGAGCACGATAGATGAATTGCTTGATGTCGGCTTTGGTGTGACCTTCGTCTGGTTCATTCGCGCGAATGTGAATCGGGCGGTTTTGGTATTTGCGAGCCATCGTGACGATTGCGCCAGGCATGGTTGCTGAGAACAACATGGTCTGGCGACCGTCAGGTGTGTATGCGAAAAGTTTTTCTACATCGGGAAGAAATCCGAGGTCGAGCATTTCATCGGCTTCATCTAGCACCATGAAACGAATGTTGCCGAGGTCGAGTTTCTTCTGCTTGCTGAGGTCGATTAGTCGTCCTGGGGTGCCGACTACGATTTGCGCGCCGGCTTCGATCTCGGCTACCTGACCTTCGTAAGACTTGCCACCGTAGATTGCTACGACTTTGGTCTCACGGTTTGAGCAGGCAAGCTTGAGGTCTTCGGCGACCTGGATGCAAAGCTCTCGGGTTGGTACTACGACCAGTGCCTTGGCTCCAGGCTCAGGGTTTAGCCCGAGGCTCTGGATTAGCGGAAGGCCGAAGCCGAAGGTCTTACCGGTACCGGTCTTGGCCTGGCCGATGACGTCCTGGCCGGTGAGGGCCACTGGAATGGCCTGCTCCTGGATAGGGAAGGGCTGGGTGATGCCCTTTGTTTCTAAGGCGTCAGCGATATCTTGGTCGATGCCCAATTCGCGAAAAGTCAAGGATTCTCCTAAAAGCACAGAGTGTGCTCCTCATAGCCTACCCGTTGGGCTTTTCGAGGGGCAGGTATCCTTGAAACCATGTTCGACTGGATCAAGCGCCTGCTGCCTCGCGTGAATAAGTTCACGCTGCCGGCTCGTGAAGATCGTGCAGCTCGCAACACCGAAAAGGTCAACCTCAAGCCATACACTCCGGAGCCGAAGAAGTTCCTCGGACAGTTGGCATACCTTCAGCTTTCGCAATTTGAGATTCTCACCAACGAACTCAAGTACGCGCCGACGACTCAGTACAAGGCAGCACTTTCGGAAGCCGCTGCCAAATGCTTCGAGCAGTATCGTGCCGTGGCCAAGTTGCTCGCCGGCCAGGCAATCGATCCAACCGATGCGATGGATCCTTATGTTGAGCGCATCGAGACTTTCCACTCTCGACTAGCCGGAATGGATTTCTACGAAGCGATTATTAAGACCTATCTGGTCTCTGGTTTATTGAACGACTTCTATAAGCGTCTCTCGATTGGTCTTGATGCCACCACTCGCGCAGCGATTGAAAAGATTTTGAGTGACAAGACACTTGAGAAGTACGCGACCAAGGTATTACTCGAATCGATGCAGGAAGATCCGCAGTTGTCATCGCGACTCGCGTTGTGGGGTCGTCGCATCATGGGTGATGTCTTGCTTGAACTTCGAGCGACTTTCGATAATCGCAAGCTTGCCGGAATCACCAAGGGTGCGAAGTTGAGCGTGGAGCAGGAACGTGAAGTTAACCTGCAGGCTTACTCAAAGCTTGAGCCGCTGATTAGCGAATTGATTGCGGCGCACTCGGTGCGTATGGACGCACTCGGTCTTACCGCTTAGTAATTACTTACGAAGTGCTTCGAGGCGCTTAGGGCCGAACCACATTGCTGCTGGCATTGCCAACATCACGATGATCCAAATCCAACCGTCGGTGTGTGACATTCCCACCCAGGTGAGGATGGTCCACAGGACTGCGCCGGCCAAGAAAGAAGCTACCGCTGGAACAAGTGAACCGTACTTCTCGCTCTTGAGCCCAACGTATGGAGCGACCAAGCCAAGGATGGCTGCGTAAACGACTAGGAATGCGATTTCCATTAGGCAATGAATCCAACCCGGCGCGATTCTTCCGCACCAATCTCGATGTAAGCCAGGGTATCTGCAGGAACCACAAACTTGCGGCCCTTGTTGTCGCTCAGTGTGAGCACCTTGCTGCCTCCGGCTAGAGCGCTGGCCACAGTTGCTTCGATGTCGGCTGCAGACTGATCTGACTCAAATGCCAGTTCGCGACCTGCGTTCTTGATGCCAATTCGAATTTCCATGGATACCTTTCGCTCAACCCCTATAGATTACGACATTCAATGTCGTAGCGGTCGGCTATCCTCTCGACTAATGAAGAAATCAGGGGCTCCAATCACCGCGCAATTCCGCAAGAACGCGGTTGCCGACCACACCCTTGAGCTCGAGCTATCGCCTGGGCAGGCCGAGGTTGCCGCACTTGAATTGGGGTCAATCGCGCTCGCGGTTGGTTGGCCGGGGAGCGGCAAGACCACCGCGCTAAAGGCACTTTTCCTGAATCTGGCGCGCGCACATAAATCCGAAGATGTTCTAGTGATTGCCGCCAATCGATACGCGGCATCGAAGTTGCGCGATGAACTAGCCCTGGCTTACCAAGGGGCCACGCTCGGCCCGCTGGCAAGGTCGTTGAGTTCAATCGCTTTTGCAATCATTCGTCATCACGCGATTGAAACCGGAAGCAAACTTCCGGAGCTGGTTACAGGAGCCGAACAAGACGCGATTCTAGAGACGATTCTGCAGCGAGTGGTGGCAGGAGATTTACAAATATCTCCGCTACCGAAACATATTTCTAGAAATGCACTTTCCCTAAATGGTTTCCGTGCTGAACTTCGAGATCTATTGGCGGTGGTTATCGAACATTCGATTTCGCCTGACGAGTTGAGAAAACTTTCGGTTGAAAAAAATAAACCGGAATGGCAAATCTCCGCTGATTTGTATCAGCACTACTTGGCCGAGCTGGCCATTACACCTCATCGATACGATCCTTCTGCGCTTTTGGTTGAAGCTGCTTCGCTGTTAGAAAAATTCGATTGGCCGATGCAGCTTGCCGGCGTAAAACAGATTTTGCTCGATGACGCCCAAGAGCTCACACCTGCGGCGGCTACTTTGATTCGCACACTTACTTCACGAGGTGCTGGGCTTGTAATGTTTGGTGATCCCGATGTCACCACGCTTGGATTCCGCGCGGCTGATCCAGAGATGATGCACGATCTCGGTGCGGCAATCGCTGGAGAGCGAAGCTTTCAGCAGGTCTACATTTATCCGGCTCACGCCACCCATCCCGCAGGTATCGCTGAGGCAATTAGTCGGATTACCCCGCGTATTCCAGTGGCCAAGGCAGGGCCACAGCGTAAGGGCATCACACCTCCCACTGGCTTGGCGGCCGACGGATCGGTCACCGCTCGGGTATTCACACTGCAGCAAGAGGAGTCAGCCTGGTTGGCCAATCAGCTGCGCTTTACTCACCTTGAAGAAGGTGTCGCCTGGCAAGACATGGCAGTTGTGGCTCGTTCGGTAGATGAACTAGAAGAGTTGGAAAATGCCTTGGCTGCCGAGTCGGTGCCGGTGCGCATCATCGGTGCTCGTACTGCCTTGCGCGATGAATTTGGGTCAGCGAGTTATCTCAAGCTGCTAAAGCAAGTGTTGTCGAATGCTCCGGTCAGTTACGAAACCGCAATCGATTTGTTTACCTCACCTATTTCCGGATTCGATGCAATCACACTGCGTCGCCTTCGTCGGAGTCTGCGAGCTCAGGAAGTCATGTCCGGAGGAGTGCGCAACAGTCAGGATTTGTTAGCCGAATTGTTTATGGCGCCAGGTTCAGCCGCCACCATCGAAACCGTCGAGGGTAAGCGTGCGCAAAAACTGGTGGAACTTTTCTTTGAGTTGCGAGAACTCGCGGATCAACCGAATACCACTGTCGAAGATTTGCTCTGGCACGCGTGGTCAAACAGTGCTCCAACGAAGACTTGGCCGAAGCTAGCCGTTGGGGTAGATGAAGTTGCGCTTCAGGTTGCACGCAATTTGGATTCCGTGGTTGCGCTGTTCGGCGCAGCAGCAAGATATGTTGAGCGCAATCCACTTGGTACCGCCATCGAATTCGTGGAGCAACAGCTAGCACTCAAACTTCCAGAAGACACCCTCGGATTCGCGGCCAATGCTCAACACAGTGTTTCCTTGCTCACGCCGGCTGGTCTGATTGGTCGTCGATTCAAGGTGCTTGCACTGGCGCACATGCAAGAAGGAATCTGGCCGAACCTTCGTCCGCGTTCATCTCTACTCGGAGCTCAGTTACTCGGAATGCTTGCGCAGAATCCAACGGCTGATTTGTCTGCTCAGCAGCGTTCGGAATTGCCATCAGAGTTGCGCATGCTTTACAAAGCGATTGGTGCTGCTTCGGAAAAGCTACTGGTCTCTGCTATTGATACCGAAGAAGAACAGGTCTCGCAGTTTGTTCGAGCGATTGCCGGAGTAGACGTTGACGCCGAGGAATACACCCAGGACCGCCTTACATTACGCGGCCTGGTGGGCAGCCTTCGCCGAAATCTGATTCTGGCAAAGACCGATGGTGAGCGCATGGGTATTGCCATCCACCTGGCAAGGCTTGCCAATGAAGGCGCACCTGGTGCGCATCCAGACTCTTGGTACGGCATGGTCGAACCGTCCACCACCGAACCGCTAGCCGAGCTTGGTGTCGGCGAAGACGATCCGAATCGTTTGGTACTGCATCCATCTGAGTTGGAGAATTTTCTTCGTTGCCCGTTGCACTGGTTTATCTCAGCTCACGGAGGCAGTGATCAAAACTTCAAAACTCGCGTGGGCACCTTGATGCACGAGGTACTCGAGACTGCCACCGAACTAGACGAGAAATCATTCTGGAAAATTATCGACTCCAAGTGGCACACGGTCGAGTTTGATTCGGATTGGCAAGAAGCCGCTGAGCGGCGACGCGTCGGTCGAATGATTAGCAAGTTGCTAGGTTATCTGACTTCATTCGAGACTTCGGGTGGCAAAGTAATCGGGCGTGAAGTTGGATTCAAGTTAGAGGTTGCTGGTGCACACGTGCGAGGCACAGTAGACCGCATTGAGATTTATCCAAATGGCGACATCGTGATTGCCGATTTGAAGACTTCGAAGTACGCAATCAAAAAGGATGTCGAAACCAATCCGCAGCTCGGCGTGTATCAATTGGCGGCGATTGAGGAACGGTTCGAAAATATTCCGCAACTGCAAAATGATCCACAGCTGGCTGGTGCAGCATTGCTCGAAGTGGGCACTAAAGAAGCGCAAGTTGTGGCAAAGCAAGATTCCCTAAAGCTCCACCCAGAATTGCGATCTGCGCTAGAGGCTCAACTCGCGGAGATCACAGAAGGCATGCTCATGACCGAGCAATCGTTCACCGCCAAAATCACAGAGCACTGCAACGCCGAACACAGTTTTGGTTCTTGCTCGTTGCACCTGATTGAGCAGGTGAGCTATGGCCGCTAATACTTACAAATACACTGCCCAAGAAATAGCTCGGGCAATCGGCAAGAAGCACACACTCACTGCTGAGCAGGTTGCCGCAGTAGAACAGGCCTCGGTTGATTCTCCGTCGCTTGTGGTTGCTGGCGCTGGCAGTGGAAAGACCGAACTGATGTCGATCCGAGTGCCATGGCTAGTGGCCAATGGATTCGCGCTTCCGGAGCAAATTCTCGGGCTTACCTTTACCCGCAAGGCGGCGGCGGAGCTTGGTAAGCGCGTATTTGATTCGCTTATCGCTCTGCGCGACGACGGCAGGTACTGGCCGTTCAAGGATGAAGCCGGAAATGTCATTCAGGATTTCACTCCACCGAATATCAGCACTTACAACTCATACGCCAACAGCATCTTCCGTGACTTTGCGCTGCAGCTCGGCTACGAGGCCGATGCGATTCAGTTGACCGAGGCTACCCAATTCCAGTTCGCCAAGAATTTGCTCAATCGACGTGGCACCGAACTTGTGCCTGAACTTGCAGACTTCGATTTCAATACCGCCACGTTGGTAGACAAAGTAATCAGTCTTGCGGCAGCGATGAATGACAACGTGATTGAGCCTGGTCAGGTCGAGGAGTATTTAGCCGAGGCCTATGAGCACCTGCAGACTTTGCCTAAAAAAGATGGCGAGACTTTCACTTCATACAATGCTTATCACGTCGAACTCATGGAGAAGTTCAAAGAGACCTCTTTGATTGCCAGACTCGCCAGTGAATTCCTAGCGGCAAAATTACGCGAGGGTCGCATTGATTATTCGGATCAGGTTGCGCTCGCTGCCAAGGCGGTTCGAGAAATTCCTGAAGTAGTTGCTCGAGAACGCAACAACTACACGCAGATTCTGCTCGACGAATATCAAGACACATCGTTCTTACAGACTCAGATGCTCAGCGGGCTATTCCGAGACTCTGCGGTTTTTGCGGTTGGCGATCCGAACCAGTCGATCTACGGTTGGCGAGGTGCGAGCGCATCAAACCTCTCAGAGTTTGCCAATGATTTCAGTTCTAAACCAGTAGAACAATTCCAGTTGAGTACTTCTTGGCGAAATCCGCGTCAGGTCTTGGAACTCGCGAATGTATTGGCTTCACCTTTGAGTCAGCCGGCTAGTTATTTGAGTGAAGACCAGAAAAAGATTGTCGCTTCGCTCGAGGTGGTCACCCTGAAGGCCGCCGAGTATGCGGGTGACGGAGTCATTGACATGGCTTTTGAGCAGGACATGCTCACCGAAGCGAAGACTGTGGCCAAGTGGTTTGCCAAGAAATTGGCTCACCCTTCGCCAAATAACGATGGTTCTCAGACAGCTGCCTTGTTGTTGCGTAAACGCGCCAACATCAAGTTATTCATGGAAGCACTCCAGGCAGAAGACCTCGAAGTTGAGGTGGTCGGGCTTGGTGGTCTGCTTGAGATGCCAGAAATTGCCGACATCAAATGTGCGCTTTCGGTAATGGTCAGGCCAGATTCTGGCACTGAACTCATTCGCCTGCTCGCCGGTGCGCGCTGGCGCATCGGGGCAAAGGACATCGATGGGCTATACCGCTACGCACGATGGCTAGCCAGTAGCAACAAAGAACTTCGTGAAGTCGAGGGGAGCGCGGATGAGTCTTCGGTCTCTCTGGTCGACGCACTCGACCGGTTGGCTTCACCACACGCGGATCACAAGATTTCGATAAGTGATGAAGGTCTCGAGCGCATGAAGGATGCCGCCAAGGTTTTTCGTGCAATGCGTGAACGTCTTGGACTACCGCTAACTGAATTGGTGCGAGCGGTTGCCGCGGAGTTGTGGATCGACATCGAACTGATGGCAAACCCTTCGCGAAAACATCCACTTATTCATATCAACGAATTTGTTGCTGTGGTGTCAGGTTTCTTGGCCGGTAATAACACCCCGACTGTTTCGATGTTGCTTGATTATTTGGAATACGCGGCCCAGCGCGAGAGCTTAGAGGCTCCGCGTGCCAAGCCACAAAACAAAGTAATTCAGATTCTGACAGTGCATGGCGCCAAGGGTCTCGAATGGGATTACGTTGCGATTCCAAACTTGGTAGAAAATGATTTTCCATCTAAGCCACGATCGTTCAACGGTTGGCTTGAGAGCGGAAAGCTTCCTTATGCACTTCGCGGCGACGCCAAGACGCTTCCCGAATTCGATGTGCTGGCTCACTATTCTCAAAACGCAGTAAACAAGGCCCAGGACTACTTCAAGAAAGAAGAAGTTCGAGAAATGCTTGGCAGTGAAGAACGGCGCTTGATTTACGTGGCGATCACACGGCCAAAGCATGAATTGCTGCTTACCGGTAGTTATTGGAAGCCAGGCGTAAAGACTGCAGCTGAACCATCGAGATTCTTGCGCGAATGTTTGAATGCTGCCGTGCAAATCAACGGCGAGGTTTCAGAACTCACTGCAGAGGTTCAGCCGATTCAGCCAGAGTTAGACGAGTGGCCCAAGCAGCCGTTCGCCGATACCCGCAAAGAAAAGGTGATGCTTGGAAGGCAAAGTTTTGAACAGGCCGATCCAAACGACTCGGTAATGCGAGATTCGGCGACCTCGACACTCATCGAGCGACTCTTGCTCGAGCGTGAAGTGAAAAACGAGCAAGCCAAGAGCGTGGACTTTGGCGTGCGTGTCTCGGCTTCAAACTTCAAGGCTTACCTTGACGAATTGGATGAACTTGCCGGGAGTGTATTGCGTCCAATTCCGCAACAGCCTTATGCAGCTTCGCGCATGGGTAACCTGTTCCACGCTTGGGTGGAAAAACGATTTGCTCCTAGTGGGGTGCTCTTCGACGATGAATTAGACGAGCTGGAAGACGCCGATGACTTTATTGCGATTGAAACCCTGCAGCAAAACTTCGAACAGTCGCGTTT
>JBJTNZ010000018.1:0-13830 GCA_046074345.1 Micrococcales bacterium | reverse complement strand
AGCAACCGCAATTGGAATTCCAACTGCAATGCTGCTGGCTCCAATAATGAATCGATTGAAATCGATAGCTTGGTTAGCTCTTGGATTTTCGCTCACTTCAATGATTGGTTTTGGATCTCTAAGTCTTTTCTTGTCTCAAGGCGACCCTAGCCAGATGACCTGGCTAATTACCAGTTGTGTGATCATTTCTATCGGCCAAACTGCCACGTTCCCACTTTCGCTCACCATAATTTCAACTCGGGCGCTTGGACAATCGAAAACCACGGTGTTGAGTGCGATGAGTCAGGGTTGGGGTTATCTGCTATCCGGAATTGGTGTCTTTGCAATTGGGGCTTTTGCCGTTGCCTCTGGCAGCTGGGCAGCCGGGGTTATGGTAATTGTTGTCACCGTAATTGTGCAATCCATTGCTGGTTTCTACGCTGGCGGAAATCGATACATCAAATAAAAAAATCCCCGCCATTACTGACGGGGATTTCATAAGAATTAATTACTTTAGGTTAGCTGACTTCTTTGCAATCGCTGACTTGCGGTTAGCAGCCTGGTTCTTGTGGATTACTCCCTTTGAAACAGCCTTGTCTAGCTTCTTTGACGCAACTGCAACAGCAGCTGCAGCCTTAGTCTTGTCTCCAGCAGCAACTGCTTCTTTGGCAGCGCGGATTGCGGTCTTGAGTTCACTCTTGACGGCCTTGTTGCGCTCGTTAGCCTTAGCGTTGGTGCCAATTCGCTTGATCTGCGACTTGATGTTTGCCATGTTTCACTTTCTGATTCGAGCGCTCGTGCGAGTACTCGTGAATTTGAGGTTTTGGGATTTGGATGGAGACACTCATCCGTATCGGGTTAAAGACTACCAGCGCAAGGCTTTTAGAGGCAAGTATGCGACAATTAGACATACCGAAATCGGTCCCTTTAATTCATCAAATCTGAGGTCAAATTGTCGCCACGCGCTAAAACTCGTCTAGAGCCGGCTAAGACCAACCCTGATTTTCTACGCAATTTCTGCATTATTGCCCACATTGACCACGGAAAGTCAACTCTGGCCGACCGCATGCTTCAGCTCACCGGCGTTGTCGACGATCGCTCAATGAGGGCTCAATACCTAGACCGCATGGATATCGAGCGTGAGCGAGGAATTACCATCAAGTCGCAGGCGGTTCGCATGCCTTGGGAAGTGGACGGTCAGGTCTATGCCCTCAACATGATCGACACTCCCGGCCACGTCGATTTCACCTATGAAGTTTCTCGATCACTAGCCGCCTGCGAGGGTGCAGTTCTTCTTGTCGATGCCGCTCAAGGTATCGAAGCTCAGACATTGGCAAATCTCTATTTGGCCATGGAGAACGAACTTGAAATCATTCCAGTACTAAACAAGATTGACCTTCCTGCTGCTCAACCAGAAAAGTATGCCGAAGAGTTGGCTAATTTAATCGGTGGTAATCCAGAAGACTGTCTCCGTGTTTCTGGAAAAACCGGAGTCGGTGTGGATGCGCTACTCGACAAAATTGTCGCAACTATTCCAAATCCGGTAGGCGATCCAAACGCACCTGCTCGTGCCATGATTTTTGACTCGGTTTACGATTCATACCGCGGAGTGGTTACATATGTCCGAATGATTGACGGAAGTCTCGCTCCACGTGAACGCATTCAGATGATGTCAACCAAGGCTGTTCACGAATTGCTTGAGATTGGTGTTTCTTCACCCGAGCCTGAACCAACCAAAGGTCTTGGCGTCGGTGAAGTTGGATATCTGATTACTGGCGTGAAAGACGTGCGACAGTCAAAGGTCGGTGACACGGTTACCAATGCGCAGAAGCCGGCGACTAACGCATTGAAGGGCTACAAAGATCCACTGCCGATGGTTTACTCCGGAATCTATCCGATTGATGGATCTGACTATCCGAATCTGCGTGAGGCTCTCGACAAGCTAAAGCTCAGCGATGCTGCGTTGGCTTATGAACCCGAAACCTCAGTGGCACTCGGCTTCGGGTTCCGCTGTGGTTTCCTTGGATTACTTCACCTTGAAATTGTCACCGAGCGCCTAGAGCGAGAATTTGGTTTGGACTTGATTGCCACGGCACCTTCGGTGGTCTACGAAGTCACGATGGATGATGGCAAGGAAATTACTGTAACTAACCCGAGCGAATTTCCGACCGGCAAGGTTAAGACAGTGCTCGAACCAATTGTTAAGGCAACCATATTGGCGCCAAAGGATTACGTCGGTGTGATTATGGAGCTTTGCCAAGGTCGTCGTGGCAACATGATTGACATGCAATACCTCGGAGAAGACCGAGTGCAGTTGCGATACACACTGCCGCTTGCGGAGATTGTTTTTGACTTCTTCGATCAGTTAAAGAGCAAGACCCAGGGTTATGCCTCGCTCGACTATGAGGAAGCCGGTCTCGAGCAGGGCGACCTGGTCAAGGTTGACCTGTTGCTTCAGGGCGAACAGGTGGATGCGTTCAGCGCAATTGTTCACAAGGACAAGGCCTATGCCTACGGCGTGATGATTACTGGAAAGCTGCGAGAGTTAATTCCAAGACAGCAGTTCGAGGTGCCGATTCAGGCTGCCATTGGTGCCCGAATCATTGCCCGTGAGTCCATTCGAGCTATGCGCAAAGATGTTTTGGCAAAGTGTTATGGTGGCGATATTTCTCGTAAGCGCAAACTTCTTGAGAAGCAAAAAGAAGGTAAAAAGCGCATGAAGATGGTTGGTCGAGTCGAAGTCCCGCAAGAGGCATTCATCGCTGCGCTATCCACCGATGGTGAGAAAAAAGGCGAGAAGAAGGGCAAGTAATGGCCAGCTTGCCAGGTGGTGACCCGGCTCCACTCGATGGCACCTTGCCTGCTTCTGTCTTGAATTCCGCTGAATCAAGAACGCTACACGCCTATTTGCATATTCCCTTTTGTCGGGTTCGTTGTGGTTATTGCGACTTCAACACGTATACCTCTACAGAACTGCGGGGCGTAACCCAAAATTCTTTTCTGGATAATCTCAATTTCGAAATTGATCTCAGTGTCTCTGTAATGGATCGAGCTGAGTTACCGAAAAGAAAATTTAGTTCAGTATTTTTCGGTGGCGGTACGCCCACTCAGCTTGAGGCAATTCAACTTGCCCAGGTGATGGAAAAACTTAGAAGTAGAATCGGTTTTACTGATGACGCTGAAATTACGACAGAGGCAAATCCTGACAATGTCGACGAGCATTATTTGCAGACGCTTGCAAACGCTGGCTTCAACCGAATTTCAATCGGTATGCAGTCTGCTGTTGCTTCAGTTTTGAAAACTTTAGATCGCACACATGAACCAGACAATGTTGCTAAGGCAGTGTTGGCAGCAAAATCGGTTGGGCTAAAAACCTCTGTCGACCTTATTTATGGCACTCCGGGGGAGAGTATTCAAGATTGGCGTGAGTCAGTAGAGGTTGCGCTCGCACTCGGCGTCGATCACATCAGCGCCTATTCGCTAATAGTTGAACCAGGAACAAAGCTCGCCCAACAAATAAAAAACGGCAAGGTTTCCGAACCAGATGAAGATGAGCAGGCTGAAAAGTACGAAATAGCCGATGAACTCTTCCGGTCTGCGGGCTTTGACTGGTACGAGGTGAGTAACTGGAGCAAGTCAGTCGACACTCGATCAGTGCACAATCTTGCCTATTGGCGGAGCAACGATTGGTGGGGCTACGGACCTGGCGCTCACTCGCATATTGGTGGCACTCGCTGGTGGAATGTGAAACACCCGTCAACCTATGCAGAGAAACTGAATTCTGGACATTCTCCTGCGCTTGCGCGAGAGGTGCTTAGTGTTGAGACACAGCTCACTGAACGGATTTTGCTTGAAATTCGGATCACCGATGGCCTTCCGGTATCCGTGGTTAAACAATTGAATCCAGATTCGGCGAGGCACATCAGCGGATTTATTGCGGATGGGCTAGTTGAACCTAAAGCCGCACTGGCTGGGGAACTCCGCCTAACCCTCAAAGGTAGGTTGCTTGCCGATGCAATGGTTCGCGAACTCATTGGCTAAATCTGCCTGTGACGCTAAAATTGGCAGTCGTACCCATTGAGTGCTAACGAGGTGACTATGATTCCAGAGCGCAGTCTCGAGGTGCTTCGCGCCATTGTTCACGATTACATCGAAACTTCCCAGCCGGTAGGTAGCAAGACGCTCGTGGAGCGCCACTCATTTGGGGTGTCCTCGGCGACGATACGAAACGAGATGGCTCTGCTCGAGGATGAGCAACTAATTGTTGCGCCGCACACCTCAAGCGGTCGTGTGCCAACAGACAAGGGGTACCGCCTTTTCGTCGATCGTCTTGGCGAAGTAAAGCCGCTATCCATTTCAGAACGCACCGCGATCGAGACCTTTATGCAAGGCAGTGCAGACCTGGATGAAATTCTCGGACGCACCGTTCGCTTGCTTGCTCAATTGACCAACCAGGTAGCCATGGTGCAGTACCCCAGCCTGGAAAAGGGCCATGTCAAGAGTGTCGAACTCATCAGGGTTGCCGAGAATCAATTAATTCTTCTGCTGGTAACTGACATCAGTCGAGTGCAGCAGCATCTGATTCAATTCAGCGCAGCAATTGACGATGAATTTTTGGCCACTCTTCGCGCCAAGTTGATTGGCACCCTTACTGGTTCATCTCTCTCTCAAGTAGCTGGGAAGCTCAAGGATTTCGCTGCCCAGTTTGCCCCAAACCGCGAAGCACACGTGCAATTGGTGTTAGACACACTTCTTGAACAGGTAGATGCAAATCGTCAAGACAAAATTATTCTTGCTGGCACAGCCAACTTAGCCAGAAACGAAGATGACTTTAAAGGCAGCATTTCGCCAATGCTTGAAGCTATCGAAGAGCAAGTGGTTCTACTTCGATTGATTCAGGAGATGCAAGCGGAGGAAAACGGTGTTGCACTGCGAATTGGTTCAGAAAACTTACTGTCAGAATTTAGTTCTTCAAGCGTCGTGGTGTCGGGTTATGAAAAAGAGGGTTCTGAAGTTGCCAAATTGGGCGTACTTGGGCCTACCCGAATGAATTACTCGGCAAACATTTCAGCGGTGCGAGCCGTCGCTCGCTACCTCACGCAAACTCTCGGAGGACTCTAATGGCCGACCACTATGAGGTGCTCGGGGTATCTCGCGATGCCACTGACGACCAAATCAAAAAGGCCTATCGCAAACTCGCTCGTGAACTTCACCCAGATATCAATGACACCGAAGAAGCGCATGAGCGTTTCAAGTTGGTTACTCATGCGTACGAGGTGCTCAGCAATGCTGATGAGCGTCGTAAATACGACATGGGAGGTCAGGATCCGTTTGGCGGCGGTGGCTTTGGTTTTGGTGATATCTTCGACACTTTCTTCGGTGGCGGTCAGGCTCGCGGTCCGCGCAGTCGCGCCGAACGAGGCCAAGATGCTCTAATCCGAGTGGACTTGGAACTAAGCGAAGTTGTCTTCGGCTGTGAGAAATCCATTGAAATCGATACTGCTGTGCTCTGCACTACTTGTAATGGCAGTTGCTGCCGACCAGGGACAAACCCGACTACCTGTGATATTTGCAAGGGAAGCGGCCAAATTCAGCGCCAGGTTCGTTCACTTTTAGGCAATGTTGTCACTTCGCAGCCGTGCGGTGTTTGTCGAGGTTTCGGGCAGGTAATTGCAGATCCATGTAACGACTGTCGCGGCCAGGGTCGCGTTCGAGCTCGAAGAACCCTAGATCTAAATATTCCTGCCGGGGTAGAAGACGGTTTGAGACTTCAACTATCTGGGCAGGGTGAGGTTGGATTCGCAGGTGGTCCTCAGGGAGACATTTACGTTGACATCGCGGTTCACCCGGACGAAACCTTTAGCCGCCAGGGCGATGACTTGCACTGCACACTTGAACTCCCACTTCACGATGCCGTCTTAGGCACGCTCACCAAGATTGAAACATTCGACGGTGAAGCACAAATTGAAATCGAGCCAGGTACTCAAAGTGGAGACCGAGTAACTTTGCGACATAAGGGAATCAACCATCTACGTGGTGCAGGACGCGGAGACATGATTGTGACATTGCAGGTGCATACTCCAACCAAACTCGACTCTAAGCAGAAGGAACTGTTCCGCTCGCTTGCAGGTCTTCGAAAGTCTGACGAAATAAAGCTGGTCAAACACAGTCAAAGCCATTTCTCAAAGCGTAAGCACAAGTAATGGTAGAGCCAATGTTTTGGAGCGAGTTCAAAACTGAACCAGTGGTTGGTTCACGTCTCGAACTCGGAGGTTCCGAAGGAAAGCACGCAGCCACCGTAAGACGCATGCGAGTTTCAGAACCGATTCAACTCACCAACGGCAAAGGTATCCGTGTTCGCGGCTCGGTCGTTGAGTTACTTCCAAAATCACTGATTGTTGAAGTCGCTGAGGTCAAACACGAAACACTAGCCAGTGACCAAATTACGCTCATACAAGCATTAGCCAAGGGTGATCGTGACGAATTAGCGATACAAGCGGCAACTGAATTGGGTGCAGCTGCAGTGATACCTTGGCAAGCTGAACGTTCGATTTCGCGCTGGGATGCGGCGAAGTCCACCAAGGGTCAAGCTCGCTGGCAGTTAATCTGTGACGAGGCGGCAAAACAGTCATTAAGAACCTTTTTTCCGGTTGTGTCAGCGCCAATGAGTTCTAACGACATCGTTGCAAATATCAATGCCTTTGAGAAGTTCATTATTTTGGACCCAACAGCAGAGCTGGGTCTAGCTAGTATTCAGCAGCTGACCGGCAAAATCGCCTTGGTCGTTGGTCCAGAGGGCGGTATCTCGGATGAGGAGCTCTCACTCTTTGAGAAATCCGGAGCAATTCGCGCTCATCTAGGTGACTCGATTTTGCGCACTTCTACGGCAGGCGTGGCAGCGATTGCTGCGATTCAGGCACTAACCGGCTACTACAACTAGAAACTAAACTCTCTAGTGGAGGCAAATTGACCAATCAGGATTGCATTTTTTGCAAGATCATCTCCGGAGACATTCCGGCCAAGCTCGTTGCGGAGTCAACACACGCAATTGCGTTCAATGACATTGAACCTAAGCAACCTGTCCACGTACTTGTGGTTCCGAAAGAACATCACGCAAACATCGCAGAGCTTTCATTTGCCAACCCAGAGGCGCTAGTCGATCTAATTCAACTCGGTAGCAAGGTAGCCGCCGAATTATCCACTGGCTCATTCAGGCTTCAATTCAATACCGGTGCCGCAGCCGGTCAATCCGTATTCCACGTGCACGGGCACGTGATGAGTGCAACTCCAAAGGGATAGATGAGCAAGATTCCAGCGCGCAGTGTTCGAGAAACTTTAGAAATCACCAGCGTACCTATGGTGAACCTCTTGGGTACGAACGATGGTTTGTTACGCACACTCGAAGCGACATACCCGACCGTCGAAGTATTGGCGAGGGGAAACAAGCTCACACTTAGCGGACCTAAGGAATCAGTCGATTTAGCTGTGATTCTCATTTCCGAAATGGTTGAGCTAATTGCCGCAGGTCAAGAATTGGCACCTCAGGACTTCACCCGTTCAGCGAAAATGCTCGAGCAAGACACTGTTCGCCCTGCTGATGTATTGAGTCAAAGCATTCTTTCTTCGCGCGGAAAAAACATCCGCCCTAAAACCCTCGGACAAAAACTTTATGTCGACGCAATCGATGAGCACACGATTGTTTTTGGAATCGGACCAGCAGGTACGGGTAAGACTTACCTGGCAATGGCAAAAGCCGTGCAGGCGCTTCAGCGCAAGGAAATTAGTCGCATAATTCTCACTCGTCCGGCAGTCGAAGCGGGGGAGCGCCTTGGATTCCTACCCGGCACTCTCAATGACAAGATCGACCCTTACTTACGCCCACTATTTGATGCTCTTCACGACATGCTTGAGCCGGAGACTATTCCGAAACTAATGGCCAGCGGCACTATAGAGGTGGCGCCTTTGGCATACATGCGTGGCCGCACGCTAAATGATTCGTACATCATTTTGGATGAAGCGCAAAACACCACTCCAGAGCAAATGAAAATGTTTCTCACCAGACTGGGTTTCAACTCCAAGATGGTTATCACCGGAGACATCACTCAGATCGACTTGCCGGTTGGTACATCTGGGCTACACACAGCAATTCAAGTACTTAGCAAAGTCGATGGCATGGCATTCAAGTATTTAACTTCTGATGACGTGGTCCGACACTCTTTGGTCGCCAAGATTGTTGATGCCTACTCAAAGTTTGAAGAGAAGAAGGCAGTAAACAAAGCCACAGCGTCGAAGAAGGCTAAATCTTGAGTATCGAAATCAACAACGAGACCGAATTCAATATTGATGCGGCTCGGGTGCTCCGACTTGCCGAATATGCATTAGATCAGCTGCATATTCATCCGGCAGCTGAGTTGGCGATTCAATTCGTGGATGAAGAAGCCATGTCCTTGTTGCATGAACAATGGATGGACGAACCTGGCCCGACCGATGTGCTCAGTTTTCCAATGGATGAACTACGACCAGGCACAATCGAGGAGCAAACCCCTGCTGGCCTGCTTGGAGACATTGTCGTTTGTCCTGCGTTTGCGGAAGGTCAAGCCGAAAAGGCCGGACACCCATTGATCAATGAAGTGTTGCTTTTGATTACTCACGGCATTCTGCATCTTCTTGGCTATGACCACGCGGAACCTGACGAGGAACGCGAGATGTTCGGTTTGCAGAAAGAAATTTTGGAGTCATTTCTTTCAGCTGAGAAAGCTTAATAATTGTTGATTTTTGCCTTTTGGATTGCCTTTGTGCTTGCGCTTTTGGCGACCACTACTGCAGTCGTAAAGGCTGCGCTTGAGTCAGACGAATCAAATGCACCAAAGGCCGAGACTCTCAGTTTCTTAAGAATGACCTTGACCGGCATTTTCGGTGTGACGATAGGGCAATCTCTTGTCCCACTCGGATGGGTCTGGTGGGTGACCGCTCTGGTTTCGATTCTGCTAATGCTGCTCTTGCTGCTTGGTTCGCAATTGGCGGCCCGCAAAGTCGGTCATTTGAAATTTGGTAAAGCTTTGGCCCGCAAACTCGGCGGACCAATTGATTCACTGCATCTCATATTTACGCCTCTTTCGCTTCCGAAAAATCATGAACCGGAGGAGTTTGAGCAGGAACTGATTGATTCCGTAGAAGAATTCGGCGAAACCATTGTTCGAGAAATTATGGTTCCGCGAGTAGACATGGCGACAATCTCATCCGATGCAAGCCTTTCCGAGGCAATGGAGTTCTTCTTGAAGAGCGGTTACTCTCGATTGCCCGTGGTTGGAAAATCGATTGATGAAATCTCGGGGATTCTGTATTTGAAAGATTTAACTCGATTACTGCATGAGGGCACCAAAGCGACCGGTAAGTCAAAGGCGCATGCGGCATTGCGCAAGGTGGTATTCGTTCCAGAGTCCATGCCGGTAGATGATCTACTGAAATCCATGCAGGCCAATTCCACGCACATTTCAATCGTTGTGGATGAGTACGGAGGTGTTGCCGGGCTTGTCACTATGGAAGATGTCATCGAAGAGCTAGTTGGCGAGATCTCTGATGAGTATGACGATGTCACTGAGGATGTCGTTGCTCTCGAGGATAACTCTTACCGTGTAGCCGCGAGGTACTCACTTTTTGACCTTGGTGAATTGTTTGATATCGAACTGGAAGACGAAGACGTCGATAGTGTTGGTGGATTACTTGCCAAAGAACTCGGGAGATTGCCGGTTCGAGGCGATGAAGTAATTTATTCCGGTCTTCGTTTCAGGGCAGATCGAATTGAGGGGCGTCGTAAGCGTCTGGTGACAGTGTTGGTGAGTCGAGACCAAGAACTATTAGATGTAATCGCAGCGTTTGAGGATAAAAATGAATAGTTCATACAAGGCAGGCTTTGTTTCATTTGTTGGACGACCTAATGTCGGTAAATCCACGTTGACCAACGCATTGGTAGGCGAGAAGGTTGCGATTACCAGTTCTAAACCGCAGACCACTCGCCGTGCAATTCGTGGAATCGTACATCGTGACAATGGACAGCTCATAGTGGTTGATACTCCTGGACTTCACCGCCCGCGTACTCTGCTTGGACAGCGCCTAAACGATTTGGTTCAGTCAACTTTGTCTGATGTAGACGTAATCGGGTTTTGTTTGCCTGCCAATGAAAAAATTGGACCAGGCGACCTATTCATTAATGATCAATTGGGTGAGTTTCGTCGAGCCAAGCTAGTAGCAATTGTCACCAAGAGTGAATTGGTTGACAAGAAAGTATTGGCCGAGAAATTACTTGAAGTTCAAGGTATTCGTGAATGGCAGGCAATCATTCCGGTGTCGGCTGTTGGTAATCAACAGCTTGAGGAATTAACTCAGTTGCTCATCTCTGAGATGCCTGCTTCGGAGCAGCTTTACCCGGATGAAGTCACCACGGAAGAGACTCTGGAAATGAGAATCTGCGAATTGGTTCGTGAAGCGGCTTTGGAGGGTGTGCGAGATGAGCTTCCGCACTCTCTAGCCGTCACGCTAGACGAAATGGGGCCGCGAGAGGGTAAGAACCTATTCGACATTCACGTAAACGTCTGGGTCGAACGTGACAGTCAGAAAGCCATCATCATCGGCCATAGGGGAAGCCGGTTGAGCGATGTGGGCAAGCGAGCCAGACTCGAAATCGAAAAATTGGTCAAACAGCCGGTGTTCCTGTCCATACGCGTAAAGGTCGCGCAAGATTGGCAGCGAGACCCCAAGCAATTGGGCCGTCTAGGTTTTTGAGCCCCACTGGGTTAGTCTTACTCTGTGTTCTTCGGTCTACTACTTAGCAGCCGCGACGAGGCCAAGCTCCTCGGCGCGGAGTAACTGCTAACCCCAAAAGATTTCGCCCAAAAGGGCCAGGAGACCAAAATGAAAAACACACAAAAACCATCTGGAATGCCGGTGCACAAATATGTGCCTTTCCATGAACAAATCCAGGTAGATCTTCCAGATCGCACATGGCCAACCAAGCGCATTACCGAGGCACCTCGTTGGTGCGCAGTAGACCTTCGAGACGGCAACCAGGCGCTAATCGATCCGATGAGCCCAGAGCGCAAACTCAAGATGTTCCGCTTGCTAGTGAAAATGGGTTACAAGGAAATCGAAGTTGGTTTCCCATCTGCCAGCCAGACCGATTTTGACTTCGTTCGCCAGTTGATTGAGCAAAACGAAATTCCTGATGATGTAACCATTCAGGTTTTGACTCAGGCAAGAAACGAACTTATTGAGCGTACTTACGAGTCTCTTAAAGGCGCAAAGCAGGCAATCGTTCACTTCTACAATTCGACCTCGGTATTGCAGCGTCGAGTTGTTTTCAATCAAGACAAGCAGGGCATCCTAAACATTGCTCTCAATGGCGCTCGCAAATGTAAAGAACTTGAAGCGACCGTTCCTGAGACCAAGATTTACTATGAGTACTCACCAGAGTCATACACCGGTACCGAGCTGGAATATGCGGTAGAGGTTTGCAATGCGGTAATCGATGTAATTCAGCCGACGCCAGAGCACAAAATGGTGATTAACCTGCCGGCTACTGTGGAGATGATTACCCCAAACATTTATGCAGATTCAATCGAATGGATGCACCGAAACATCGCTAAACGCGACAGTATTTTGATTTCTTTGCACCCGCACAACGACCGCGGCACCGCGGTTGCTGCTGCCGAGCTCGGCTATCTCGCAGGTGCAGACCGCATTGAGGGTTGCCTTTTTGGTAACGGCGAACGCACCGGAAATGTGGATTTGGTAACTCTCGGATTAAACCTGTTCAGTCAGGGAATCGATCCTCACATCGACTTCAGTGATCTTGATGAAATTAAGCGAACAGTTGAGTACTGCAATCAACTTCCGGTACATGAGCGAAGCCCATACGGCGGAGACCTGGTTTACACGGCTTTCAGCGGTTCTCACCAAGATGCCATCAAGAAGGGCTTCGAGTTGATGCACAAGGAATCGAAAGACAAAGGCGTCGACGTTGACGCTCTGGTCTGGTCTGTTCCTTACCTTCCTATCGACCCTAAAGATGTTGGCCGTTCATACGAAGCCGTTATTCGTGTGAACTCGCAATCGGGCAAGGGAGGCGTGGCTTACCTTCTCAAGTCCGATCACAACTTAGATCTTCCACGCAAGTTGCAAATTGAGTTCTCGCGTGTAGTTCAGAATGTTACAGACGCTTCAGGCCGTGAGATTTCCAGCGAAGAAATCTGGAACATCTTCACTGATGAGTACTTACCCGCTGCAAAAGAAGACCTTAAGTGGGGTCGTTTCGAGCTTCAGCGCATGCGCACCGCGAGCGAGATGGATGGCGTCGTCAACCTCGATGTTGTTCTTCGGGATGGTAGCGGTGAGGTTGCAGCCCAGGGCAGCGGCAACGGACCTATCTCAGCATTCTTGGATGTGCTCGAGCAGCAGGGAGTTAAGGCCCGATTGCTGGATTACGTCGAGCACACTTTGAGTGCTGGTGGAGATGCTCAAGCCGCTGCTTACATCGAAATGGAAATTGCTGGAAAGACCCTCTGGGGAGTCGGTATAGATGGCGACATCGCCACGGCTTCGCTTAAGGCCATAATTTCTGCGGTCAACCGAGCCATTCGCCAGTAAACGCTAGCCACTGCTAGATACTGGTATCGTGCCAACCTATCGAGACGAAGCAGTTATTCTGCGTACCCACAAGCTGGGTGAAGCGGATCGAATCGTCACGATGTTGACTAGATATCACGGTCAAGTGAGGGCAGTTGCCAAGGGTGTCCGACGTACCGCCTCAAAATTTGGTTCTAGGCTCGAGCCGTTTATGGTCGCTGACATTCAGTTTTATGAAGGTCGCAATTTAGACACAGTCAACCAGGCGGAGACACTTGGCGCATACGGTAAAGAAATCATTGAGGATTACGCCAGTTATACGGCGGCTACCGCGATGGTCGAGACTGCAGAACGGCTAACCGGTGAGATGTCGACACCGCAGCAGTATCTTCTGCTGGTTGGTGGTCTACGTTCGCTTGCCAACCAAGAGCACAAACCGGCTCACGTCTTGGACAGTTATTTGCTGAGAGCACTTTCCATCGCAGGTTGGGCTCCTAACTTCTTCGACTGTGCACGCTGTGGTGCGCCTGGTCCGCACTTAGCTTTCGTCATGCAGGTCGGCGGAGTTGCGTGTGAAGATTGCAGACCGATGGGTGCAGCCGTGATTGATCTCGAAACTTCAATTTTATTGGCAGCGCTTCTCACTGGCGACTGGGAAACCATTGATCGATCTTCGGAGCGCAGTACTCTTTCGGCGTCTGGAATAGTTTCTGCCTATTCTCAATGGCATATCGAACGCGGACTGAAGTCACTGCAACATGTGGAGCGTGCATGAGTCAAATTCCTAATCACGTTGCAATTGTCATGGATGGCAATGGTCGTTGGGCAAATCAGCGTGGATTGACCCGCGTGGAAGGTCATAAAGCGGGAGAAGCCGCTTTGCTTGATGTAGTGCGCGGAGCGATTGACGCGGGTGTTAAGTATTTGACTGTCTACGCATTTTCCACCGAGAACTGGAAGCGTTCGCCGGATGAAGTTAAATTCTTGATGGGATTCAACCGAGATGTGCTTCATCGTCGACGAGATCAGCTAAACGAGTGGGGAGTTCGCATTCGTTGGGCTGGACGCAGACCTAAACTTTGGAAGTCAGTCATAGCTGATTTACAGGAGGCTGAAAAGCTCACAGCCCGAAATAAGACACTGACATTGACCATGTGCATCAACTACGGATCACGAATTGAAATTGTCGATGCGGTCAATCGCATATCCGAAGACGTCAAAGCGGGAAAA
>JBJTNZ010000017.1:0-3218 GCA_046074345.1 Micrococcales bacterium | reverse complement strand
GGCTAGTCATTGTCGCGCTATTGGCTGGCAGTTGCGGCGTCATTCTGAACCAGGTGGTCAGAGTTACGCTCTGGCCAATGAAAAATTGGCAGATTGCTAGCTGCGATGTAGGACAAGGCGATGCCACCGTGGTGCGAAGCGATAATTCAGTATCTGTGATTGATGTTGGTAGAGACGAAAAACTCATTGACGCCTGCTTGGCGAAACTAGGTGTCATTCACATTGATTTGTTAGTTCTAACGCATTTCGATGCCGATCATGTCAATGGGCTTTCTGGTGCGCTAAGAAACCGACGCGTAGATACCGCATTGCTAACAAGCTTTCAAGACGATCGGCCTGGTGCAAATTTTTCACAATTTCTACTTGAATCCAACGGCATTAGAACTATCAAATCTGAGCAGGGATTACACGGTGCTGTGGGTTCAATCGCATGGAAAGTTCTTTCGCCCACTCGAACAGCTGAGGAAGTTGAGGACTCAAACGATGGCAGCGTTACGATGCTCTGGAGATTCTCTGATTTTCAATTGATTACCATGGCTGATTTAGGCGAGAAGGGACAAAGGCGATTAGCCGCAAATCTCGGCAGCTGGTGGACTGACCCAACGCTTCCTCTGGTTATGAAAGTTTCACATCACGGCTCTGCTGATCAATATGCGGAACTTATTGAGTGGCTCAAGCCAAAACTTGCCCTAATTTCTGTCGGTGAAAACAACGGCTACGGGCACCCCACTCGACGCACTTTGAACACCTTGAACCGCGCCGGAGCCACTACGCTTCGGACTGACCTACTTGGCTCAATCTCCGTAGCTAGCAGTAACGGTGAGTTTGAAGTGAGTTATACGGGCTCAAGTTAGGCTTTACGGGTGAGTAAGGCAAAGATGGCCGATTGGCGCAAGGTAGCGCCGGAATCTATCGTCCTAGCCTTTGGCCCAGAGGATTACCTCGTGGATCGAGTGGTTCGCTCGGTTCGAGAACAACTCCGTCTTCGTGATCCGGATTTGGAAATCATTGACATCGACGCCGCTGAATACGCCAGCGGTCAACTTTTTGACTTCACGGGACCATCGCTATTTTCATCGAGCAAATTGGTGATTATTCGTGGCATGGAACGCTGCTCGGATGAGCTAATCGCCGATGGTTTGGCTTATCTCGAAGCAATTAATCCTGAGTCCACTTTGCTACTTACTCACAATGGCTCCTCCGTTCGTGGAAAAAAATTATTGGATGGACTTAGGGCAAATCCGCATGTCACCGAGGTTGCTTGCTTAAAGGTTGCCAAGGAGGCCGAACGTTCTGCATTCATTACTGCTGAATTTGCTGCGGAGGGAAGGCAGATTACCCCCGGAGCGGTAAAGGCACTCAATGAGGCATTTGCTGAAGATCTAGCAGAGTTATCTTCTGCCTGTATGCAATTGATGCAAGATGCTTCAGCGGTGATTACTGAAGAAATTGTTGATGGTTACTATGGTGGCCGAGTAGAAACCACGGCTTTTAAAGTGGTTGATGCTGCGGTCGCCGGCCAGTCCGCAAAAGCGCTGGCGTTACTAAGACATCTATTGGGTTCTGGCGAAAACGCCGTTCCAATTGTGAGTGCGTTTGGAACTACTGCGCGGAGAATGGCAAAAGTCTTTGGCAATCGCTCAGTTACTGCAGGCGACATCGGTGGTGCGCCGTGGATGTTGGAGCAGGCGCGTCGCAATGTGAACGGCTGGACAGAAGAAGGAATGGCCAGGTTGGTTAATTCAATTTCCGAAGCCGATGCAGCTGCAAAAGGAGCCCAACGTGATCCGGAGTATGTATTAGAGCAACTGGTTTTGCTCATGTCTAGAAAGGGAAAGGCATGAGTAAGAAGACAGTTGCTTTTACTTTGATTGCACTATTTTTTATCACCTTGATTTTGCGTCCGCCGATTGCGCAAATCGGTCCGCTTTTGCATGAGATGACCAGTAGCTTGAAGCTAAATCCGGCCGAAGTCGGCTTACTTGCTTCTGCTCCCGTATTCACATTTGGAGCCGGCGCTTTCCTTGCACCTTGGCTACTCAGGAGATACGGCCTAAACCACGCCATTTTGTTGATGCTTGTGGTTATTTTCCTATCGATTGCACTCAGGAGCTGGTTCGGCTATCCGGTGCTATTGACCGGAACAATCTTGATTGGTCTAGCTATCGCTATCACTAATGTCTTGTTGCCAACGTTTCTGAGAGTTGATTTTCCTAAGCAGACCGTTATTTTGACTAGCGGTTACACCACGATGCTTGCCATTACCGCGAGTGTTGCAGCTGCTATTTCAGTGCCAGTTAGCGAAGCCCTTGGTGGCTGGGAATTCTCACTCTTGATGACTGTGGTACCCGCTTTGTTGGCGGTGTTGTTTTGGTATCCGAGAATTCGTGAAGCAGAACCGCACGTGCGCATTCCAGACCACGCGGCAAAGGCTGACACAAGAGCGGTGTATGGATCTTTGATTGCCTGGGCTAGTCTCACCTTTTTTGGCATCCAGTCGATGAATTTTTACATCGTGCTCAGCTGGTTGCCGACCATGCTCATTTCGATTGGTGTGGATCCGGGTGCTGCAGGTGGTTTCCTTGGGCTAGCCACGGCAATCGGTATTCCAACCGCGATGTTGCTAGCTCCGGTGATGAATCGCTTGAAGTCGATTTCTTGGCTCGCATTAGGTTTCTCAATTCTGTCGATGAGTGGATTCGCATCGCTGAGTCTCTTTCTGGCTGCGGGAAATCCAACCAACACGTTTTGGCTGATTTCGAGCTGTGTACTCATTTCGGTAGGGCAAACCGCTACCTTCCCACTTTCACTTACGATTATTTCTACGCGAGCACATGGTCAGTCAAAGACCACAGTTTTGAGTGCAATGAGTCAGGGGTGGGGTTATTTGCTTTCTGGTGTCGGCGTGTTTGCTATTGGAGCGTTCGCAGTTTCGACCGGAAGTTGGGCAGCCGGAGTTATGGTCTTAGTATTCACGGGAGTAATTCAGGCGGCCGCCGGTTTTTACGGTGGCGGCAATAGGTACATCCAATAAAAAAAGAACCCCGCCGAATATTCGACTGGGTTCTTTCTTAAGTTTTGGTTACTTGAGGCCAGCTGACTTCTTAGCGATAGCCGACTTGCGGTTCGCAGCCTGGTTCTTGTGGATTACTCCCTGTGAAACAGCCTTGTCTAGCTTCTTAGATGCAACTGCAACAGCAGCGGCAGCCTTGGTCTTG
>JBJTNZ010000016.1:0-18146 GCA_046074345.1 Micrococcales bacterium | reverse complement strand
TAACTCCGATGTTAGGGATGTTAGCGTTCACATTAGCAGAAATCCAAGGCTTAGCCAATCTCAGCCTAGACTTTGGCTATGGATGAAGACACCGCGAAAATTCAACTCCGCATGGTTTTGGATAGGGGTATGGCAGCTGTTCTGATCGATTTCCTCTGGGCGGCAAAGGCCATGAAGCTCGAGGATTGGGCTATCGAAGAAGCCAAGCGCGAATTCGACAACAGCACCGCCAAGACGGTGCAGCTCTACCTGGCGGATGCACAGAAAAATGCCAAGCGCGGCACCCTAGATATGTCAAACATCACCGAGATGTTAGTCGGCGTCGGTTACGAGAGCACCTTGGTGCACGGAATGTTGGCTACGCTCTCCCAGGTGATGCACGGCAAGCGAATTCCATTTGCCGAGAAGCAGGACTAATACTCGAGTTGCTGCTGAAGCTTGTCGAGCACCTCGTAACAAGGAAGCACCTTCGCCACACTCGCATTCGGTTCGCGACCCTCTTTGATTGCCGCGACAAATTCTCGATCTTGTAATTCGATGCCGTTCATCGAAACGTCAACTTTCGAAACGTCGATCGGTTCTTCCTTGCCATTGACCAGGTCGTCATAGCGAGCAATATACGTCGCGGTGTCGCCGATGTATCGGAAGAAAGTTCCCAGCGGTCCGTCGTTGTTAAACGAAAGTGAAAGCGTGCAAATCTTTCCGTTTTCACTTTGCAACTGAATTGACATGTCCATCGCGATACCGAGTTCAGGATGCTTTGGTCCCTGCACTGCATTCGCCTTCACGATTCGCTCACCGGTCTGATACTGAAATAAATCGACGGTGTGGGCAGCGTGGTGCCAAAGTAGGTGGTCAGTCCAGGAACGTGGGTTACCTAGAGCGTTGGTATTGGTGCGACGGAAGAAGTAAGTCTGCACATCCATTTGCTGAATTGAAAATTCGCCAGCCTGAATTTTGTTGTGCACGTACTGGTGTGATGGGTTAAACCTGCGTGTGTGCCCAGCCATCGCGACAAGTCCGGTCTTAGTCTGGAGGTCTACAATCTGGCGCACTCCGGCTAGGTTGTCAGCCATTGGAATCTCGACCTGCACGTTTTTACCGGCCTCTAGCGCCTGCAGCGTGCCGACAAGGTGCATCTGCGTTGGTGTGGCCAGGATTACTCCATCTAGATCCGGCTGAGCCAATAGCTCTGCGTAGTCGGTGAAACCGCGCTTGGCTCCGTATTTTGCGGCGACCTCTTCTGCGATATCCATCTTGCTGTGCGCAACATATTGAATGTTTGCATCCGGAATCTGGGTGAGTGCATCCAGATGCTTGATGCCGAACGCACCGAGGCCGACTACTGCGAGATTGACTGACATTAACTATTCCTTTGGTGTCATGATCATGTGACCAACTGCGGTGTTCGAAGCTGGCACGTGGTAAAAACGATAGACCTCATCTACCTCTGGGCCCATCGCACCACGCATGATGAGCCACATGATTAGTTCGACACCCTCTGAACCAGCTTCAACCATATATTCAAGGTGTGGCTTGTACTGAAGATTTTCTGGGTCGTTTACCAAATCATCCATGAACTTTTTGTCCCACGGTGCATTAATCAAACCAGCACGAGCGCCCTGAATCTGGTGACTCATTCCGCCGGTGCCCCACACCTGCACGCTTAAGTCTTCGTCGTATGCCTCAACAGCTTTACGAATCGCCTTACCGAGTGCGAGACAGCGCTCGCCCGAAGGTTGCGGATTCATGACCACATTTACCGGCAGTGGAATGATTTTTGTCGGCCACTTGTCTGGCGAACCAAACATCAGAGACATCGGCACGGTAAGTCCGTGATCGACATCGAGCACGTTCAGGATGGTCATATCGAAGTCCTGCATGATCAACGATGCAGCCAAGAAGGTAGATAACTCTGGGGCGCCCTCGACATCCGGAATCGGACGAGGGCCGTAGCCTTCATCGCAGATACCGTATTTGTCGGCGATACCCATTGCAAAGGTTGGCATGATTTCCATGCCAAAGTAAGAGGCGTGGTCATTGTAAACGATGATTGCCACGTCTGGAGTGTTTTCCTTCATCCACTGCTTCGAGAATTCGTAACCCTCGAACATTGGCTTCCAATACGGCTCCTGGGTCTTACCAAGGTCTACCGCCATGCCAACTGCTGGCACGTGGCTGGTGGTTACACCGGCTGTAATGCGGGCCATTATGCCTCTCCTCGTTCCTTCTTTGAGCGCCAGCCCTCGATATTGCGGCCGCCATCGAGCATCATCTGCTGGTATTCCGGCGTAGTCATGTCGGTCATGGTGCTTACCGCCTGCACGTATGAAAGCCCCTCGGATGCAAAAATCTTCGACAAGAAATAAACGTTTCCGCCGAGGTCGAGCATCTTCTGGAAGTCGCGATCGATGACAGCTTGCTTCTGCTCCTCGGTCATCTTCCACTCATCGAGGTACTTGCGGTTGTCGGCTAGAAAACGCTCACGGTTCTCTGCTTTGCGGAGGCTCATGCAGAACTGGTTGAGCCAGAACCCCTCTCGAGCTTTCTCGATAGTAAAAATTGTGGTTCCAGGAATGTCATCAAATGCGTGAAAGTCTGGCTTCATTCTTAACTCCAATACAACTTGTTTGGGTTGGTGACCAGCAACTTCTCTTGAAGTTCTGGAGTGGTTGCAATCGATGGAACGTAATCCACCAAGATTCCGTCATCGGGCATTTCCTTTTTCATGTTTGGATGTGGCCAATCTGTCCCCCAAAGCACGCGATCAGAAAACTCTTCAACGATTGCCTTGGCGAATGGCACGACATCTGCGTAGAGTGGCGAACCACTGACGGTGAGACGATCCGGACAACTCACCTTCGCCCAAACATCATTTTCACGCATGAACTTTTGGAACAGTGCGAAATCTTCGCCGTCTACTGGCTTGGTGACATCTGGGCGACCCATGTGGTCTACCACTACCGGCACGCCAAGTGAAGTGAAGAAATCCCACTTCTCCCTTAGGTCTGCTGGTTCGAAGTAGAGCACCACGTGCCAGCCGAGCAGTTTGATCTTCTCGATGATTCCGCGGTAATAGTCATCCGGCTTTGGGTCGACCAAGCGCTTCACGTAATTGAAGCGAACTCCACGAACCCCGAGTGCGTGCATGCGCTCGAGTTCCGCCATCTCAATGTCAGACTTCACGGTGACCACTCCACGGGCCTTGTCATTAGCACGAGCAAGCACATCTAGAAGCGCAGAATTGTCTGCTCCGTGACAGGTAGCTTGCACCACGACGTTCTTCTCGAATCCCAGGAAGTCACGGAGTGCAAAGAGCTGCTCCCAGCTGGCATCACACGGTGTGTACTTGCGCTCTGGTGCAAATGGGAAAACATCGCCGGGGCCAAAGACGTGACAGTGAGCGTCTACCGCGCCAGCCGGCACCTGAAAGCTCGGCTTAGTTGGGTTGGCACACCAGTCAAGCCAGTCGGCATCCTTCACGAAATTGCTCATCGTGCCACCAACTTTGCATCCAGCAGCGGAAATACCTTACGGGTATTGGTCTCAAAAATACTGTGCTTTTCGGCGTCGCTAATCTTGGCGGCGTCGATGTAGCGCTTGGTGTCATCGAAGTAATTTCCGGTGGTCGGGTCGATTCCGCGCACGGCTCCAATCATTTCAGAGCCAAACAAAATGTTCTTGTTATCGATGACCTCAACCAAGAGGTCGATACCAGGCTGGTGGTAAACGCAGGTGTCAAAGAAAACATTGTTCATGAGATGCGTGGAGAGGTCCGGCTGCTTCAACATATCGGCAAGGCCACGGTAACGCCCCCAGTGATAAGGCACCGCTCCTCCACCGTGAGGAATTATGAATCGCAGTGTCGGAAAGTCCTTGAATAGATCGCCCTGAATAAGTTGCATAAACGCTGTGGTGTCGGCGTTCATATAGTGAGCGCCGGTCGCGTGAAAGTTTGGATTGCAAGATGCAGACACGTGAATCATGGCTGGCAGATCGAGCTCGACCATCTTTTCGTAGAGCGGATACCAATACTTATCGGTCAGCGGAACAGTTTCCCACTTTCCGCCAGACGGATCTGGATTCAAATTGCAGCCGATGAATCCGAGTTCGTTTACACAGCGCTCGAGTTCCTTGATGCTCTCGGTGAGATCCGCACCTGGAGATTGTGGAAGCTGACAAACTCCCACGAACTGGTCGGGGAACATATCGACAACACGCTTAATCATGTTGTTGCAGTGAATCGTCCACTCTTTGCTGATTCGCTGGTCGCCCTCGTGGTGCCCCATGTGCGAAGCGCGAGGAGAAAAAATGGTTAAGTCGCTTCCACGCTCGTTGATTAACTTGAGCTGGTTGTCGACAATCGAAGCACGCACCACGTCATCAGAAATTTCTGGATA
This sequence comes from Micrococcales bacterium, assembly GCA_046074345.1. Classification (GTDB taxonomy): domain Bacteria; phylum Actinomycetota; class Actinomycetes; order Actinomycetales; family Microbacteriaceae; genus Rhodoluna. The sequence continues at coordinate 13,746 of JBJTNZ010000016.1, read as the reverse complement.
TTCTGGTGACGGCTGGCCAGCCTTAAATGCTGCAAGCTGGTCCACTCGCCATTGGTTGTGCGGCTCAGGAACTGTTGTGTAGTGGCCGTGACAGTCGATGATCATAAGTTCTCCCAAGCTGATTTAAGTACAAAAATATCGCCGCGCATCAGCAGTCTTGCCGTGCGTAGCAGTGCCGATTTAGTCACCTTTAGGTCGCCGCCGGACTGATCTACTTCCATTTGCACGGTGAAAAATCCGGTTGGATGCTCGACCTCAACATCCAGAGAGGTGGCAACTGCATCGAGCCCTGCAATCTTGGCAGCCACGCTCCCCTTGAGCATGCAGGCGGTAGCCACCGACACTGCCCCGAGCACGCCGATTGCCTCGTGCGCGCGGTGCGGGATAAAGGTGCGGGTATTGACCAGGCCGCCATCCTTGGCAGGAGAAAGTAACGACATTTTTGGCACGGTTTTGTTAGTTACATCGCCAAGATTCATCATCGGCCCGACAGCAATGCGCACGGCCTCGACCTTTTCGCGAAGTTCCTGATTTGCTTCGAGCTGCTCCGGGGTTTCGTAACCGCTGATACCGAAATCGGCAGCGTTTAGGCAAACCACCGGCATTCCGTTGTCAATCAGGGTTACCTCGACGCCATTGACTACATCGACCGCATTTCCGGTCGGCAGTAGTGCGCCACAGCTAGAACCGGCGACATCCTCGAAATTGATATTGATTGGTGCGTGCGTGCCTGGTACACCGTCGATTCGAGCTGTGCCTGAATAATTCACCTGACCGTTTGGTGTCTCCACAAATGCGGTTGCCTTGGAATCGGTGTTGACCATGTAGATACTCACCGGCGTCAGATCACCCTGAGCTACAACTAATCCGTGCTCGATTGCGAATGGCCCAACGCCGGCAAGAATGTTGCCGCAGTTTTGCTGATCACTTACTTCTGCGCGATCCGGCCATACTTGCAAAAATAAATAGTCGACATCTATGCCGTCGCGGGATGACTTGCTGACCACCGCAACTTTTGAAGTGAGTGGGTGCCCTCCACCCATTCCATCAATTTCACGAACATCTGGTGAGCCCATTGCTGCGAGCAGGAAACGATCGCGTGCGGCGACATCGGCTGGCAAATCAGAAGCCAAAAAATAAAGCCCCTTGGATGTGCCACCTCGCATCACCGAACATGGAATCGAAACTTGCGTATTGGTCATTCCTGGTAGTCCTCGTAAACCAATCCCTTGGCCGCAAGCTTTTCGCGCATGTTATAAATATCGAGACCAAGTTCGCCGGCTGCGAGTCGCTTTCGCTTTCCTGCTTCATTCGCTTCGCGTTCGCGTGCCTTCTCGAGCACTTCAGCAGCATCCTCGCGACGAACCACTACAACTCCGTCAACGTCAGCCACAATGACATCGCCTGGTCGCACTGCCTGGTTGGCAATCACGATTGGCACCTGCACATCGCCAGGCGTTTCTTTGACTGTGCCCTGCGAGCCAATGACCTTAGGCCAGACCGGAAAATTCATTTCAGTGAGGGTTGCCACATCACGCACTCCGGCGTCGATGATTAGCCCGCGCACGCCGTGAGCCATCAGACTCTCGGCGAGAAGGTCGCCTAAATAACCGTCATCACATGGGCTGGTCGGGGTTACCACCAGGATGTCACCAGGCTTTGCCTGCTCGACAGCCACGTGAATGGTCCAGTTATCACCCGGCGCCACAGTGCAGGTGAGCGCGTTACCCGCGATCTTGGCCGGGAAGATTGGGCGTAGGCGGTGGTCAAGCAGACCGATACGCCCCTGTGCCTCGTGCACAGTTGCGACGCCGAGTTCGGCTAGGCCATCGACGATAGCGAGGTTGGTGCGAGGTGTACCGCGAACAACTCTTGGCATTTTTTCCTAACGAATCCATACGTAGTTCTCTGCGAGATTGGTTTGCAGAGCCTTGTTCTTGAAAAGGTGCTTCAGTTGCGAGAGCTGCAACTGATTGTCGAACTCATTGCCGCTGGTGTGCAACATTGTGGTCATCCACCAAGAGAAGTGTGTCACGCGCCAAATGGTTTCCTTGGCACGATCGCTGTATCGGTTGAGCAGCGTCGCATCCTTCTTATTAAAGAAATCGACTAGTCCTTCACCAAGGAATCGAACATCATTGGCGGCGGCATTCAATCCCTTTGCTCCGGTAGGCGGCACGGTGTGGCCTGCGTCGCCGACTAGAAATAGTCGTCCATGGGCCAACTTGCCAGAAACAAACGAGCGCATCGCGAGAATATTTTTTTCGGTGATTTCACCGGTCTTCAATTCCCATCCGGTTAATTCCATGCGCTTGGCTAGGGCTTCCCAGATTCGATCATCAGACCAGTTTGCGATGTCATCGTTCGGGTCTACCTGAAGATATAGGCGGCTAACTTTGTCAGAGCGCATCGAGTGCATCGCAAACCCATCAGGATGCCATGCGTAAATAAGTTCGTCAGTTGAAGGCGCAACATTTGCCATCACACCAAGCCAGCTGTAAGGGTATACGCGTTCGAATGAACCCACCTCGACACCTGGAATTGCTTTTCGAGAAGGCCCCCAGAATCCATCGCAACCGGCAATTACAGCACAGTCGATGGTTTGAGAATTGCCATCTTTGTCCACGAAGGTGACCGATGGGTTTTCTGAATCGATGTTATGCAGTTGCACATCAGAAACTTCGTAGTGAATCTCTTGGCCCGCTTTATCGCAGGCTGCATCGAGGTCTTTCTGAATCTCGGTCTGCCCGTAAACCCAAACCGTGTAGCCGATTAATTCCTTGAAGTCGATGTGGTGGCGCTCACCAGGAATCTGCAAGTAAATGCCGTTGTGCTCCATGCCCTCTTTGTAAAGGCGGTCTGCGACTCCGAGCTCATCCATCAGGTCAACAGCCTGAGTCTCAAGGAGTCCGGCGCGAATTCGAGACTCAACATACTCTCGAGAACGATCCTCAATGACAATGGATTCAATGTTGTGCTTGGCCAAGTAGCGGCTTAGTAGTAAGCCTGATGGGCCAGCTCCGATGATGGCAACCTGTGTTTTCATAGTCTCCAGAAAACACCAAAACGGCTGTTTTTCGCTGGAAGTCTTCCACTGAGCGGAAGGCTTTTAGATAACAATTTTGGTAACGCCCGCGGCGGTGAGCTTTCTGGAAAGCGCACTGGCTGATACCTGAAGCAATGGGGCAATTCTCATGATGTCGCGATTATCCACCGGAGTCACGATACCGAGCGCGGCAATCACTTTATTGCCTGGACCAAAGATTGGTGCGGCAAGTGTGCGAGCTCCGACTGCCAACTCCTCCTCGGAGTGCGCGAAGCCCTGATCCTTAATTACCTTCAATTGTTTCTTGAGTGCAGCTGCATCGGTGATGGTTTTGTCGGTGTATCGATCTAAAGAATCAAGCACCGCCTGTTGCAATTCTTTTGAGCCGTAGGCAAGCAATACTTTTCCCACTCCGGATGCGTGCAGCGGTAAGCGGGCACCTGGTTTTGAAATTACCGAAAGTGTTCTAGAGCCAGCAATGCGCTCGACAATCAAACACCTAAAGCCATCGAGTACACCGATTTGCACTGCATCGTTTCCGAGTTGATAAAGATCTTCCATATAAGGAAGTGCAATCTCGCGAAGATCAGAATGCAGAGAAGCCAGAATTCCTAGGCTCCAAATTTTTCTGCCGATTTCGTAAGAACCATCAGAAGTGCGATTCAATGCACCTTGGGTAACCAGCTCTCCGACAAGCCGGTGAACCGTAGTCAATGGAAGTCCGGCTCGACGCGCAATTTGGGCGAGGCTTTGATGGCGATGAGTTGCATCGAAAGTGTCGAGTACCGAGAATGCTCTACCGGTGACTGACTTCTGCTGATTGCTCGCCATATCCATATCGTATTGGCAATCTTCCACTGAGCGGAATACCAGTGTCGCTCCGCAATATTGAGCAATCTCCGCAATAACCTTACTTTCCTATGCCGCAAACTCCACGCCAACTACCTCGCGAGCTCAACGTGCCTCACCCTGAGCGCTTGAGTTTTGAGCACCCGAAGTTCGACGAGATCATGCAGCGCCACAATTTGTCGATGACGTTAGGTCTAGACGGTTACAAAGATCCGACTACAGGTGATTTCGTCTTCAACGCGAAGCGCCTTGCCGATCAAGGCAAATGTTGCGCGATGGCTTGCCGCCACTGCCCTTTTAAACGCTAGCCAGCGGACCGGTCGACTCGCGAACAATGATTTCCGGAATCAAGTTTTCCGGTATCTGAGCACCGGTTCCGGCTAACTCACCAAGCAAAATGTTCATGGCCGCCGCCCCAAGCCCCTTGAAATCCTGGCGCATTGTGGTCAGTCCAGGCGTCAGATAGGTTGCCTCAGGGATGTCATCGAAGCCAATCAGGCTAATGTCTCGAGGCACGTCAAGACCGCGCAATCGAAGTGCCTTGAGCAGTCCCAAAGCTAGGTAATCATTGGCGGCAAAAATGGCCGTGTACTTGGCCACCTCGAAATTTAGATCGACACCGATTTTCAGCCCAGTGTCTGCCGTCCAGTCTCCTTGGATTACCTCTGGCTTTAGTTTTTTGTCAGCCATTGCTTTTTCATAACCGCGACGCCGTGATTGAGCTTCAAAAGAATCGTATTGACCAGCGACGTGCAAAATCTTTTTGTGACCCAATTCGATTAGGTGCTGAGTTGCTCGGTAACCACCCTCGAAGTTATCGATACCAACTGCGTGCGCATTTCCAATATCGTAGGTATCCAGCGAGACCATTGGGATGTCTGGGAATGATTCGGTAGCAATCTTTACACTCTCAGACGGAAGTGCAATTGTCACGAGCCCCTCGATTTGCAATACGCGCAAACTTGCGAGTGCCTCATTTAGAGATTCCTGATCTCCAGGAATCACCGAAAGGGTAACAACCAGGTAGCCGCTCTGACGAGCGTGGCGCTCCATCGCATTGTTCATTCCAACCGGACCATAGAGCACAGTATCTGCCACTAAGAATGCAAGCATGTTTGACCTAGTGGTAACCAGTGAACGAGCCGCCAAGTTTGGTTGGTAATCAAGTTCTTTCATCGCAGCCAACACACGCTCTTTGGTGGTCGGACGAATACTTTCGTGATTATTCATCACACGCGAAACAGTCTGGTGTGACACCCCAGCAAGTTTTGCTACATCGTAGATGTTTGCCTTTTTCTTAGTCATCGGTAGTTCACCATCGCAATAAATCGGGTCACGGTATCGGCGATTACTTTTTCGAATTCATCGTCGCCAGTCTTTGTAAAACTTAGGTTCGCAATGGTGTTCGCACCATTTTGTTCAAATCGAGCGTCGATCAAACCGAACTTGTCGGTAGCTAAAACCACGTGACTCGGGGGATCCAGCACCAGATACTCGCCACCGTGCTCAAAGCCCAACTCGGCCCGAAATTCCAGCCGCCCACCAACCCTCGGGTCAACACTCTTCACCGGGCTAAGCCAGGAACCAAGCTGCGACGCTCCAGTCATGAAGGCGACCACCTCGGTTAAGTCTTTCTTGACCTTCACTTCACGCGTGATAATGGTGGGATTATTGAGAGCGCTCACATTCATCACATTACTACCTCACATCGTCACAAAAGTAGGCTTTAGACGAGAGGGACAAATGCGCAAAATCACCGAAGCTCAACTGGCTGGAATACTCGCCGGACTCCCGAGCAACCCTCGAGTTGTGGCCTCAGGTAACTTCGCCGCACCCCAGACGCTGCTTCGAATCTTGGACGAGAATGTGCCCGAATTCCGACTCCACATGCTCAATGCTCAACCTGGGATTCCAGCTCGCGAAGGCGTCACCTATGAAAGCGCTTTCGTGGGTGCCGGAATGCGCCGCAGCGAGCTCCTCGAATACATTCCATCGCGCTTAAGTTTGGTGCCGGTGCTCTTCAGAGATCACTACGTGCCTGATGTAGTGCTGCTGCACACATCTTCGCCACGAAATGACACAGTCAGCCTCGGTACCGAGGTAAATATTCTTCCCGCCGCGATTGAAGCAGCCCGAAGCCATGGCGGAATTGTCGTGGTTCAAGCTAACCCAAACATGCCTTACACGTATGGTGATGCTCAGCTTTACGAACACGAGATTGATTTCCTAATCGAGGTCGATGAGCCACTTGCCGAAAGCCCCGAGCGCGAACAGTCGGAGGAAACAAGAATTATCGGTGAGCGAATTGCCTCGATGATCACCGATAGTTCTACTCTGCAGTTAGGCATTGGTGGAATTCCTAACGCAGTCCTAGCTGCACTTGGTGAGCGAAAAAATCTTCGAGTGTGGACGGAAATGTTTTCTGATGGCGTGCTCGACTTGCACCGCAAGGGAGTGATTGACAAAGAAATTCCAATCACTGCCTCTTTCATTTTCGGATCCAAGGATCTTTACGACTGGCTTCACCTGAATCGGCAGGTCAGGATGCTGCGCACCGAAAAGACCAACGACCCTGGCCAGATTGCCCGCCAATCAAAGATGACCAGCATCAACTCGGCACTGCAGATTGACCTCTACGACCAGGCCAATGCGAGCCACGTAAATGGAAAAATCTATTCGGGCTGGGGTGGCTCGACCGACTTCATTGTTGGGGCCTTGCATTCGCTTGGTGGCAAGTCATTCATGGCGTTGCAGTCATGGCACCCGAAGGCCAATGTCAGCACAATCGTGCCGCGGCTTAGCGAAAATGTGACCAGCTTCCAGCACAGTCACGTGGTCACCGAAAATGGCGTCGCCGATATTTTTGGTCACAGCCAGAAACAGCAAGCGCGCAACCTCATTGAAGAGGCTGCGCACCCGCGTGTGAGAGATGAACTCCGTGAAGCAGCTAAGACCTTAGGTCTATAAAAACGCTACTTCGAGTTGTACATCTTGTCGAACATTAGAAATACACCGTAAGCCAGCGCTACAAAAGCGAGAGCAAACAACGCATAAGCTGCGACGCGGTTGTAAAGCTCTGAGCGAGCCGCCTTGGCATCTCCCTTAGCGGCGGCAGGCGCCACATGCTGAGCGTTGGTCAATAGGCGAACACCGATTGAATAAACGGTGACGACGAATGCAGTGAATCCGATTGCACCGAGGGCAACCTCGTAGAACTTAGTCCAGTCGATGTTCATTACTTCTTACCGCCCTTCTTGGCCGACTTTGCAGCTGCCTTTTTGGCAGCTCTTTCTTCTTCGCGCACCTGACGAGGAGACTTGACCGACTTAGCGGCTACCTCTACCTCGCTGCGAACGTTCTTGTGGTTTACCTTGTTACGACGTGAGATCTGGAAAATCGCAATCGATACTGCAGTCATCAAAATGGCATCAGCGATGATTCCAACGGTGCCAAGGTGAGTGAGGTATGCAGAAAGCGCTCCAACTGCAGCAGAGGCAGGAAGCGTGAAGAACCAGGCAAGCACAATCTGGCCGGCCTTGCTCCAACGAACCGCACCGCCCTTGCGTCCAAGTCCTGCACCAATTACCGAACCAGATGCCACCTGAGTGGTTGACAGCGCGAAACCGAAGAGGCTTGAGGCCAAGATTGCAGATCCGGTAGAAGCCTCAGCTGCGAAGCCCTGAGCTGGCTTAATTTCTGCGAGACCCGAACCCATGGTCTTGATGATTCGCCATCCACCGGCGTAAGTGCCTGCTGCAATTGCAACTGCGGCAGAAATCATTACCCAGAGTGGAATTCCGGCATCCTTAGTAACGAAACCACCGGCAATCAAACCCAGAGTGATCACACCCATGGTCTTCTGTCCATCATTGGTACCGTGCGCAAGCGCAACAAGTGATGATGAGAACCACTGGCCGACACGGTACTTTCCGCGACCGGTGCGAATCTTCGCATTCTCGCCGCGGTAGGTAATCGCATATGCCAACCGCGTGGCGATAAGTGCAGCAATACCGGCAATCACCGGAGCGAAAAGTGCAGGAATCGCAACCTTCTCGACCAAGTTAGAAATATTGATTGAACCGAATCCGGTGTAAGCGATTCCAGCGCCAACCAATCCACCTACAAGTGCGTGTGATGAAGAAGATGGGAGTCCTAGGAACCAGGTAATTAGGTTCCAGGTGACGGCACCGGTTAGTCCAGCGAAAACCATCTGCGGCAGTACATTTGTGCCGTCGACAAACATTCCTGTCGAAATAGTTTTTGCCACTGCGGTGCCAAGAAACGCTCCAGCGAGGTTCATCACAGCAGCAAGCGCCACCGCAACTCGTGGGCGCATCGCACCGGTTGCAATTGGGGTAGCCATTGCATTCGCGGTGTCGTGAAATCCATTGGTGAAGTCGAAGAACAGGGCGATGGCAACCACCGCTGCTACGACTAGAAACATTGCATCCATTTGAGCCTTTCGGGCAAGTGTTCGGATTAGTTCAATTGTTGTTCACCATATAAACCGCAGGTGAACGAAAGGTAAACACAGCCTATTGGTGTCTTGGGCGTGTCAACTAAACTGGGGCCATGACCGAGATTGCCAAGCTGCATACCAAGTTGGCCGATGGTCGCGACCTTTTTTACTTTGACGATGCCGGCTCTAACCTTCCAGCGGATCGTAAGCCAGATAACCGAGAACTACCCGAACGCCCAGCCGTAGCCCAGATGCGCCTGGACTCGCTAACCGGCGAATGGGTCTCAGTGGCCGCTCACCGACACGGCAGAGCTCACCTGCCACCTGCCCACCAGTGCCCACTTTGCCCAACCACCGCTGACAATCTATCTGAGCTTCCAGACCGATTCGACGTGGCCGTTTTTGAAAACAAGAGCCCGTCATTCGGGCCAGACCTACTCGATGGCAACGACCCAAATTATTCGGTCGTTCCAGATCTTGCACTCGGCTCGGTGCGCGATTCAATCGGTCGGTGCGAAGTGGTCGTCTTTAGTCCTGAACATCTTGGATCGCTAGGCGCTATGCCGACCACTCGAGTGCGAACTGTGATTGAGGCACTTGCCGACCGCACCGACCACCTGCAATCTCTGCCTGGTGTGAAACAAGTTTTCCCATTTGAAAATCGCGGTCAAGATATCGGCGTAACCCTGCATCACCCGCACGGCCAAATCTACGCTTACCCGTTTGTCACACCACGCACCAACAAGTTGCTCGATTCAATCGGCAAATACGGTAGTGAACTTTTCGAAGACACACTGAAGTTTGAACAGGGTTCGGCTCGCGAACTAATCAAGTCAGATAACTTCACTGCCTACGTGCCGTTTGCCGGTCGGTGGCCAATCGAGATCCACCTACTCCCTCACCGTCACGTGCAGCACCTGGCTCAGTTGACCAGCGATGAAAAAGATGAGCTCGCCGAAACCTATCGTCGCCTGCTGCACGCGCTTGATGAAATTTACGAAACCCCAACGCCATATATTTCTGCATGGCACCAAGCTCCGCTCGTTGACGCAGGTAAGAATGTGCGTCTTCAGTTGCAAATCACCTCACCACGTCGCGCGGCAGACAAACTCAAGTACCTCGCCGGTTCAGAATCTGCAATGGGCGCCTTTATCGCCGACTTCCCGCCGGAGACTACCGCCGCGCAAATTCGCGAGGCATTGAGTTGATTTGGTCAGCGCCTGGCCGCGTAAATCTCATTGGTGAACACACCGACTACAACGAAGGCTTCGTTCTACCCTTCGCCATCGACCGTCGAACCTTTGCCGAAGTCAACCTGCGCGCCGACAACCTGGCCAGAGTATCCAGCGATTTCTCACCGGAAACAGTAGAGATTGCTGTGGACCAAATCCAGCCTCGCGACGACTGGGCCGCTTATCCGTTAGGCGTGGCTTGGGCCATCCAGCAGCTGAGTGGCAATCCAGGGCAGGGATTTGATGCGCATATCCGATCGGAAGTGCCGGTTGGCGCAGGCCTCTCATCATCGGCAGCCATCGAATGTGCGGTCGGTACTGCTCTCAACGAACTCTGGCAAGCCGGCCTGACCAAACAGCAGCTGGCCCGCGCGGGACAACTCGGCGAAAACGAAATCGTCGGTGCACCTACCGGAATCATGGATCAGTCTGCATCTATTTTCGGAAAAGCCGACCACGCGGTTTTCCTCGACTGTCGCACACTTGAAATCGAAAATGTGCCGCTTAGTTTCGAAGAGTATGACCTAGAACTTCTAGTGATTGATACCCGCGTGGCACACAGACTTGTCGACGGTGGATATGCGGAGCGCAGAGCTGCCTGCGAGCGCGCAGCAGCTGCCTTTGGGGTTGACTCGTTACGCGACCTCAGCGAATCCGATTTACCAAAAGCCAAAGAAATCCTGGATGACGTCACTTATCGACGCATGCGTCACGTCATTACCGAAAATGCCAGAGTCTTAAAAACCGTCGCGACACTTAAGTCCGAAGGTCCGCTTGCGATTGGTGACTTACTTATTGCGTCACATGCATCGATGCGAGACGATTTTGAAATTTCGATTGAAGAGTTGGACGTCGCTGTTGAAACTTCAATGGCTCACGGAGCTATCGGAGCTCGAATGACCGGTGGAGGTTTTGGTGGAGCAGCTATCGCTCTGGTTCCGAAATCAAAAACGGCTCAAATAAGCGCTGCCGTGATTGCCGAATTCTCTGCACGTGGATTTGAAATTCCGAATACCTTCACAGTGACCGCATCCGCTGGGGCGCAGCGCGACAGTTAGTTGTTGGAAAGTGTGTTTCCGCAACGATAGATTGCTGTAACTAAATCATCGATTGCCTGTTTGGCGTCATCCTTGACGTTGCCTAGCGCGTAGACCGCAAATGTTAGGTGTGTGCCATCGGGTGAATTGATAATTCCGGCGAGTGTGTATCCGCGCTTGATCCATCCAGTCTTAGCGATGATGTGACCGGAGGCATCGAGGTTGTCGCCCTTGAATCGTGAGGCTAGCGACCCACTCTCACCCGCGATAGGCAGACCCTGCAAGACCACTTGGTAATTGCCGGTGCCAGACATGATCAGCTTTGAAAGCTTGGCCAGGTAAAGAGGTGGCACGGCATTGAAGTCGGATAGCCCGCTGCCATCCTTAATTACAAGATTGCTTGAGTCGAGGCCGGTGCTGCTTAGAGCTCGCTTATACGCGGCGCTGATCGAACTGAACGAACCATCGAAGCCCTGCTTGAGCGAAACCAATCTTGCCAAGAATTCAGCCTGGGTATTGTCGCTAACCAAGAGCATGTGCTTGACCCACTGGCTAATCGGCTGCGAGAGCACGGAAGTGATTTGACTCGCACCATTTGGAAGTGAACCGGTGACAACTGTGGCATTGGCTGCCGTTGCTCCAAGTGCCGACTTAAACCATTTGCCCGCATTGTTTACCGGTGAGGTGCTTCGCGCCGAAGTCTCTGCCGAAGGATTAGCGCGGTCGCCATCTACCTGGAGTGCGGTGACTTCAGACATGTACCCCTGTGTCTGCTCGCTACGCTCCCAACTTGACTCCCAGGTGGCACCTGCGAATGCAGTAGACACAAGGGTAATCTTGCTCACCTGAGTTGCGCCTAGTGCAGCCTTAACTCCGATGGCGAGGTCGGCTAACTTTGGAGCATCCTTGTAAACCGATTGCTTACCGGCAGGCAACCGAGAAAGAGTTGGGTCACCTGCGCCAACCAGGTAAATACTGCCTGGATCAGCTGCATCCGAATAAACCTTGGTCTCGACTCGATAGTTGGGTCCGAGCACATTTAGGGCTGCGACCGCGGTAAGTAACTTCATGGTTGAAGCTGTTGCAGCCGGAGTGCTGCCATTGCGATCAAATAAAACCTCATCGGTGTCTGCGTTGATTACGATTCCGCTAAATGTTGCAAGTCGCGCGTCGGCAGCTTGAGTAGCAACCGAACAGGTTCGAGTGGAGTTTGGGGTGACCGAGGTGGTCGGTGTCGCGCTGGCTTGGGCCTGAGTCTGCTGTGGTGCAGGAGAGTTTGTGGTCGCCACACCCGAAACTGTGAAACCAACGATGATGAGGGCGAGGGTTCCAATTCCAGCTAATGCACCTAAAGCAACTTGCTTGAAATATGGAAATTTGCCATCCGACAAAACGAACCCCTGACTGTGTTTGAATGGGACCATGAGACGCAAAGCCGCACTTTTTTCTGCCCTTCTTGTAGTTTACTCGACACTGTTTGCCGGTCCGGCAGCGCTTGCTCACGATGAAGTTGTGAGCGTAATGCCAGAAGCAGGCTCGACAGTAGAGGCTGGTGTGATCGACCTCAACATCACCTTCAGCGAAGAAGTACTCACTACAGATGGTTCCACCGGTTTTGAAATCGCGGTGACCAACGAAAAAGGCGAGAAGCAAGAAGTTGGCTGCTTGAGTCCAATGGGTGCATCGCTAAGCGCTCGAACCATCGCTGCTGAGGCGGGCGAATACACCGTCGCCTGGCACTCGGTATCAAACGATGGTCATCCAGCCGAAGGAACTTACAAGTTCACCGTCTCGGGTCGTGCCGGCGAAATGATTCCAAGTGACGAATTGCAAAACTGTCCACGTTTGCTGATTGCACCTGCGCCGCTTGATGACCCTAGTGCGATTGCCTACTCGACAGGCACTGATGCCGTGGCAAACGACAATACGCCAGTAGAAGTTGGCATCCTGATTTTTGTTGTGCTTCTTGTACTGGGTGCTGCTATTTGGGTGACCAAAAAGCGCAAGCGCTAGTAGAAACTTCCAGCACCACACTCATATAAGCGTGCGGCAAGTGCGTCGTGCGCTGCACGTGCACTGTAATAAAGCTTCTTACCGCCTGCCTCGCGCGAAAAAGCAGCAAAAGCTATCGGAGTGCCATCTTTCGCGGTGACAATTCCGGCGAGGCTATAGAGGCCAGGTATGTAGCCCGACTTCGCATGCACAAAGCCACGCGCGGCCTTACTCACGCCGGTAAAGCGTCCAGACAAAGTGCCAGAGTAGCCACTGACTGGGAGGTAATTAAACATCGCGGCTAGTGGCGAATCCGGTTTTGCCGCATTGGCCATGATCTGGGTGATGAGCTTAGCAGTGACTCGGTTACCTTGAGCAAGACCAGAGCCGTCGACCATCACGAGTTTCTTGCTATCAATTTTCATTTTCTTCAATGCCGCTACCGCCATCGATTGGATGTTCTTAAAGCTGGTTGACTTGCCGCTGAATTTCAATGCGTGTTTGGCAATAAATTCTGTTTCGGTGTTATCGGAATATTTCAATGCGTGATCTAGCCAGACGGTAATCGGTTGCGATTTTATTGCCTTTATTTCTACCGCGGTTGCTGGGGTCGTTGCCTCTACCAAAGTGGCACTCTTTGCCAGGTCGCCAATCGCGGTCTTGAAATATTTACCGGCAGCAATCACCGGATTGGTACTACGGTTGCCGCTGTATTTCACATCGGTCAGGTCTGGATTTGCTCGATCAGAATCCACCTGCAGTCCGGTAATCAGCGACATGTACCCATTGGTGCGATCGCTATTTTTCCAGGCGCTGTTCCAGGCTGGTTGATCAAAGAAAGTCGCATCAAGAATGATTTTGTTTATCGGAGTACCAGCCGGCCAAGAAGCACTTACGGCATCGGCGAGTTCGCGCAACTTGGGTGGCTTCTTATAAGTAGTGAATGAAGGTGGAGTAAGTCGAGACAGGGTGTGGTCACCGCCACCTTTAAGAACCAGGGTGCCCGGTTCACTCGGCACCGTCAGCACCGTGGTTGTTGCTGAATAGTCGGTTGGCAAAGTTGTAATTGCAGCGGCAGCGGTAACCACCTTGAGCACCGATGCCGACGGAGTCTGCACATCGCCTCGAATA
>JBJTNZ010000015.1:0-2718 GCA_046074345.1 Micrococcales bacterium | reverse complement strand
TGAGCTGCGCGACTAGTTCCGGCACTCGAGGTACGAGCGCAATTGCAACAATGCCCTGAATGAATGAAATTACATACGACGCACGAATAGCTCGTTCAACTTTTTCGTGAGTGAGTGCAGACAATTTAGTTGTCTCGCTTTATCACTGCTTCGGCGAAGTGAATCAGAGCACGCTTGGTTTGACCATCAGGAAGACAGTCAATCGCCGTAATTGCTTCATTCGCCCAACGAATCGCTTCCTGATAGGCCTCTTCTGCAACTTCGTGTTCGCGAAGAAGTCTTACGACCTTGGCGAGCTGTTCGTCACTGGTTAAATCGCCATCGATTAGCTCGAGCAGTTGTTGAGATTTTTCGTCGGTCTTCTTGCGAAGCAGAAGCACTGGCATAGTCGGCACTCCAGCTCGAAGATCTGTGCCAGGAGTTTTGCCTGAAGGTCCGGCTTCCGAGATATCGATAACGTCATCTATCAGCTGGAATGCGACGCCGACTTTCTCACCAAACTCACCGAGCGGTTTGAGATATTCGCTAGGTGCGTTGCCCAGCATTGCTCCGAGCGTGGCTGAGGCGGAAATCAGAGAGCCAGTCTTATCGGCCAACACCTGAATGTAGTGCTCGATAGGGTCGTCTTCTGCCTTGGCGCCAATCGTCTCGTTCAGCTGTCCAATGCAGAGGCGTTCGAACGTTCTAGCCTGCAACTCAATTGCCTCAATGCCTAGAGCCACGCCAATCCGAGAAGCGCGAGCAAGCAATAGATCGCCCACCAAGATGGCAACAGAATTTCCGTAAACATGCTGCGCCGTCGGCACTCCGCGACGAGTCGGGGCATCGTCCATGACATCGTCGTGATACAGGGTGGCTAAGTGTGTGAGTTCAACCACAGCGGCAGCATCAATCACATCTTTGGTTGCGCCGTCGCCCAAGAGTGAAGTGATTAGCGTGAGCACCGGACGTACTCGTTTACCACCGGCATCGACAAGGTGACGCGCAGCCTGCTGCACAATCTTGTCTGAGTTTTCTGTAGCCTTCTGTAATTCAACCTCGACTGACTCGAGGCTCTGTTCAATCTGGTTCAGGAGAGCTTTATCGCCGAAGCGGCGCAACTGACTTGGTAGTTTCGCGCTCATTACTTTTTCTTGCTCTCTAATTTGAAACCGGTGTGAATTGCTACCGCTCCAAAAAATAAGTTCTGGTAGCTGATGTTGTCGTATCCGGCTTCTGCGAGTTTGACCGCAAGCAAATCTTGATTCGGCCAGGCGTTGATTGATTCCGACAAATACTTATACGCTTCCGGTGTCTTGCTTGACCAACCTGAAACTGCCGGCAGTAGCCGATTCAAATAAAACTCATAAAACGGACGGACGAATTTATTTTGCACTTTGGAAAATTCGCAAACTACAACGCGGCCGCCAGGTTTTGTCACTCGATACATTTCACTGAGCGCCAGTGGTACATCGACGACGTTGCGCAAACCAAATGAAATTGTGGTCGCGTGAAATTCTTCGTTCTTGAAAGGCAATTTGGTGGCGTCTGCAAAAACAAACTCGAGCTCTGGGTGACGCTTACGCCCTTCGGCGAGCATTCCCTCGGAGAAATCGCTGGCCACTACTCGCACACCCGGGGCTACAAACTCAGCGGAAGATGAGCCGGTGCCGGCGGCAAGATCCAGAATGCTTTGACCTGATTGGGCATTGACCGCGTGTCTCACTTTTTTGCGCCAGCGTCGAGTTTGGCCAAGCGAAAGTAAGTCGTTGGTGATGTCGTAGCTCGGAGCGACCTCGTCAAACATGGCAGCAACCTCGGCTGGTTTTTTGCTTAGGTCTGCTTTACTCACCGAGTAAGTCTACCCGCGTGAAAATGGGCCTACTGGTACAGGAAGTCGGCCTTGGGGTCCTTGCGCAACTTCGCTGAACGACGAATAGCGATGGTCGCCAGAGAAACCACTCCAAGACCCATGACGCCAAGTCCGGCGCTAGCAGCATTGAAGAAATTATCCGCCGGAGTTCCCTGGTTCGGATTGATTTGGCTTGGGTCTACCGGAACGTTCGCGGCAGGATTCGTGGTGCCCGCGTCGACTAGCGTCTCGTTTGGCTTCGCGTTACCAGTAATTGCTTCTGCCCCACCGGTATTTGCTGTGCCAGTTTTTGGCTGCTCCTTGACCACTAGAGGAGGAAGATTGACCTGACCAATGTCGTCCCCGTAGCGATCGTGAAGTTCATCCTCTTCTTTGTGTGGGTGATGGGGTCTCGGAAACTCAGTCGATCCAGAAATTGGACGCTTGTCATCATCATCGTCATCCGCGAAAGCTGCGGTTCCACCCGAAATCAAGGCAATGGCAGCTATGGTCACAGCGATGACCTTTGCTCTCAAATTCATTACCCCTCCATGGGAATAGTATGGCTTCTGTTTCGAGTTTAACTTTTGGTCTCACCTGAACCAAAGCATTTACGAGACTTCACAGCCAACCCTCAGATAGGCAGACATGGACCAGATTGCTCAGTTGCAGTTGCGTTCGGTTGCCCTAACCGGCGATGCGGATTTTGCTATCGCCGACCACCTACCTGAAGGTGCTTCGGCTTTCATCCGCAATGGCCAAGGACTGGTTGGCTTTGGCGAGGCGGTTCGCCTATCGGCTCGCGGGCCCCGAAGAATGCAGGAACTTGCCGAGGCCTGGCGTGCGCTGGTGGCAAAGACCGTGGTTGATGACCAGGTACGGCAAAC
>JBJTNZ010000014.1:0-24096 GCA_046074345.1 Micrococcales bacterium | reverse complement strand
GCGCGAATTTTATGCCGACGTACTTTGGCACAACCCGACTTCGCTCACTGAGTATTACGAGCCAAAGTTTGCAAAGATGCGTTACGACTATGGTGAGTCAGCAGCTGCAAAATTACACGCTTGGAAAACTGGAAAGACAGGCTATCCGATGGTTGACGCGGGGATGCGTCAACTATTAGCGGAAGGTTGGATGCACAATCGAGTAAGAATGATTGTTGCTTCTTTTCTAGTAAAAGATTTGCATCTCGAGTGGCAACTGGGAGCGGCGCATTTCGAAGAGTTCTTGACCGATTTCGATCCGGCTTCAAATGCTCATGGCTGGCAGTGGACTGCCGGCTGTGGCACAGATGCGAGTCCCTACTTTCGCGTATTCAATCCGATTCTCCAGGGATACAAATTTGATCCGAACGGTGATTACGTACGTAAGTACATCCCCGAGTTGAGCCACATTCCGGGTGCTGATGTACATGAACCATGGGGTTTGCTCAATACCAATGGCTATCCAGATCCGATTGTGGATCATTCAATCGAACGTGATGAAGCACTTGCTCGACTTGCCGAGTTGAAAAACTTAGAAATGAAGTAATGGATCTACCGCGACCGCGATAAACAAAAGGGTCAGATAACTTATCGATCCGTGGAAAAGCCGCATTGGATTTTTCGCCTGACCTTGCATACCTTCTCGATACAGACGGTAGCTCTCGATCATGAACCATGCACCAGCCAACAAAGCGGTGACGCTGTAAATCAAACCCATGTTGGCTAGTGGGATTAGCAGCAAACTCGAAACCACCATAGCCCAGGCGTAGAGCACAATCTGAATGGCAACCGTCACCTGATTGCGAACCACTGGCAACATCGGAACCCCGGCAGCTGCGTAGTCCTCTTTGTATCTCATGGAAAGTGGCCAATAGTGCGGTGGCGTCCAAAGAAAAATGACTAAAAATAGCATCCAGGCAGCTGGAGAAATATCACTAGTAACCGCTGCCCAACCAATTAGAACTGGCATTGCTCCTGCTGCCCCACCCCAAACGATGTTCTGAGGCGTGCGTCGCTTGAGTACGAGGGTGTAAACAAAAACATAGAACAAAATTGCGGCCAGAGACAGCATGGCCGATAACCAGTTGACTACCAAGCCAAGCCAGATAACGGAAAAGAGGCCTAAAACCCAGGCGAAGACGAACGCCTCTCGCTTGGTCAGTTCGCCGGTAACCAGTGGGCGTTTCGCTGTGCGACCCATAAGTTGGTCGATGTCGGCATCAAGGTAGCAATTGAAGGCATTGGCTGATCCAGCGCTGAGCGCTCCACCTAGCAGGGTTGCCAGAACCAACCAGAGCGATGGCATGCCGCGCTGGGCCAAAATCATGGTTGGCACGGTGGTGATGAGCAGTAATTCGATGACTCTAGGTTTGGTAAGCGCCAAATAGGCCTTTGCCTTCGAAAATGGGGATTTAGTTGCTGTGGTCATCTCAATAAAGTCTAAGTGAATTGACCGAGCCCTTATTCCAGTGAGGCTCTAACCCGCCATTAGAATGGGGATTACGAGATTTTTGGCCATTTCCGCAGCCAGCCCTTCTCTATCGGCATCGTCGCCAAGTCTTTTATTCACCTCTTTATAAGAAGGAGCTGTTTTGTCAGCATTTCAGTGGACCGACCTAGACACCAAAGCCGTAAGCACCGCAAAGGTACTTGCTGCGGATGCAGTAGAAAAAGTTGGAAACGGACATCCGGGTACGGCAATATCCATGGCTCCAGTGGCTTACCTTCTCTTCAACAAGGTAATGCGTCACGATCCTTCGGATGAAAAGTGGATTGGCCGCGATCGCTTCATTCTTTCAATTGGGCACAGCTCGCTGACGCTCTACAACCAGCTTTACTTGCACGGTTACGGCCTCGAGCTAGACGATCTGAAGTCATTGCGTACCTGGGGTTCTGCAACTCCTGGGCACCCAGAGTATGGTCACACCAAGGGTGTTGAAATTACCACCGGTCCGTTGGGACAAGGACTCGCTTCTGCTACTGGCTTTGCCTACGCCGCTCGCTACGAACGCGGCTTGTTTGATCCGAAGGCACCTCAGGGCACTTCGCCATTCGATCACTTTATCTATGTGATTGCTGGAGACGGTGACATGCAGGAAGGTGTTACTGCTGAAGCTGCTTCACTTGCCGGTCACCAAAAACTTGGCAATCTAGTAGTCATTTACGACTCAAACCAAATCTCAATTGAAGATGACACCAACATCGCATTCACCGAAAATTTGAGTGCCCGTTATGAATCATATGGTTGGCACACTCAGGTGGTTGACTGGAAGAAGACTGGCAACTACGCAGAAGATGTTGCCGAACTATACGCCGCAATCGAAAAAGCAAAATCGGTAACAGACAAGCCTTCTTTGATTACTCTCCGCACCATCATCGGCTGGCCTTCACCGAAGAAGCAAAATACTGGAAAGATTCACGGCTCCGCTCTTGGAGCTGAAGAACTTGCGGGCCTTAAGTCGGCACTCGGTTTCGATCCTGAACAAAGTTTCCAGGTAGACGCCGATGTAATTGCTCACACTCGCGGTTATCAAGAGCATGCTGACCAGGTGCGAGCGACTTGGCAGGCGCAGTTCGACGCATGGGCTAGTGAAAACCCAGAACAGAAAAAGCTTTTGGACCGAATCAACAGTGGCAAGGCGCCGGCAGAACTTGCCTCTGCCCTACCGACCTTCGAGAGCGGCACCGAGCTTGCAACTCGCGCTGCATCTGGCCAGGTAATCAACGCCATCGCTCAGGTAATGCCTGAATTTTGGGGTGGCTCTGCAGACTTGGCAGATTCAAACCTCACCACCATCAAGGGTGCGAAGTCATTTGTGCCGAGCGAGTGGTCCACTCACGAGTGGTCAGGTGACCAGTACGGTCGAGTGTTGCACTTCGGAATTCGTGAGCATGCCATGGCTTCAATTCTTAACGGAATCACACTCCACGGAAACACCCGCTCATTCGGTGGAACATTCCTAATCTTCTCTGACTACATGCGTCCTGCAGTTCGACTAGCAGCGCTAATGAACATTCCTAGCATCTTTGTTTGGACTCACGACTCAGTTGCTGTTGGAGAAGATGGGCCAACTCACCAGCCAATCGAACAGATTGCCACTCTTCGTGCAATTCCTAACTTGGACATGGTGCGACCTGCGGATGCTAACGAAGTGGCACATGCTTGGAAGACCATGCTGGAACGTCGCCAGGGTCCAGCCGGAATTGCGCTCACCCGACAGAACATTCCAGTGTTTAAGCGTGGCGAAGCGGATGAAACCGGAACTGTTTACGCGACCGCTGATCATGTTTCAAAGGGTGCGTACACCCTGGTGGATGCGGCAAATGGCAACCCTGAATTGATTTTGATTGCCACCGGTTCAGAGGTGCAGCTCGCAGTCGCTGCACGTCTCGAACTTGAAGCCAAAGGAATTTCGACTCGTGTGGTTTCTGCTCCTTGTTTGGAGTGGTTCGACGAGCAGAGCGACAGCTACCGTGAGAGCGTGCTTCCAGCTTCTGTGAAGGCGCGAGTGTCGGTTGAAGCTGGACTTGCCCTTGGCTGGACCAAGTACGTCGGCCCATTCGGCCGCAGTGTTTCGATTGAACATTTCGGAGCTTCGGCTGACGTGAAGACACTTTTCCGCGAATTCGGTATGTCAGCAGAAAATGTTGTTGCAGCCGCACACGCCTCAATCGCAGCAAGCAAATAAGACTCTCCAAAGAAAGATAAATCATGACTAACCCATTGGCACAACTTGCAGCAAACGGCGTAAGCATTTGGCTTGATGACCTTTCACGGACTCGAATTCGTTCTGGTCAGCTGGAACAGCTAATTACTTCACGTTCTGTTTCAGGGGTCACCACAAACCCATCGATTTTTGCAGCTGCCCTCTCTAAAGGTGAAGGTTATGGAGAGCAAATTGCGGAACTTGCAGCTCAAGGTGCTGATGCAGCGAAGGCAGTATTTGAAATCACAACTCAAGATGTGGCAGAGGCCTGCGACATTTTTGCTGGCGTTTACCGTGATTCAAACGGTTTCGACGGTCGAGTTTCAATCGAGGTAGAACCTGGGCTTGCACACGATGCCGCTGGTACCGCTAAGCAAGCCAAAGAACTTTTCGCAAAGGTAAACCGCGAAAACGTAATGATCAAGATTCCTGCCACAAAGAATGGTCTCGCTGCAATTACCGAAACGATTGCCGCGGGAATTAGCGTAAATGTGACATTAATTTTCTCACTACAGCGTTACCGTGAAGTAATTGCCGCTTACATTGCCGGTATCGAGCAGGCAAAGGCAAATGGACACGACCTCTCGAAGATTCACTCGGTCGCATCATTCTTTGTGTCACGTGTAGACCTCGAAATCAACAAGCGTCTGGTTGCCACCGGTGATGCAGAGGCAGCAGCACTTCAGAATAAGGCGGCTCTAGCCAATGCACGTCTCGCCTATCGAGTATTCGAGCAAGAGTTCGACAATGCAAACTGGGCCTCACTAGCCGCTGCTGGTGCAAATGTGCAACGACCACTAATGGCTTCTACCGGAGTGAAGGATCCAAATCTCCTAGACACTTTGTATGTCACCGAATTGGTTGCTCCGAAATTAGTGAACACCATGCCAGAAAAGACCATGGAGGCAGTATTCGACCACGGTGTCGTACCGGCCAACTCAATCACTAACCACTACGAAGAAGCTGACGCAATCATGACAGCTGTTGCGGCGGCGGGCGTTTCATACGACGACGTAACCGAACTCTTGGAAACCGAAGGTGTCGACAAGTTCGTTATCTCGTGGAATGAATTGCTCGAGTCGGTAACCTCCGCGCTCAACGCAGCTAAGTAAGGAAAAACGTGTCTTCACTAAAGGTTGTCGCGGGCGGTTCCGCATCATCAGCAGTGGCCGAGAACGTGCCACAACTTATTGCTGACAAGGTAGCCAGCCGAATTGCAGCAAAGGATTTCACCCTTTGGGGCAAAGATGCAGAATCAGAATCAGCTATTCGTTTGGGTTGGGTTACATCGGCCGCTCACTCCCAGGCGGTAGTCAATGACATCATTGCCCTTCGCGACGAATTCCGCAGCAAGGGAGTCACTCGCTTCGTGCTTTGTGGCATGGGTGGCTCATCGCTTGCTCCAGAAGTTATTACTCGCACAGCTGGAGTCGAATTAGTGGTTCTCGACTCCACCAATGCTGACCAGGTTGGTGATGCGCTCGCTGGTGATCTTGAGAAAACAGCCATTATCGTTTCATCGAAGTCAGGTTCGACCGTAGAGACTGATTCGCAGAAGCGTATTTTTGAGCAGGCATTTACCGCAGCAGGAATTGATAAGACCGATCGCATCGTGATTGTCACTGATCCTGGTTCACCTATGGAAGCCGCTGCAAAGGCTGACGGGTATCGAATCTTCAACGCCGACCCGAACGTCGGAGGGCGCTACAGCGCACTAACCGCTTTTGGTTTGGTTCCATCAGGGCTTGCCGGAGTTGACATTCAAGCTCTTCTGGATTCGGCGAATTCAGTAGCCGAATTGCTAGCCAGCGACTCCCCTGACAATCCAGCACTTATTCTCGGCGCTGCACTGGGTGCAACTCCTGGCGAGTACGGTTTGCGCGACAAAATTGGAATTGTGACCGATGGCACACCAATTGTTGGTTTTGGCGACTGGGCTGAGCAGTTAATTGCTGAATCGACAGGAAAACTCGGTAAGGGCGTGTTGCCCGTAGTACTAGGCTCTGATGCTGCGGAACTTCGCAGTGGGCTAGCAGATTTGCTGACTGTGCGTTTGGTGGCTGACGCGACTGCTGCACGCGGTGATGAGGTAGTAGTTTCGGGTGAACTCGGTGCGCAGTTCCTACTTTGGGAATTTGCAACCGTTATCGCGAGTCGTTTGATCGGGATTAATCCTTTCGATCAGCCTGATGTTGAATCTGCAAAAATTGCCGCTCGAGCAATGTTGACCGACCGACCTGAAATTGCTGCACCGGCATTCGCCGAAAATGGCGTCGAGGTGCGTGCAGCATCGCTTAACTTGAACGGCGCAGCAAACCTTGAGGCAGCGCTAAAGGCACTCTTCAAGACACTAGACACAGACAGTGGCTATGTTTCAATTCAGGCATATCTGGACCGCACTTCAGTAGCCGAAGCGGCAGAACTACGCGATGCAGTTGCAAATAAGACTCGCCGTCCTGTCACATTTGGTTGGGCTCCTCGTTTCTTGCACTCGACGGGTCAGTATCACAAGGGTGGGCCTGCACAAGGAATCTATTTGCAGATCGTATCTGCAGCTAAGACTGACATTGCAGTACCTGGCCGTGAATTTACCTTCGGTGAACTGATCGCATCGCAGGCAGCCGGTGATGCAAAAGTTCTCGCAGATCACGGACGCCCGGTGCTTACCCTCACTCTCACCGATGCGAAATCAGGCGTTGCTGCAATTAAGGCGGCGCTCCAGTGAGTCCTGTCAAACTAAGTGCTGGCAATAATCCACTTCGAGACCCGGACGATCGTCGCCTTAATCGCATTGCTGGTCCGAGCAGCCTGATTATTTTTGGTGTTACTGGCGATCTTTCTCGAAAGAAATTGATGCCGGCAGTGTACGACTTAGCAAACCGCGGCCTTTTGCCACCGGGTTTTGCGCTAGTTGGTTTTGCGCGTCGCGACTGGGCTCATCAAGACTTTGGCAAAGAAGTGAAGGCAGCTGTTCAGCAGTATGCGCGCACTCCTTGGTCGGAAGAAGTTTGGGAACAGCTATCAACCGGTATTCGTTTCGTTTCAGGTGAATTTGATGACCCTGCCGCTTTCGATCGCTTGAAGGCAACCATTGAGGAACTTGATCGCGAGCGTGGAACAAACGGAAATCACGCTTTCTATCTTTCGATTCCACCTAAGGCATTCGAAATAGTTTGCCAGCAGCTTTCTCGCAGTGGATTAGCCAACCCGGCACCAGACGAATTCCGTCGAGTTGTAATCGAGAAGCCATTCGGTCACGATTTGCAATCTGCTCGCGAACTCAATGAAGTTGTCGAGTCAGTATTTCCGCCAGATGCAGTCTTCCGTATCGATCACTACCTGGGCAAAGAAACAGTTCAAAATATCCTGGCCTTGCGTTTTGCAAACCAGTTATTTGAGCCACTTTGGAACGCCAACTACATCGATCACGTACAGATCACTATGGCTGAGGACATTGGCGTTGGCGGTCGTGCGGGTTACTACGATGGCATTGGCGCTGCCCGAGACGTTATTCAAAACCACCTACTTCAGCTACTGGCACTAACGGCCATGGAGGAACCGGTTTCTTTCGATGCAGCTGACTTGCGAGCGGAGAAAGAAAAAGTTCTATCTGCGGTGACTCTGCCTAAGGACCTAGGCAAGTACACATCACGTGGTCAATATGCTGGCGGTTGGCAGGGCGGTGAGAAAGTCACGGGCTTCTTACAAGAAGACGGAATGAACAAAAAATCAGTTACCGAGACTTACGCTGCCATGCGACTAGACATCAATACTCGTCGCTGGGCTGGTGTTCCTTTTTATCTTCGTGCCGGTAAGCGACTCGGACGACGAGTTACCGAAATTGCGGTCGTATTCAAGCGTGCCCCACAGCAGCTTTTCGCCGAAGCACAGACTTCAGCACTCGGTCAGAATGCCCTGGTGATTCGTGTACAGCCTGATGAAGGTGTAACTATTCGCTTTGGTTCCAAAGTGCCTGGCGTCGGCATGCAAGTGCGAGACGTGACCATGGACTTCGGTTACGGGCACGCTTTCACCGAGCAGAGTCCAGAGGCTTACGAGCGCCTAATCCTCGACGTACTTCTGGGTGACCCGCCACTCTTCCCAAGACACGAAGAGGTTGAGTTGTCTTGGAAGATTCTCGACCCGATTGAGCAGTACTGGGAGAAACAAGGTAAGCCTGAGCAGTATGCACCAGGATCTTGGGGTCCTTCATCGGCAGACAAAATGTTGCAACAAGACGGACGAGCTTGGAGAATTCCGTGATTAAAGACCTACCAAACACCACCGTCAGTAAGGTTTCAAAGAAACTTGTCGAAATTCGCGAAGAGGGCGGTGTGGTCGCGCTCGGACGAGTGCTCACTCTGATCATTATGACCAAGTTCTCTGGCATCGAGGATGCAGTCAAGGCAGCGAATGAAGCTTCTCGCGAACACCCTTGTCGAATTATCGTGCTAGCTGAGGACGATAAGAAAACCAAACAGGAGTCTAAGCTCGACGCTCAGATTCGTGTCGGTGGCGATGCAGGCGCATCTGAGGTGGTCATTCTTCGAGCTCATGGAGAGGCCGCCGATCATCCCGAAGGTTTGGTTACCGGACTACTGCTGTCTGACGCTCCGGTTGTCGCTTGGTGGCCTGGTGAAGCGCCTGCGAATGTTGGCAACTCCCCGATTGGTCGAATTGCTACTCGTCGCATCACAGATGCTGCTTCGCAGAAAGATCCACACTCATTCTTGAAGCAATTGGCTAAAGCGTATGCACCTGGCGATAGTGATTTCGCCTGGACTCGATTGACGCTTTGGCGCGCACAACTTGCGGCAATCCTCGATCAGCCTCCATTTGATTCGGTCACCGCTGTTGAAGTAACCGGTGCAGTTGATTCGCCTAGTACAGATTTGTTGGCCGCTTGGCTTGAAATGAAACTCAAGGTCAAGGTGACCTTGGTACGCACATCAAGAGGCAAGGCTGTTTCTGGCATCAAAGGCGTAAAGCTGACCAGAAAATCTGGTGCCATCGAAATCGTGAGAAATGTGCCTGATGTAGCCACACTCATTCAGCCGACCCAGCCGACCAGAGAAATTTCTCTGCCTCGTCGTTCGCTTCGTGACTGCCTGAGCGAAGATCTTC
Organism: Micrococcales bacterium; assembly: GCA_046074345.1. GTDB lineage: Bacteria > Actinomycetota > Actinomycetes > Actinomycetales > Microbacteriaceae > Rhodoluna. Next base: position 15,226 of record JBJTNZ010000014.1, on the reverse strand, counting down.
GTCGTTTGGATCCTGATGATTTGTTTGGAAAAGTGATCACCAAGAGTTTTCCTCCAGCGAAGTCTGCGCCTACAGTGACCAAGGCTAAGAAGTGAGCAAAGTCGTAGTAAATCGCTTCAAAGATGCAGATTCCCTTGCTCGAGGAGCAGCCGAGGAATTCGTTACTAGGCTCGCGGAATTGCTGAGCGAGTTGCCTGAGGTGCACATTCAGTTAACAGGCGGCACCATAGGCATCGCTACGTTAGCGGCTATAGCTGAGCGCGAAGATGCCCACCTACTGGATTGGTCACGCGTGCACATTTGGTGGGGGGATGAGCGCTTTGTTGAGGCTGAAAGTAGCGATCGCAATGCTGTTCAGGCAAACAAGGCAATGCTGAGCAAGCTCCCTCCGGCTTCGCTCCACGAGTTCCCCGCAAGTGATGAAGGTATGACACTTGATGAGGCCGCCAATTTCTTCGCTGCAGAAGTCGCGGCAATCAAACCGCATTTCAGCCTGGCCTTGGTTGGAATGGGGCCAGATGGACACATCTGCAGCCTGTTCCCTGGCAAGCCTGCAATTGCAGCTGGCGTGCAGGTTATTGCCGAACACGATTCTCCGAAGCCTCCTCCACAGAGGCTTAGTTTCAGCTATGAAGCGATGAATGCAGTAGATGAAATTTGGTTTGTCATCGCAGGCGCCGACAAGCAGGATGCAGTCAGTGCTGCATTTGGTGATGAACCGGAATCACTTCCGGTAGGGCGTATTCAAGGCAGAATAAAGACCGTTTGGTTTGTAGATCAATCCGCAGGCAATAAGACCTGGGGTTGCTAGGTCCTAAAAATTACTTTTTAGCTGCCGGCTTTTTTGCGCTGGCTTTTTCAGCCTTTTCAGCTGCCTGTGCAGCTGCAACAGCAGCAAGTCGCTTTTCTTTTACGCTGGCGACAGCCTCTTCAAGCAGTTGCTTGGCTTCTGCGTCTGTGCGTCGTTCTTTCACGTAGGCCAGGTGAGTCTTGTACGGTTCGTGTTTTGCAGTCTGCGGTGGGTTCTTCGAATCCAAGCCGGAAGGTAATCCACAATTTGGACAATCAATTTCTAATGGAATTTCTTCTGGCAGGACGCTGGCTGCAAAAGCCGGAGTCTGTTGATGACCCATTACGCAGTAATAGGTTTTTACGATTCGATCTGCCTTGAAGCCACGATCTTCTTCACCCATTGGTCCCGCACCGACGCGGGAGCCTCTAATGGCTGATCCCCCAGTTGTTGACATAAAGCCTTACCTTTAGACGAGGTTGAAGCGAGTGAACAAACCTAGAGTAATAATTACTACAACCCAAACCACGCCAAGAATGATGGTGATTCGGTTAAGGTTTCGCTCAGCTACGCCCGATGAGTTCATTGAGCTGGTGACGCCACCGCCAAACATGTCGCTCAAACCGCCACCACGACCCTTGTGAAGCAAAATCAACAGGGTGAGCAGGAGGCTTGTGATAGCCAAGAGCACCTGGAGGGCAATTTGAAGTGCGAGCATGATTTCCTTTAGTTTTTGTAAATCTTGAAAATTATACGCCGATGTGCTTCTGGAAGCGCGCGATACCGCTGAATTCATCGGCGTCAAGACTGGCACCACCGACGAGGACCCCATCAACTTCAGGGCTACGCAGGAATCCAGCCACATTTGCTGCCTTAACCGAACCTCCGTAGAGAATTCGGGTAGCCGCAGCCAGCTCCGGGCCGTGAGCCTCGGCGATAGCCTCACGAATCTTGCCGCAGACCATGGCAGCTTCTTCAGGAGTGGCTACCTTGCCAGTGCCAATTGCCCAAACAGGCTCATAGGCGATGAGAATTTCATCGATCTGAGCGTGTCCGGCCAGTGCCGCAAGGGTCTGGGCGACCGGCACTGCAGAGGCTCCCTGAGTTTCGAGCTCCTCTAGGGTCTCTCCCACACAGATTACTGGCACGATACCGTGGCGGAACGCGGCTGCGGTTTTAGCCTGGACCACTTCGTCAGTTTCGTTGTGGTACTGACGACGCTCGCTGTGACCAATGAGTACATATTTCACATCAAGCTTCTTGAGAAACGCACCAGATATTTCACCGGTGTATGCGCCACTATCGAACTTCGACAGGTCCTGAGCTCCAAGCTGAATTTCGAACTTGTCGGCATCCAGCAATGTCTGTACGGTACGCAGGTCTGTGAACGGTGGAAAAACTGCAACCTCTGCGTCTTTGTAATCGTGACCAGCGTCTTTGAGTGACCAAGCCAACTTTTGCACGAGTGCGATTGCCTGCTGGTGGTCGAGGTTCATCTTCCAGTTGCCGGCAATAAACGGAACGCGATCGGTCATTTTGATCTCCTTTATTTCAAAACTTCGATACCAGGAAGTGTCTTACCTTCGAGGAATTCGAGGCTTGCTCCACCACCGGTTGAAATGTGTCCGAATTGTGAGTCTTCGAAACCTAGGATGCGAACCGCTGCTGCAGAGTCTCCGCCTCCAACAACAGAGAGTCCAGAAACTTCTGTAAGAGCTTTAGCAACTTGACGGGTACCGTTTGCGAACTTATCGATTTCAAAAACACCCATTGGACCATTCCAGAAGACAGTCTTTGCCTGGCGAACTACTTCTGCAAAGTGTGCTGCTGACTCTGGACCAATGTCTAAACCCAAGCCTGAGGAGCCAAATGGGCTGTTCTCGATTGCATCTGCTGCTGTGACAGCCACCTCAGCATCAGCGCCAAACTTACTAGCCACCACGATGTCAGTGGGTAAAACCACTTCTACGCCGAGTTCGGCAGCGCGTGACAGGTATGACTTGCAGGTTTCGATCTGATCGACCTCAAGCAAGCTAGAGCCGACTTTGTGGCCAAGTGCTGCTAGGAATGTGAAAACCATTCCACCGCCAACTACAAGTTTGTTGACGTTTGGAAGAAGGTGATCGATCACGCCAAGCTTGTCGCTAACTTTTGAACCACCGAGAACAACCGCGTATGGGCGCTCCGGGTTGGTGGTCAATCGAGTTAGGACATCTAGTTCCTTTTCAATTAGCAAACCGCCAACGCTCGGAAGTAGCTTGGCCAATTCGTAAACGCTGGCCTGCTTGCGATGTACTACGCCGAATCCGTCGCTCACAAAGAAGTCTGCGTACTCAGCTAGCTTCGCCGCGAAAGCTTCGCGCTCTGCTGAGTCCTTGCTGGTTTCGCCTGGATTGAATCGGAGGTTTTCCAGCACGACTACCGCTCCGCGATCCATAGCCTTGACTGCGCCAGATGCTTCACTACCGATGGTGTCGCTAGCGAAAAAGACATCTTGGTTTAGTAGCTCACCCAAGCGCGTCGCTGCTGGAGCCAGCGAGTACTTAGGGTCTGGAGCACCATCCGGACGACCCAGGTGCGATATAACGATTACTGCTGCACCCTGATCGAGCAGATACTTGATGGTTGGTACCGAAGCGACGATACGGCCGTCGTCGGTAATACGGTCACCATCAAGAGGGACGTTTAGGTCACAGCGGATGATGACGCGCTTGCCGTCAAGTGAAGGCAGGTCTGCGAGTCGACGCATGTTTAGAGCTTGCTTGCAACTAGCTCAGTTAATTCAACGAGGCGGTTTGAGTAACCCCACTCGTTGTCGTACCAAGAGCTGATCTTCACAGTGCGACCGATTACCTTGATTAGCCCAGCATCAACGATTGATGAGTGTGGGTCGGTAACGATGTCAGCTGAGACGATTTCGTCTTCGGTGTAAGCAAGGATGCCCTTTAGTGGGCCAGACGCAGCAGCCTCTTTGTAGGCTGCCTTGATCTCATCGACAGTTACATCGGTCTTTGAAACCAAAGTTAGGTCAGTAATTGATCCGGTTGGTACTGGAACGCGAAGTGCGTAACCATCTAGTTTGCCCTTTAGCTCAGGGAGAACTAGTCCAATTGCCTTTGCAGCGCCGGTTGATGAAGGCACGATATTTAGTGCTGCTGCGCGTGCACGACGAAGGTCACCGTGTGGACCATCCTGGAGGTTCTGGTCTGCGGTGTATGCGTGAACGGTGGTCATTAGACCGTTCTCGATACCAAACTTGTCGTTGAAGACCTTGGCGAATGGAGCCAAGCAGTTGGTGGTACAAGAAGCGTTAGAGATGATGTGGTGCTTTGCAGCGTCGTATTCGTGGTCGTTAACGCCCATTACGAAGGTTGCTGCATCGCCTGTGGCAGGAGCAGAAATAATTACCTTCTTAGCGCCGGCCTTGATGTGAGCCGCTGCCTTTTCTGCGTCGGTGAAACGACCGGTTGATTCAATAACGATGTCAACGTTTAGCTCTCCCCAAGGAAGGTCCTCTGGGTTGCGCTCAGCAAGAACCTTGATGACGTTGCCGCCAACAATGATGTTCTGACCGTCAACTTTTACATCCTGGTTAAGGCGACCGGTGATTGAGTCATACTTTAGAAGGTGAGCAAGTGATGCAGGGTCGCTTAGGTCGTTTACTGCAACGATCTCAAGGTCGGTGCCCTTTGCGAGTTCCGCACGTAGGTAGTTACGACCGATACGGCCGAAACCGTTAATGCCAACACGAGTAGCCATTAGTTCTCCAGGGATTAGGCGCCAAGATGTGGCGCAATTTCTTGATTTAAGGGGAAATTCGCCACCCGCCGTTGGGTGGAGTTACAGGCTCTAGCCTAGCAGCAGACCTTTAGTCTGGCTGCGAGCGGCCTCGAATCGAGTCGCCACGTCAGCCCATGAAACGATGTTCCAGAAGGCCTTCACGTACTCGCCCTTGACGTTCTGGTAGTCGAGGTAGAAGGCGTGCTCCCACATGTCCAGCATCAATAATGGGATGGTTGCCGCGGCAACATTGCCCTGCTGGTCATAAAGCTGCTCAATGATCAGCTTCTCGCCCAGTGAATCCCAGGCCAGGAATGCCCAGCCAGAGCCCTGAATACCCAGTGCAGTGGCGTTGAAGTGTGCTTGGAACTTATCGAAACTGCCGAAAAACTCGTCGATTGCTGCGGCTAGTTCGCCGCTCGGACGGCCCTCGCTGTCTGGGGTGAGGTTTTTCCAAAAAATCGAGTGGTTGATGTGACCGCCGAGGTGGAATGCCAGGTCCTTCTGGAGTTTGTTGATAGCGCCAAAGTCATTCTTATCACGGGCTTCGGCAAGAGCATCAAGTGCCCCGTTTACACCGGCGACGTACGCAGCGTGGTGCTTCGAGTGGTGCAACTCCATGATTCGACCTGAAATGTGTGGGTCGAGTGCTCCGTAGTCGTAGCTGAGGTCTGGAAGTGTGTACTTGGTCATTTGATTACTCCTTTGTATTGCCTAACAAATCTAGTCTTCTAAATCTTCCGGAAGATCGGCATCTGTAGCCGGAATTCCAAGTTCTTCTGCTCGCTTATCGGCCATGGCCAACAATCTACGAATTCGACCAGCGATTGCATCCTTGGTCATTGGTGGATTTGCCAAATGGCCAAGCTCATCGAGGCTTGCCTGTTTGTGCTTTAGACGCAGTTCACCGGCGTAGCGCAGGTGTTCCGGGATGGTGTCACCAAGAATTTCTAGGGCGCGATTAACCCTTGCGCCAGCTGCAACAGCTGCCTGAGCGGAACGTCGTAGGTTGGCGTCATCAAAGTTGGCAAGGCGATTGGCTGTCGCGCGCACTTCGCGACGCAAACGTGCTTCCTCCCACTTCAATACGTTGGTGTGAGCGCCCATTTGGGTCAGCATGGCCGCTATAGCTTCACCATCGCGCACCACTACTCGGTGAACGCCACGAACCTCGCGAGCTTTGGCAGGCACGCCGAGTCTTCTTGCGACTCCTACTAACGCCATCGCTGCTTCGTTGCCAGGTGCGGTGATCTCTAGCGCAGCCGAACGGCCAGGATCTGTTAGAGATCCATGGGCTAAGAATGCGCCTCGCCAGACGGCCTGCGCCTCTTCTTTGGTACTAGAAATCAAGTTGGCAGGTAATCCACGAACTGGGCGACCCTTGGCATCTACCAGGCCTGCACGACGAGCCAAAAGCTCACCCTGGGCAATTACTCGCACCTGATAGCGACTACTGCGGCGAATGCCGCTAGGCGCAAAGACTGCGAGCTCACTTTCGATACCTAGCAAATCGATCAGGTCTTTACGAACGCGTCGCGCAATTGTCGATGAGTCCAGCTCGACTTCGATGACGATACGCCCGCTAATCAGATGCAGTCCACCGGCGAATCGCAAAATTGCAGATAATTCGGCAATTCGAATCGCGGTCTTAGTCACCTGGATACGGGCGAGTTCATCCTTTACCTCAGAAGTTAGCGCCATCGCTATTCCCTTCCCAAATCTCTATGTTTCAAACTCACGGCTACCCCATCCAACTTTGCCAATTCGGTTGCAATCTTTTTACTTACCGCTACAGATCGGTGTTTTCCGCCGGTGCAACCAATTGCGATAGTTGCGTAGCGCTTATTTTCATTCGTGTATCCCCTAAGTACCGGCTTTAGCGCCGCTACATAGTTGCTGATAAATTCATCGGCACCTTCAGCGCTAAGTACGTAATCGCTCACGCTTCGGTCTTCGCCGGTGAAGGGGCGTAACGATTCTTCCCAAAACGGGTTTGGGAGAAATCTCATGTCGGCTAATAAATCGGCGTCTGCTGGAGTGCCGTATTTGAAACCGAAACTCATGACAGTCACGTGCAGCTTGCTGCTTTCCTCAAGCGAAAAACTGTCCGTGATCTTGTTACTTAACTGGTGAATGTTCAATTCACTAGTGTCAATAATCACGTCGGCACTTTCACGGAGATTAATTAATCGAAGTCGTTCGGCCGAAATGCCATCGAGAATAGTTCCGTTTCCCTGCAGTGGGTGCGGACGTCTTACCTGTTCGAATCGCTTGATTAGCGCGTTGTCTGTTGCTTCCAGAAAAAGCATTCTGAGGTTTACGCTGCGTTGACGCAGTGAATTCAAGTTTTCGTGGAGTTCACTGAAGAACTCGCCTCCGCGCACATCAATCACCACGGCAAGCTTTGGCAATGGGAATTTGGCCATAGTGAAAAGATCGGCAATCGGCCCAAGCATTTGCGGCGGTAGATTATCCACCACGTACCATCCGAGATCTTCCAAGGCATTGGCTACAGTTGAGCGCCCGGCTCCCGACATGCCGGTAACGATGAGCAATTCGTGCTTACGTTCCTCGGTCATCACTACCCCCTTCGGCGTGTCGTGTCGAGTTTAGCCCCTCGCGACACGCCGAAAGTACGATTTTTAGCGATTTAACGCAGTTGTAATCTCTTCGGCTAAAGCCGGCCCGATACCCGCCACCTCGGCTATTTCATCAATCGAGGCGAGTTTGAGTCGTTTGACCGAACCGAATGTCCGCAGCAGCGCAGCGATGCGTTTGTCGCCTAATCCTGGGATGTCAGCCAATGTGGAGTTGATGCTCTTGGATCTCTTCTGCTTTTGGTAGCTGATGGCGAATCGGTGGGCTTCGTCACGAATCCGCTGCATCAGAAAGAGTTCATCGGTGGCTCTTGGCAAAATTACTGGAAACTCCTGATTTGGAAGCCAGATCTCCTCAAGGCGCTTAGCTAGGCCACACACTGCCAGATCGGTAATTCCTGAGTCGGCCAGAGCACGCACAGCAGCACTCACCTGAGGTTGGCCACCATCGACAATTAGCAAATTCGGTCGATATGCGAATTTAGTTGCATCTTTTTCAACATCTAATTCCGGTGCCCCAAGATATTTCAGGCGACGCATAAGCACCTGATAAATCGAATCAGTGTCATCGGTGGTTTCTGAAATTGAGAAACGACGATATTGGTCTTTCTTGGCCAGTCCATCTTCAAACACCACCATGGATGCGACAACATCCGTGCCATTCAGGTGGCTGACGTCAAAACATTCAATTCGAAGAGGAGCATCTTCGAGACCGAGTGCGCGTTGAATCCCAGCAAGAGCATCGGCACGCGCAGTGAAATCAGTGCTGCGGCGATTTTTGTAGGTTTGTAACGCATGCTTTGCGTTAGTCATGGCAGTTTCCTGCAACGCTCTCTTGTCTCCCCTTTGCGCGACCCTTACTGACACCTTGGTGCCACGCAAGTCGCTGAGCCACTTCTCAAGCGCGGCCTGATCCTCCGGCAACGCGGGGACGATTATTTCTTTTGGAACCTCACTCTTTGTGCTGTAAACATTCTGAAGCAAATATTCCACCAGCTCACCTGGTTCGCGTTCCAATTCCTTATCGACGACCCACCCTTGCACACCGCGGATTCTTCCACCACGAACAATGAACAACTGCACTGCAGCAGTCAATTCATCGTCGGCGATAGCAAATAGATCAGCATCGGTTTGGTCATTGAACACGACTGTGCTCTTTTCAAGAACAGTTTCGAGTGCCTCTACATCGTCTCGTAACTTTGCAGCTAATTCGTAGTGCTGCTCTTCGCTCGCCTTATACATTCGACTACGAAGGGCATCCAAGTGTTTGGTATCGCCACCTGACATGAAGTCAACGAGTTCTTTTGCAATTGCCGCATGTTCGTCTGTAGCTACTCGATCTACGCAAGGAGCAGAGCACTTGCCGAGATCTGCCAGCAGACAGGCTCGTTTGGCAGATTTGGCGCGTTGATAGACGCCACTCGAGCAGCTGCGTACCGGATAAACCTTAAGCAGTGTGTCTAGAGTCTCTCGGATTGCCCAAGCATTGGTGAATGGACCGAAATACTTCACACCGGCAAGCTCACGATTTCTGGTGATAAAGGCCCTGGCTACCTTGTCGCCGGTTGAGATTGCGAGGTACGGGTAAGACTTATCGTCCTTGAATCTGACGTTGAATGGTGGATCAAATTCTTTGATCCAAGTGAATTCCAACTGGAGTGCTTCGAATTCAGTTTTTACTATTGTCCACTGCACATCGACTGCCGAGGTGACCATGCGCCTAGTGCGCTCGTGCAAGCTGTTCAGTGGTGCAAAGTAACTGCTGAGGCGGGCACGTAAATTTTTTGCCTTGCCCACGTAGAGCACTCGCCCAGTTTTATCTAGCCAGCGGTAGACACCGGGATCGGTTGGAATCTCGGAAGTCTTTGGGCGGAACGAGAGTTCGTCGGCCATGTTTCCCTAGCGGAGAGCCTCTTTAAGGAATTTGCCAGTGAAACTCTTAGGTTCCTTTGCAATTTGCTCAGGTGTGCCAATTGCGAGCACCTCACCACCACCCGCGCCGCCTTCCGGACCTAAATCGATGATCCAGTCTGAACTCTTGATGACGTCGAGGTTGTGCTCAATCACGATGACAGTGTTGCCTTTGTCAACAAGGCCATTCAGAACCAGAAGCAATTTACGAACATCCTCGAAGTGCAAGCCTGTCGTCGGCTCATCCAAGACGTAGATGCTTCGACCATATGAACGTCGTTGAAGTTCAGTGGCCAACTTGACTCGCTGAGCCTCCCCTCCACTAAGTGTGGTTGCAGATTGCCCTAGACGAACATATCCAAGACCAACCTCGACGAGGGTGTCTAAGAATCTTGCTATCGAATTGATTGGTGCAAAAAATTCCGCAGCCTCAGCAATAGGCATATCTAGTACCTCTGAGATGTTCTTGCCCTTGTACTTAACTTGCAGGGTCTCACGGTTGTATCTAGCCCCGTGACAGACTTCGCACGCTACATAGACATCGGGTAGGAAGTTCATTTCGATTTTCAATGTGCCGTCACCGGTACAAGCCTCGCAACGTCCGCCCTTCACATTAAAGGAAAAACGACCCTGCTGATAGCCACGAGCTTTTGATTCCGCAGTATCCGCGAAAAGCTTGCGAATATTGTCGAACACCCCGGTGTACGTCGCGGGGTTCGATCGAGGCGTGCGCCCGATAGGGTTCTGGTCTACGTGCACGACCTTGTCGAGTTGATCGATACCTTCAATTTTCTTGTGCTTGCCGGCTACTCCCTTAGCGCCGTTCAGGCGATTGGCCAGAGTCTCATAGAGAATGTCGTTCACCAGAGATGACTTGCCTGAACCACTCACGCCGGTAACCGCTGTGAAAACTCCAAGCGGAAATTCGACGTCGATGTTTTTCAAGTTATTCTCGCGAGCTCCGATTACCTTGAGCTTGCGCTTTGGGTCAATTGCTCGCCGATGCTTCGGAGTTTCAATCGCTAGCTTGCCGGAAAGGTACTGACCGGTGACCGATTTATCGTTCTTGAGGATTAACTCATGCGGGCCTGAGTGGACAACCTCTCCACCATTGACACCAGCTCCTGGGCCAATATCTACGATCCAGTCAGATGCCTTAATCGTGTCCTCGTCGTGTTCGACTACTAGAAGCGTGTTACCCAAGTCGCGAAGCTTTATTAGAGTCTCGATGAGTCGACGGTTGTCTCTCTGGTGCAGTCCGATGCTTGGTTCATCAAGAACATAAAGCACCCCAGTCAAGCCAGAGCCAATCTGAGTGGCTAGACGGATACGCTGTGCCTCACCACCGGACAGGGTTGCCGCCGCTCGTTCGAGGCTTAGGTAATCCAATCCAACCGCAAGAAGAAAATCGAGACGCGCCTTAATTTCTCGAAGTACCTGAGCGGCAATCTTTTCGTCACGGCTATCGAGTTCGATTGATTCGAAGAACTTCATGCAGTTGGCAAGACTCATTCCGGCAACATCCGCAATTGAAGCGTCAGCGACCTTGATCGCTAGAACTTCTGGCCTAAGTCGTTTGCCGTCACATGCTGGGCAAGGCACCTCGCGATGAAATTCAGCCCATTTGGCCCTAGCGAAGTCGCTCTCTGTTTCTTGGAATTTACGTTCAACATAGGCAACCACACCTTCAAAGCCGGTGGTGTAGCGAAGTTCACGCCCGTAACGGTTTTTCCACTTAACTTGAACGTCGAAGTTGTTTCCGTAAAGTACAGCGCTGCGTACTTCGTCGGTGAGGTCGTTCCAAGGTGTGCTCAACTTGAACTTAAGTTCTGTGGCCAATCCATTGAGCATTCTTGTTAGGTATGGGTACAGCTTGCCCTGTGGATTAGACCAGGGCAAAATCACTCCATCGGCGATGGAAGCATCGCCATCACCAAGAATTAAGTCGACATCCACTGATTGACGGGTTCCCAAACCGGTGCATTCCTGGCATGCACCGAACGGTGCATTGAATGAAAAAGTCCTAGGTTCGATTTCAGTGATGGCCAGTGGATGCTCGTTCGGGCATGACATCTTCTCGCTGAAGACGCGAGTCTTGTTTGGGCCGGGTTTTTCATCGACAAAATCAATCGTGATGCGACCGCCGGCAACCTTTAGAGCGGTTTCTACCGAGTCGGTCAAGCGCCCGATAATGTCCTTCTTTGCCACCAATCGATCAACCACAACAGAGATGTCGTGCTTGAAAGTCTTCTTCAGCGGCTGTGCCTCAGAAAGTTGAATTACCTCGCCGTCAACAACGGCTCTAGCAAAGCCTTGTGCTACCAAGTCCTTGAACAGATCGACAAACTCGCCTTTCTTCTGATCAACTACCTGGGCGAGAATCTGAAAGCGTGTCCCTTCGGGGAGTTCCAAGATTTGATCCACGATCTGCTGTGGTGTTTGGCGCACAATCTTTTCACCACATTCGGCGCAGTACGGCACGCCGATACGCGCCCAAAGCAAACGAAGGTAATCGTGAATCTCTGTGATGGTACCGACAGTGGATCGAGGGTTACGATTGGTCGATTTCTGATCAATCGAGACAGCAGGGCTCAGTCCTTCGATGAAATCAACATCTGGGCGATCAACCTGTCCGAGGAATTGTCGGGCATAAGCGGAGAGCGACTCGACGTATCGTCTTTGCCCCTCGGCAAATATTGTGTCGAATGCGAGTGAGGATTTACCTGAACCACTAAGTCCCGTGAAAACCACTAGAGAGTCTCTAGGAATCTCAAGATTGATGTTTTTCAAGTTGTGGACACGTGCGCCCTTGACTATGAGCTTGTTGTTATGCGGAACCGACGTTATTGACACCATTGCATTCTAAAGCGCCTATTGCTTGTCGACGTGCCCGGCCTGCTCCATCTGCCTCAGTTCTCGCTTAAGCTCGACAATTTCGTCGCGGATTCGGGCGGCAAGCTCGAACTGCAGTTCGGTAGCCGCGGCGCGCATTTGAGCCTCAAGATCGAGTACGACTGAAAGAATCTCGTCATATGCTTTCCCAGCAATGCCGGTGCGAGCCTTGGGCTTTAGTTCAACACGACTCTTACCCTGGCGTGCCGATTCAATCAGCTTTGCCGTGTCTTCCTCTTCCCTAAGGATGTCATCAGTGATGTCGGCAATTTTCTTGCGCAGTGGCTGCGGGTCGACTCCGCGCTCTGTGTTGTAAGCCACTTGCTTGGCTCGGCGGCGATTGGTTTCATCTATCGCCTTGACCATGGCGTCAGTCATTTGATCGGCATACATATGCACCTGACCGTTGATGTTTCTTGCCGCACGGCCAATAGTTTGAATCAGCGAAGTTGCCGATCGCAGGAATCCTTGCTTGTCTGCATCCAAAATGGCAACCAGTGACACTTCAGGTAGGTCCAATCCCTCGCGCAGCAAGTTGATTCCCACTAAAACGTCGTAAGCACCCGTGCGCAACTCGCGCAGCAACTCGACCCTTCGCAAGGTATCGACATCGCTGTGCAGGTATCTCACACGCACGCCAGCTTCAGTGAGGAAGTCGGTCAATTCCTCGGACATCTTCTTGGTTAGAGTCGTGACCAGAACACGCTCATCCTTAGCTACGCGAACTCTAATTTCTTCCAGAAGGTCGTCGATCTGACCCTTTACTGGCTTGACCACAATTTCTGGGTCTACTAAGCCAGTTGGACGAATTATTTGTTCGACCACACCATCACTTAGGCCAAGCTCGTATTTTCCAGGTGTAGCCGAGAGATAGACAGTTTGACCCACTCGTTGCTTGAATTCGTCGAAGCGAAGCGGTCGATTATCCATCGCAGATGGAAGTCGGAAACCGTGCTCAACAAGGGTGCGCTTGCGACTTGCGTCCCCCTCGTACATCGCGCCAATCTGCGGAACAGTTACGTGCGATTCATCTATGACCATAAGGAAATCTTCGGGGAAATAATCAAGTAGACAGCTAGGAGCTTCGCCAGGTTGACGTCCATCGATGTGTCTTGAGTAGTTTTCGATACCACTGCAGAAACCAAGCTCACGAATCATTTCTAGGTCGAAAGTTGTTCGCATCGTTATGCGCTGAGCTTCAAGAAGTTTGCCTTGCTGTTCAAACTCCTTTACCCGCGCAATCATCTCGTGCTCAATTTCCTCAATAGCGCGACCCATCTGCTCTGCGGGGGCCACGTAATAGGAGGCAGGAAAAATAGCGACAGTATCTAATTGGCTAACGACTTCGCCGGTGAGTGGGTTTAGTGAGTAAATCGATTCAATTTCGTCACCAAACATCTCGATGCGAGTAGCTAACTCGTCGTAGACGGGGATAATTTCAATCGTGTCACCCTTGACACGGAAGTTGCCGCGAGAAAAGTCGATGTCGTTTCGTTTGTACTGCAATTCAACGAAACGACGGATAAGTGCATCACGATCCAGGCGCTGCCCGACTTGCAGGGGCACAGCCTGGTTTAGGTATTCCGCCGGTGCGCCGAGACCATAAATACAGCTAACTGTGCTTACTACGACTACGTCTCTTCTGGATAGCAGGCTCATGGTTGCCTTGTAACGCAGACGTTCAACTTCTTCGTTTATTGAACTGTCTTTTTCGATAAAGGTGTCACTCTGTGGCACGTAAGCCTCAGGCTGGTAGTAGTCGTAGTAACTAACGAAGTATTCAACCGCGTTGTTCGGGAGTAATTGTTTGAACTCGTTGGCAAGCTGAGCGGCCAAGGTTTTGTTGTGTGCGAGTACCAGAGTCGGCCTCTGCACTTCCTCGATGAGCCAAGCCGTAGTTGCCGACTTTCCAGTACCGGTAGCTCCTAGCAGCACTACTTCACTCTCGCCCGCGCGAAGCCTCGCTGCTAGTTCTGCGATAGCAGTGGGCTGATCTCCGCTTGGCTTGTAGTCGGAGATAACCTCAAAACGATTCTTGGCTCGAGTTTCTTCAGCCATTCTTTACTTCAGCCTTTTGTTCAATGCTTCGCCAAAGTTCGTCGGCATCACGCAGCAATAGATTAATGTCCTGGTTTGAATTCAAAATAACGTCTGCCACCGCAGCACGCTCAATTGGCTTTGCCTGTGCCGAAATGCGCGCACGAGCCTCTGATTCGGTCATTCCGCGGTGTTTTACCATTCGCCTCACCTGCTCATCTTCCGGCGCTTCCACAGTGACAACGAAATCAAAGTCGTGGTCTACCCCGGCCTCTACCAATAGTGGCACGTTGTAAATTGCAATTGCATTTGACGGAAGGTCAGCAAGAATCTGTTTCGTGCGGTCCTTCACCAGCGGGTGAACAATTGCGTTTAGAGCAAGTCGTTTCAGTTCATCGCTAAAAATAAGTTCACCCAGTTTTGCTCGGTTCAAGGAACCGTCAGGGTTCAAAATGTTTTCACCAAAAGTTTCGACTATCTGCCTTAAACCATCGGATCCAGGCTCAACAACTTCACGTGCTATGGCATCGGCATCGATTTCCAATGCACCGTGTTCTACCCAACGCTTGGCGACGGTGCTTTTTCCAGCGGCGATACCACCCGTCAATCCAATTAGAAACATGAAACTAGCCTATGCGGGTAAAACAAAAGCGGGCCACTTTCGTGACCCGCTCTCGTATGAGTTTGATTACTCGGCGCTCTTTAGCTTGTCGCGAAGAGCAGCAAGTGACTCGTCGCCAGCAAGTGTGCCGGCGTCTGATGACTCGCTTGAGTAGCTAGATGCTGCAGGCTCTGCGCTTGCGGCAGGAGCATCAGGTAGCTTTGCGGCTGCCTCGTTAGCAATCTTGACCTGACGCTTGTGCTCTTCCCAACGGGCGTGAGCTTCTGCGTATTCCTTCTCCCACTTAGCGCGAGCTTCTTCGAAGCCAGGCTTCCATTCGTTGGTCTTCGGGTCGAAGCCCTCTGGGTACTTGTACTGACCAGCATCGTCGTAGTCTGCGGCCATACCGTAAAGCGCTGGGTTGAATTCGGTGCCCTCTGGGTCTACCTCTTCGTTTGCCTGCTTTAGCGATAGTGAGATTCGGCGACGGTCTAGATCGATGTCAATTACCTTGACGAATACGTCTTGGTTAACCGATACCACCTGCTCAGCGAGCTCTATGTGCTTTGAAGAAAGTTCTGAGATGTGAACAAGACCTTCGATGCCATCTGCAACGCG
>JBJTNZ010000013.1:0-13739 GCA_046074345.1 Micrococcales bacterium | reverse complement strand
CTAAAAGCGGAAGCCCGGCCAGTTCGTGCATAACCTTTGGCTTCTTAGAACGCATGCGAGTGCCTTCGCCAGCAGCCAAAACCACGACTGCAAGGTGCTTCTCGCTCATTACGCTCCTATTGGTAGGCACTACTTGCTCCCCCACCAGGACTCGAACCTAGAATGCCGCATCCAAAGAGCGGAGTGTTGCCATTACACCATAGGGCAGTGCAGGTTGCCCTGCCCTCTAAGTCTGCCAGATGAGACCGGCTATGACAGCCTTTCGGTGGTTTCCAGCCACTCCAACTCAAGGTTTTCGCGCTTTTCGTGGTACTCCTGTTGCTTGGCGGCGAGCTTGCCAAGACCCTCATAATCGCTTTGATCGTGGGCTGCCATCTGGGCGTGCAATTCGGTTTCGTCGGCAGCGATTTTCTCCAGCGCTCGTTCGATGCGACTCAGGTTTTTCTCAAGTTCACGCTTTTCGGCACCGGACATTTCGGTACTTACTTTGGCTGTCTGAGATTCTTCTGGCTTTAGCGAGTGCCTGCGGAGTTTCAGGTACTCATCGACGCCACCAGGTAAGTGGCGCAAATGGCCATCACCCAGCAATGCGTATTGCATGTCGGTTACGCGTTCGAGTAGGTAGCGGTCGTGCGTAACCACAATCAGTGTTCCTGGCCAAGAGTCGAGCAGGTCTTCCATTGCGGCAAGCATGTCGGTGTCGAGATCATTCGTTGGCTCATCCAAAATCAAGACGTTTGGCTCACCCATGAGCAATCGCATGAATTGCAGTCTGCGCTTTTGTCCACCACTGAGATCTTCGATAGGTGTTTGTAGTTGCGCAGAATCAAATCCGAGTTGTTCGATCAATTGCGAAGGCGAAAACTCTTTTCCTCCGGCAGTTACAAATGTGGTTTTCTCGCGCGCGAGCAATTGAAAAATTCGATCGCCATAAAATTCTTGTAATTCTTTTACCTCTTGCGAAAGAGTGGCGATCTTCACGGTCTTACCAAGCTTGACTCGGCCATTGTTTGGCTTCAGTAAACCTTGGATCAGTCGAAGCAGAGTGGTTTTTCCCGCGCCATTAACACCAACCAGTCCTACTCGGTCACCAGGACCAATTCGCCAGGTCACATCATTCAGCAACTGCTGCTCGCCGATTGTGTAATCGAGTTCCTCGACATCGATGACATCTTTTCCAAGTCGCGCGGTGGCTAGTTTTTGTAATTCAAGTTTGTTTCGCGGATCCGGCTCGCCCTGGATGAGTTCATTAGCTGCATCGATGCGGAACTTTGGCTTGCTGGTGCGAGCCGGAGCTCCGCGACGGAGCCAAGCGAGTTCTTTGCGAAGCAGGTTTTGGCGACGGGCTTCACTTGCTGCTGCGCTGCGATCACGCTCCGCGCGCTGAAGGATGTAAGCGGCATAACCACCTTCGAATGGGTCGATGATTCCATCGTGTACTTCCCAGGTGAGGGTACAGATGGCGTCTAGAAACCAGCGGTCGTGCGTGACTACCAGTAATCCGCCCTGGCTTGCCGGCCAGCGCTGATTCAGGTGCTCGGCTAACCAGGCCACTCCCTCGATATCGAGGTGGTTGGTCGGCTCGTCGAGCATGACGATATCCCAGTCTTTGGCTAGCAAGGCGGCGAGGGCTACTCTCCTGCGCTGACCTCCCGAAAGTTGCCCAATCGGCTTTGCCCAATCAAGATCGTTTAGCAGACCAGAAATTACGTCACGAACTTTTGGGTTTCCAGCCCAGACATGCTCTGGAGTATCGCCAACTACTGCCTCGCCGATAGTCAATGAGTGGTCGAGCACATCGGCCTGATCTAAGAGACCGATTCGCAAATCATTTCGATGAGTCACTCTCCCGCTGTCGGGTTGCATGCGGCGTGAAAGTAGTTTCATGAGCGTAGATTTTCCATCACCGTTCCGCCCGACAATGCCGATGCGATCACCCTCATTTACTCCGATGGTCAAGTTATTGAAAACCTGCTTGGTCGGAAATTCGAGAGATATATTTTCTGCGCCGAGAAGATGAGCCATTAGCCGATTAGCTCCGCACCTAGCGCAGGTCCAGAAACAGCTTGAGCCAAGTAGCCGAGTTTTACTAACTTCTCGGCAATTTCTTTTGCACCCGATTCGCTTCCGCAGAATGCAAGAACGGTTGGGCCGCTGCCGCTCACCATCACCTTGAGAGCACCAAGCTGACGCGCAGCAATCATTCTGGTTTCCAAATCTGGACGAAGAGACAACGTTGCTTCTTCGAGATCGTTGTGAAGTAGTTCCGCAATTTCGTACGCATTTCCTGATTGCAATGCGCGAATCAACGCTTGATCAACTTCGGGTGAGACTACTTGCTTTGGGTTTTCTCCTCGCGCTGCACGCAGTGCGTCGAGTCGCTGGTAAACCAACGGAGTAGAAAGACCGCCCTGGTCACCGATGACCACCAAGTGAATTGGCTTCACGTTTTCAATCGGGGTGAGCTGATCACCATTGCCAGTGCCGATCGCCACACCACCGGTAAGAGCGAATGGCACATCGGCCCCCAGCGTGGCAGCAATGCTGTGCAGTTGCTCCGAGGAAAGTTCGGTGCGGAATAGCGCGTCACTCACTAATAGAGCTGCAGCAGCATCGGCGGATCCACCACCCATTCCGCCTGCTACGGGTACGTGCTTGTCGATACCCAGCTGGAGCTTGAGCACCTCGGGTGTAGCGCTGAGCGCCTTGATTTGCTTGGCAACCTTGACCACCAGGTTGCTTTCGTCGGTAGGCACTGCCAGCAGTGCAAACTCGTCCAGAGAGCCAGAAACCTTCACCGAATACTCGGTTGTGATCTGGCCGACCACGGTCTCGGTAAGGTTTACCGCCAGATATAGCGAAGCCACATCGTGATAGCCGTCTTCCTTGAGCGGTCCAACCTGGAAAAACAGGTTCACCTTTCCAGGCGCCGTAGCCACAGCAATTTGTTCTGGCAATAAACGTGACTGCAAAGACTCAAAAAGTTCGAACCAGAAAATTTCGTAGTCAACACCCGTGGCGGTATTCGGCGCAGCTTCGAGTTCTATCTCGATTCGGTTCACTCCACCAGCGATTTTGGCCAAGCGAATGCGCGCACGCGAGTTGTCTCTGAATGCGACCACCATTTCGTGTTCGGAGTTACTCATCAAGCGAGGGTTCAAGTTTCCAGGCCAACGATCGACATCGGCAAGGATCAATTGCAATGGACCTTCCGCACAGGCAAGGTACTTAGTAAAGCTGTATTGAATCTTGTGTGTACTTTTTGAAAGCTCACTCATTTGGCATTCGCAATCTTTACAAAGTCATGCACGTCGAGCTGCTCGCCACGTTTGCTTGGTTCTATTCCTGCGCGAATCAAAATCTCTTCAGCGATGCTTGGACTGCCCGCCCAATCCGCTAGAGCCTGACGCAAGGTTTTACGTCGCTGCGAAAACGCTGCATCAATCACTTCAAAGGTTTTGAGGCGAAGCGACTCATCGCCCAACGGAGTATTGCGCTTCACGAAGTAAACCAGAGCGCTGTCGACATTTGGCACCGGCCAAAAGATATTGCGACCGATATTCCCAGCAAGATTTGCATCTGCATACCAGGCGAGTTTCACGCTCGGTGTGCCATAGACCTTGTTGCCAGGTAAAGCCGCAAGGCGATGCGCCACCTCTGCCTGCACCAGCACTAACCCAAATTGCAGTGATTCAAAGTGCTCCAAAAAGTGCAGCAGCACCGGAACCGAAATGTTGTAAGGCAGATTGGCGACTAGCGCTTTTGGTGAAGCTGGGAGCTCGGTGACCCGCAATGCATCGCCACGGACCAGGGTGAAATCGCAGCCGGGAGCTCGTGCAGCGATAGTTTGCTCGAGCTCACCTGCCAGCTTCTGATCGATCTCTACCGCTATTACCTTTTCGGCCTGTTCGAGCAGGCCTAGGGTAAGCGAGCCAAGGCCAGGTCCAATCTCGACCACGGTCTCGTCGCCCTTCAACTTGGCGGCTGCCACGATTCGACGAATCGTATTTGGGTCGGTGACGAAGTTCTGACCGAGCTTTTTGGTCGGATGTACGTCTAGCTTGGCAGCCAGTTCTCGAATATCCGCGCCGCCCAGAAGCTCCACCTGATGGGTCATCAGTTCCAGCTGCCGTAAACGCGCTCGGTGTTGGCCGCGGTTAGTGTCGCGACTTCGTTGACGCTAAGTTCCAGTTGCTCCGCCATAAATCGCACGGTGACCGGTACCAGGTATGGACTATTGGTTCGACCACGGAATGGTTCTGGAGCTAAAAATGGAGCGTCGGTTTCGACCATGATCAATTCTTTGCGAGCAAGGCGAAGTGAATCCCTCAGGTGTTGGTTGCGCTTGATCGTGATGTTGCCTGCAAACGACATGTACCAGCCGTTTTGATTGCAAACCTCAGCTAAATCGGTGTCTCCCGAGTAGCAGTGGAACACCACCTTCTCCGGCGCACCCACACGCTTTAAAGTTTTGATGACATCCTCGTGCGCATCGCGATCGTGAATCATCAAAGCGATGTCGTTTTCTTTCGCGATGCGAATGTGCTCCTCAAATGAGTGAAGTTGCATTGCAATCGAATCGTCTCCCTCGGTTCGGAAGAAATCCAAACCGGTTTCGCCGATTGCTCGCACACGCGACTGTTTAGCAAGTTCCGCGATTTCAGAAATCGCGACATCAAGCGCAGCCATGTTTTCATAAAGCGGAGCTTCATTCGGATGAAGTGCCACGGCGGCTAGTACTCGAGAATCCTGAGTGGCTAATTCCGCGGACCACTTTGAACTTTCTAGCGTCACTCCGACTTGAACGACACCGAGGATGCCAACCGATTGTGCCTTATCTAGATTTTCATTCCAAGGCAGCTGAGGTTTCTCATCGTCGTACTTGAATTCGAGATGGCAGTGATTGTCATAAGTGCCGACCTCTAGAGGTTCAGGAACCGGTGGATACACGACGGTTACTTAGCTTCCTCTTGCTCAACGCGAGGGAACAATGGCTCTAACTCGGCAAGCTTCACGCCAGCGTTTAACTGACCCCAGTTTCCGGCTTCTGCAAGTGGCTGCGAATCTAGCTCCGTGCCGGTGTTTAGAGCCGACCATAGCTTTGCAGTGGCCTTCGGAGTAATCGGGTTCAGCAGCACCGCAAGTGCGCGCAATCCCTCGGTGGTGGTGTACAAGACTGTGCCAAGACGCTCGCGCTTGGCCTCATCCTTGGCGAGCACCCACGGCTCCTGCACGGTGATGTAGTTGTTTAAGGCGTCTACCAGCGTCCAAACCGAGTTGATGGCATCTTGAATTGCCACGTTCTGCATCGCTTCGTCGGCGTGCTTGGTAGCACTGGCGGCGATTTCCTGAATCTCTATGTCGCCCGCTTCGTAGTGTGCAGGTGCGGGCACGATTCCGTCGAAGTATCGGTGCACCATGGCAATCGAGCGCGATGCGAGGTTGCCAAAACCGTTGGCTAGTTCGGCCTGGTAGCGAGCGGAAAGATCTTCCCAAGAGAACGAGCCGTCTTGCCCAAATGCAATTGCCTTCATGAAGTAGTAGCGGAATGCATCGCTACCAAAGGTGTCGGTGATCTGACTTGGCGCGATTCCGGTGAGCTTCGACTTAGACATTTTTTCGCCACCGACTAGCAGCCAACCGTGACCAAAAATTTGTCCTGGCAGAGGAAGTTGGGCAGCCATCAGCATCGCAGGCCAAATTACCGCGTGGAAACGAAGAATATCTTTTCCGACAATCTGCACCGAAGCAGGCCAACGGTTTTCAAACGCTGCCTGATCTTCGCCATAGCCGATTGCGGTGATGTAGTTCAGAAGCGCATCAAACCAAACGTATGTGATGTGTGAGTCGTCCCATGGAATATCGATTCCCCAATCGAATTTTTCTTTGGAACGTGAAATCGAAAGATCTTCCAAACCGCGGCGAACGAATGAAACCACTTCATTGCGCGCAGATTCCGGCTGAATGAAATTTGGATTCGCCGCGTAGAAATCAAGAAGCGGCTTTTCGAACTCGCTGAGCTTAAAGAAGTAATTAGTTTCCTGAAGTTTCTCAACTGGCTTTGAGTGGATGGCACAGACAGGCTGCCCGGCAAAGTCGCCTTCGCCATCGATAAGGTCGCCTTCGGTTTTGTATTCTTCACATCCGACGCAATAGTTACCGGAGAATTCGCCACGGTAAATAAAACCGGTGTCGTAAAGGTGCTGCAGGAACTTCTGCACGTTGCGCTCGTGACGAGGCTCAGTGGTGCGGATGAAGTCTTGGTTGTCGATGTCGATGGTCTCGAGCAGTGGCAGCCAGGCATCGTGCACGAGCTTGTCTACCCAGTCCTGAGGCTCAACCTTGTTGGCTGCGGCGGTTCGCAGGATCTTCTCACCGTGCTCGTCGGTGCCGGTAAGCAGGAAGGCATCTTCGCCCCGCTGGCGGTGCCAACGAGTCAAAACGTCGGCGGCAACCTCTGTGTAAGCGTGGCCAATATGTGGCGCATCGTTTACATAAAAAATCGGGGTCGTCGCATAGAACGCCCCGCGGAGGCTGTTAGACATTGTTCTATCTTAACCGTTCAACTTTCGGGCATCCAAGGCCAATTGATACAGCTCGCTCTTGCTCACCTTGGTTATTTCCGCAATCTCGGCCACCGCCTGCTTCAAACCAACTCCGGTTTCAGCCAAATCCAAAACATCTTGGACGAGCGTGCTGATATCTCGAAGTTCGGCTGCTGCCCCGGCAATGACCACGACCATCTCACCTTTTGGTTCTTCGGCAGCCCACTGGATCAACTGCCCTAGCGACCCTCGCTCGGTGTGCTCGAATTTCTTGGTGAGTTCGCGTGAGACGCTAGCCTTTCGATCTTTGCCAAAAATCTCGGCAGCAACCTTGAGCGATTCGTGAATTCGATGTGGAGACTCGAAGAAAATCATGGTGCGTTGTTCACGCAGTAGTTCTTCAAAAAGGGTTTTACGTTCGCCATCCTTGCGAGGCAGGAATCCCTCGAAGGTGAAGCGATCGGTTGGCAACCCAGATACCGCGAGCGCGGATAAGACCGCTGATGGGCCGGGAATTACTGTCACCACAATGTCGTGTTCGGCGCAAGCACGCACCAGATTGAAACCGGGATCGCTCACCGTGGGCATTCCGGCATCACTAACAACTAGTAGGTCATGGTCGCGAGCAATCTCGACTAGCTGCTCGATACGTTCGTGTTCATTGTGATCATGCAGGCTAAAGGTCTTGGCATGTATCTGGATGCCAAGTGCCTGGGCGAGTTTGTAAAGAGTTCGCGTGTCCTCAGCAGCTATGTAGTGGCTGCTCTGAAGGTGCTCGACGAGCCTCGGTGAGGCATCGGACAGATTTCCGATAGGGGTCGCAGCAAGAATGAGCACGTTCTATTGTCGCAAACTAGCATTGGAGGATGCTCGCCAATCTCACCAAGGTCATTTACGAACCTCGCCTTCGCGCACAGTTCGACCGTTGGTACATGTGGGTCATTTTGGCGCTTGCCGCGGCACTGCGCCTCTGGAACCTTGGCTATCCAAAGGCACTGGTCTTCGACGAGACCTACTACGTAAAGGATGCCTTGACCCTCTCGATGACGGGCGTCGAGCGAAACTGGCCGGAGAATGCGAATGCGGCCTTCGAATCGGGCCAGTACAGCGGTTTCTTAGACACCGGCTCCTTCGTGGTGCACCCACCACTCGGTAAATGGATCATTGCCGCCGGAATGTGGCTATTTGGACCTGGCAACTCATTCGGTTGGCGGTTCAGCGTGGCTGCATTGAGTATCGCCGCCGTGTGGCTGCTCATGCTTATCGTGCGCAAACTAACTGGCTCAACTGTCTGGGCCGCGCTCGCCGGATTCTTCTTCGCGATTGATGGCATTGCAGTGGTGCTTGGCCGTACCGGGTTACTAGACGGCATCTTGATGTTCTTCGTACTTTTGGCATTTTGGTTTTTACTACGCGATCGTGAAACAAGTTTCGGACTCATCTGGAATCGGCCCTGGCTTTTGGCTGCTGGCATTGCCCTTGGAGCTGCCACAGCAGTCAAATGGAACGGTCTCTATTTTTTGGCAGCTGTCGGACTTTATGTCGTAATTAGCGAAATCCATTTCGAAGATGGCGAAGTCGACTTGCTAGCTTTTGCGAAACAAGCTGCAGCAAAATTTGTGATTCTGATTCCGTCAGCATTCATCGTTTACCTTCTTTCTTGGACCGGATGGTTGAACACCAAGGTTGGTTACGATCGAAACTGGGCGGAACAAGCGGGAAATGCCTGGACTGGAATTCTCGCTTGGGTACCAACCTCGCTGCAATCGCTGTGGCACTACCACGTCGAGGCATACAACTTTCACGTTGGGCTGCGAACACCGCACAGCTACCAATCGAATCCACTCACCTGGTTGTTTCTAACTCGACCAACGTCATTTTTCTATCAGGGCTACGACAATGGTGCCAACGGATGTGCGGCTGAAAGCGGATGTTCATCTGCAATTACGGCACTCGGTAACCCAGTCATTTGGTTGCCCGCTCTCGCTGGCGTGTTGTTCTTGATTTACGTATTCATCGCTCGTCGTGAAAAAGCAGCAGGATTCATTTTGCTTGGCGTCGCCGCTGGATACCTGCCTTGGATGCTCTACCTGCAGCGCACCGTGTTTCAGTTTTACGTGATTGCGTTTGAGCCGTTCGTGATCATGGCTCTGGTGTATGCCATGGCTTGGATTTGGCGCAACATCAGTATCGAGCGCCGAGGTATCCTGCTAGGGGTCTACTCTACGCTGGCCTTTGCAGCGTTGGCTTTCAGCCTGTTTTTCCTAAACATATGGCTGGGTACCTGGACTCCATATTGGTACTGGTACCTTCACATGTGGATTCCAAGTTGGATCTAGAAAGTAGCTAATGAAGCTGTACGTTCAACTCTGGAATTCGCCTGGCCTAATGCGAGTTGTTTTTGCGCAAATTTTGGCTCGATTCCCTTACGGCATGATGGTGCTCGCCATTGTCATGCACGTGCAACACGTGTTTCAGTCTTACGCAATTGCAGGTTTGGCAATGGGTGCCGAAACCATCATGAGTGCAATCAGCGGACCGATTCTTGGACGACTAGTCGGGCGCACAGGAATCATGAAAATATTCGTGCCGACTTCGATTTTGTCATTCACTATTTTCCTCCTCCTCGCCTACACACCATTTGCAGCGTGGTGGGTAATCATGCTTTGTGGAATTTTGGGATTCATCCAACCGCCAATTCAGTCTGTTGCGCGCACGGTTTATCCGAAACTCATCAAACCCGAATTGCGACCGAGTATTTTTGCGCTAGACGCAACCTCACAGGAATTGATTTGGATTCTAGGGCCGGTGCTTGCAACTTTTGCAGCTGCGCAGGTAAGCACCGTCTTCGCAATGGTGCTGATGGCCCTGATTCAAGCCGTTGGAATATTGCTTTTCTTAACCGACGTAAATGTCCGCAATACAAAGATTGAAAAAACCGAAAAACAAATTGGTCACGTGATGAAAAATCGCAAGGTCATAACCATGGTGATTTTAGGAACGGTACTAGTCGCGAGCTTTGCCGGTATGGAAATCCCGACAGTTGCACTTATCGACAAATCATTGTCTGGAGCCGTGGTCGCGGTCTTCTCGATCGGCTCGATTATCGGTGGGTTAACACTTGGGCACAGGGCACCAGGTAAATGGTCGATTCCAACTTTGTTCATCCTGGCTTCAGTCGGATACGCACTTTCACTTTTCGCTCCAGATAATCCTGTTTGGCTTTCGATTTGCTGGTTCATCGGAGGCATTGCGGTAGCTCCTTTGCTCGGAATTGTGAATTCGATGATTTCAGCCTCCACTAGCGATGCCGACGCCTTAGAGGCCTACGGCTGGCTAAACACCGGCCAGCTTCTCGGCTACGCAGGTGCGGCTGTGGTTGTGGGATTCCTGATCGATAATGTGAACGCGGCGACTAGCCTCTGGGTGGCTATTGGTTTCGCAATTATCGGTTTATGTGTTTCGCTAGTGGGTATAAATAGCATGCCCAAGCGAACCTCGCACTAAACGCCTCAGGAGGCGAAATGACCGTCTACGCCGTCAATTACTTCTATAACGACGATAAAGAGACACAGGACGCCCTCCGGGCCGAACATCGCTCGTGGCTGCGTGATCAGCTGGCTGACGGAAATCTTCTCGCCAGTGGGCCATTAGTCGCCCAGGAGCCAATTGCGCTATTGATTTGGCGCTCGGAAGATATCGAAAGTCTTAATGGTTTGCTCAATCAAGATCCATTCCAGATTGCCGGTGTAGTCAAGGAAACGACAATCACGGAGTGGAACGCAATTATCGGACCATTTGAGGGCAAATAGTGAATCAGCGACTCCAGCTCAACAACGGACAGCAAATAGACCAGCTAGGTCTTGGTGTCTACAAGGTAAATCAAGATATTGCCGTTCAACTGGTCGGTACCGCACTGGATTTGGGCTATCGCCGCATCGACACCGCAGCGCTTTATGACAATGAGCAGGAAGTCGGCGCTGCGATTCGAAAGAGCGGCATCGACCGCGAAGAAATTTATGTGACCACCAAGGTCTGGAATGACCGCCAGGGTTACCACGAATCTAAGGAAGCGGTTGAGGAGAGTCTTTCTCGGCTCAATATCGGATACGTGGACATGATGCTGATTCACTGGCCTGCACCTAAGCAGAACAAATTTGTAGAAACTTGGCGTGCTTTCGAAGAATTACTTGAAGGTGACAAGGTTCGCGGCATCGGGGTCGCAAATTTCAACATCCATCATCTTGAAGAGCTGTTGGATTCGGCGAACGTCGTGCCGGCTCTAAATCAGGTAGAACTAAACCCGATATTTCAACAGCCGGAACTTCGCGCATTCAACTCGAAGCATGGAATTGCGACAGAGGCATGGGCGCCACTCGGTCGAGCCAAGATTTTAGATAATCCAGTACTCACGCAAATCGCCAGTGCTCACGAAAAATCTGCGGCTCAGATCGTAATTCGTTGGCACTTGCAAATCGGCAATCTTGTGATTCCGAAATCATCAAACCCTGAGCGTCTCGCCGAGAACCTCAATGTTTTTGATTTTGTGCTTAGTGATGCCGAAATGGATGCAATCGCAATGCTGGATACTGGTGTCCGCGCGAGTAACAACCCGGACGATTTAGGCTAACCATGAGAGTGCTAGTCACCGGGGCCACTGGCCTAATCGGCTCTGAAGTCATTCGCCAGCTCAAAGCTCGTGGCGATGAAGTTGTCACCATGGTTCGTCGCACGCCACAAAACGATTCCGAACGTGAATGGCAACCAGACCGCGGCTACATTCAACCAGAAACTATGGTTGGCATCGACGCCGTAGTAAACCTAGCTGGCGCGACCACGGGAAAATTGCCTTGGACCAAGAAGTACAAGCAAGAACTCATCTGGTCGCGAGTGCGCGCCACAGAGCTCCTTGTGCAAGCAATCGACGAAGTAAAAGTAAAGCCATCAGTATTTGTCTCAGGCAGCGCCAGCGGCTTCTACGGTGATACCAAAAATGACAATAAAGTCGAGACCGATGCGAAAGGCACCGGATTCCTTTCGGATCTTGCCGCAGCTTGGGAACAGGCAGCGCTACAAGCCCCAAAAAAGGTTCGAGTAGTTTTGGTTCGCACCACGATGGTCATGTCGCGTAGCAAAGGCGCGCTCGGACGTTTACTCCCGCTACTGAAACTCGGCATTGCCGGACCACTCGGCCCAGGCAATCAGTGGTGGGCCTGGATTTCATTGCCAGATGAAGCGGCTGCGATTCTTCACCTGATCGACACTAAGTCAGCTACTGGAGCTTTCAACCTAACCGCCCCCGAAGCTGCGACCTGTAAGCAGCTAATCGATGCGCTCGGCAAAGCTATGCGCAGACCAACTTTCCTGCCGGTTCCCTCATTTGCACTTCGGCTAGTTTTTGGCGAAGGCGCAGACGAATTACTCATTTGCTCGCAAAAACTCTCTGCCGACAAACTCATCGCCAGTGGATTTAAGTTCGAGCACCCTACTCTTGAGTCGGCTGCTCAGTGGGTGACTGCAAAGTAACCAGTGCGTCTAGGCGTCGAATAAACGGAATTCCAAACAACGCAATAAGTGCAGAGATGGCGCCGCCGATAAGCATCGGCGCACGCAAATCTATCTTGGCGATCAACCCTCCGACCATTGCACCAAGCGGCATCATGCCCCAAACCAGAGTTCTTCTCGTGCCGTGAATTCGACCAAAAAGCTCGTTAGGAATTATCTGGTGGTAAGTGCTCATCAACAAAACATTCCAAAACGTCATGGCGATGCCACCGAGCAATTGCAAAATCGCCCAGACGAAAACGTTAGGAGTGAATCCACAAAGAAAAATAAATACACCGGAGCTCAAGATTGCAAGCGACATGATGTTCATTCGCCCAAATCTCTTTGACATCTTTGGCGCCAATATTCCACCAACTATTGACCCAACGGCTCCGGCTAGAAATACGAACCCAAACGCGGCTTCAGGAACATGCAAGACGTCGAGCAAGAAGAGTACTTGTGTTGATCCGGTGGAAGTGAACCAGAATCCCACCGCGGTAGTGAACAAAACCAACTTAAGAAGCGTCTTGTTTTCATAAAGATATTTGATGCCAAATTTCATGTCAGCAAACATTGAAACTTTGGGCTCTAAGACCGCGGTTTCTTTTGGTTTAGCAAAATGCGGAATCATCAAAACCATCAGGGTTGCGGCAGCGATGCCGAAGTTGCCGCCAAGGAACGGCACAAACACCGCTACAGCAAACAGCAAACCACTCAGCGGTGTGCCAATCATTTCCCCGAGAATCATTCCGCCAATTTCAAGCTTCGAATTTCCACGTTCAAGCAATTCGGGTTTGAGCAAATTAGGGATGATTGCCTGGGACGTGGTGTCGTAGAGCACCTCTGCAGCGCCGATAACGAATGCCACGATGTAGAGCAGCCAAATACTCACCCAGCCGCCAATTACGGAAGCGGTCAGCAAGGCGCCACCGGTTAGGCGAACTAGGTTCGCTACCGCCATAGCCCTGCGGCGATCCACACGATCCACGATGGTGCCAATCGGAATGGCAAACAGTAGCCAAGGCAGCATGACGACCGCCCCGAGGGCGGCAATTAGGACCGGGTCTCTCGTCAACACAGCGGCCAGTAGCGGCACTGCCGTCTTGAAGAGCCCATCTGCGATGTTGCTCGCCAGACTGGCTGCCCAGAGTCGATTGAACGCGACTCCGAGAGACTCTTGTTTCGTTTTCATCCTGACCAAACTACAACGGATTAAATAAAAAAATCCCGCCGACGAATCGGCGGGATTTTTTTGTAAGAAGATTTACTTCTTTGCAGTGCGCTTTGCAGCAGTCTTGCGAGCAGCTGGCTTGCGTGCAGCAGTCTTCTTTGCAGCAGGCTTACGTGCAGCAGTCTTCTTAGGAGCAGCCTTCTTAGCAGCTGGCTTCTTTGCAGCAGTTGCCTTCTTAGGAGCAGCCTTCTTCGCTACAGTCTTCTTCGCTACCTTCTTAGCAGCTGGCTTCTTTGCAGCAGTTGCCTTCTTAGGAGCAGCCTTCTTTGCTACAGCCTTCTTAGCAGCTGGCTTCTTAGCAGCAGTTGCCTTCTTAGGAGCAGCCTTCTTTGCTACAGCCTTCTTAGCAGCTGGCTTCTTAGCAGCAGTTGCCTTCTTAGGAGCAGCCTTCTTTGCAGCTGGCTTCTTCTTTGCTGGGG
>JBJTNZ010000012.1:0-20800 GCA_046074345.1 Micrococcales bacterium | reverse complement strand
AGCGGGCGTATCCTGAAGCCATGACCGCATTGCCACTAATCAGAACTTTCAATGACGCCTACGGCATCGAAATCACCTTCTATGAGTGGCCGGTTGCCGATGCCAAAGCCGTCGTCCAAATAGCCCACGGATTGGGCGAGCACGCCAGGCGTTACGACCATGTGGCAGCGGCACTGAATCGTGCGGGTTTCGCGGTATACGCAGATGATCACCGAGGGCACGGAGTCACCGGAGCCAATCAAAAGGCACGAGGCGAAATCAAGAATCAGGGCAACCTCGGCAAGGGCGGCATGGCGGCGACCATTGGCCAAGTGCACAAGCTCACCGAATTGATTCGACAGGAAAATCCTTCGTTACCGATATTCCTTATAGGACACAGTTGGGGTTCGATGTTGGCCCAGCGAATTATTCGCAGTCACGCAAGTGAATACGCAGGTGTGATCTTGAGCGGCTCGACCCTAATGCTGCCCGGCGTTGTGCCAAGCGCTGGCTTCAACAAGAAGTGGGACAAGCTACCTGACAGCACAGGCAAAGAATGGTTGAGTCGTGACCGTGAGGTCGGCATAAAGTTCAATGCGGATCCACTGATTTTTCCAGAGACGGCAATTGACGTCTTCGGATTTCTAGGCGTCACAAAGTTGCTAGGTGTGCCAAGTAAAAAACTTCCGAGTCATCTTCCGGTGATGCTAATTGCCGGAAGTGAAGATCCGCTTGGTGGCGAACGAGGAAATAAGTTGTTGATGAATGCATTTCGCAGAGCCGGCGTGCAAGATGTGACTTTGATTATTTATCCGGAAGCGCGCCACGAAGTCTTCAATGAACTCAACAAAGACGAAGTTATCGCCGATGTTGTGGAGTGGTTAAATACTTCGCTTAGTCGCTAAGAGCGAGGGCGAATTTCGCAGGCCGCGATTGCCACTTCGATTGGGTCTTTGAGCAAATCCTGAGTCTCTGGGTGCTTTTCCATGAACTTGACTACATATGAGCAGGTCGGCACAACCTTGTCGTTCGGGAAAGTGGTGCGAACATCATTGAGGGTCGCCTCCATCAAGATGGCTGCCAAATTCTTGCCGCGGTGAATTGGAAAAACTTCGGTGTGATTGAAAATAATGTCACCATCGACTAGGCGGTAGTCGGCAAATCCAGCAAGCTCACCGTCAAGGTTGATCTCATAGCGCTTCAGTTCTGCGTTGTGGACCACTTCGGTGTTCATACTGTTAATCTCTTTCTGTGCCTATAAATCAACTGTTCTTCGGGGATAACCTCGCGCACCTGAAGTCTATTCCGAGCGAATCGGTGCAGTTGATTTACGTTGACCCCCCTTTCAACACCGGACGCAAACAGACGCGTGGAACCTCGGAAACCAAGCGCGTGGACACCGGTGGAAGGGTCGGCTTCAAAGGCCAGAACTACGAAATCATTCGCGAGACTGTGTTGAGCTACGACGATGAGTTTTCGGACTACTGGTCTTTTCTTGAGCCGAGGCTAGAAGAAGCTTGGCGCATTTTGAATGGCACAGGGACCTTGTATTTGCATCTTGACTACCGCGAGGCACACTACGCGAAGGTGCTACTCGATGCACTATTTGGCCGTGATTCTTTTTTAAACGAAATAATTTGGGCATACGACTACGGTGGCAAAGCAAAAAATCGTTGGCCAGCTAAGCACGACACAATTTTGGTTTACGTGAAGAATCCAAAAACTTACTACTTCAATAACGCGGAAGTCGATCGCGAGCCGTACATGGCACCTGGATTAGTAACTCCAGAAAAAGTAGCGCTCGGAAAATTACCAACTGATGTTTGGTGGCACACGATTGTTTCGCCAACTGGAAAAGAAAAAACGGGCTACCCAACTCAAAAGCCTGAGGGAATCTTGCGACGGATTATTCAGGCATCGTCGAAACCGGGCGACGTCGTCCTAGATTTTTTTGGAGGATCTGGCACCACAGGAGCAGTTGCGGCCACTTTGGGACGCAACTTTATTTTGATGGATCAAAATCCCGAATCGATTGAAGTAATTACACAGCGAATGAAGAAGATTGGCGTCGACTTCGAATTAAAGCGCTAGACATCGAAATCGCAAAAACCGAAACAATAAGTAAGGCACTCGCCGTCATCGCCATTGAATAATTTTGTTGGCCAGGGCGACTAATCAGTTGATAAAGCACGACCGGCAGCGTCGCCTGATCTCCGTAACTCAACAAGCCGGCGGCACCAAATTCTCCGAGTGAGACCAGAGCCGCATAGACACCTGCCGAGCTGAGCGCTGTTGCAATCATCGGAGCCTCGACCAAACGCCAAGTTTGCCAAGCACTTGCCCCAGCCGACAATGCCACCTCGCGGTAGTCGCGACCCAGTGACAAGAGTGCCGGATGAACAATTCGAATCACCAGCGGGGTAGCCAACAGCGCCTGCACCAGAGGAATAGTGATCCAACCGGCTCGGAAGGTGAGCAAATAGCCAAACCCAAGCACCACGGACGAAACCCCCATCGGCAACAAGAACGGGAGTTCCAACCAGTTACGTCGGGTGCGGCTAAGTAGCCATGAAACCAGGATGCCCAATCCCATGGCTAAGCAACCTGAGATCAGGATGTTTCGCAGCGAATTGCCCGCCGCTTGCCAGACCGAAATGTTCAGGATCGCTCTGGAACCCGTGCCGGCGAGATCTGTAAATCCCTGCCAGGTAAACCGAGACAAAACCTGAGCCAACGGCAATACCAATAGAAGCACCACTATCAGTGCGGTGATTAGAACAATCGGCCAGTCGCGAAAAGATACTTTGTCGCCTCGTTCGCTTGTATCAACTTGCTCTATTCCAGCTACGCTGCTTCCAAGCCGTTTCGAAATCGCAAATGCAAGAATTGTGATTACCGTTTGCACAGTGGAAAATGCCGCAGCTGTTTTGAAATCAAGAAATTGCGTGAGTGAGAAATAAATTTCAGTTTCGATTGTCGATGCTTTGCCGGCACCGAGTAGAAGAATAATTCCGAAGCTCGTCACGCAATACAGAAACACCAGAGTGGCCGCCGAGATGATGCTTGGTCGCAACATCGGAAATGTAATGTGCGCGAAGGTCTTCCATCGACTTGCGCCATCGAGCTGAGCGGCGTGCTCCACTTCACGATCGAGTGACTGCCACACTCCGCCAACCGTGCGCACCACGATCGAATAATTGAGAAACAAGTGTGCAATCAGAATTAGCGTCAGCGGAGAAAGATAATTCGAATAGTCGCGCAGTGCAATCGCCACAACGATGGTCGGTAGCACGAATGGCACTGCGATTAGCGCGCGCAAAAAACTTCTTCCAAAAAACTGTTTCCGATAAAAGAAATAGGCCCCTGGGATTCCGACAATCAGGCAGAGCAATGTGGAAAGTAGCGCCTGTCCTATGGTGAACCAAACTACTTTTTGAAAGTAGGGGTCACCCAGTTGCCTAATCCAGTCCTGCTGCAGTCCGAGCACAAGCAGGTTGCCAACAGCCCAGTAGAACAGGACCGCAACAAAAAGCAGCGGCACTGCCCACAAAGCTAGTTTTTGAAGATTGCGTCCCATGCCTTCAACCAACTCGAGCGGTTCTCGTTGATCAATTTGCTGTCCACGGCAATCGCATTGGTTGCAGCTGGTGCCTTGGTCGCCCAGGCCTCTGGCAGGCTCACTCCACTTGCAATCGGGTACATGTACATGTCGTCAGGGATGGTCTTTTGAAAGCTATCCGACAGCAGGAACTTGATGAACTTCTTTGCACCATCGACCTGAGCGCCGCCCTTTAGGAGGCCCGCATACTCGGTCTGACGGAAGCAGCCGTCGTCAATTGACGCGGTGTTTTCCTCGAATGCCGGCGAAGACGAATAGCTCAGCACAATTGGGTAATTACCCTTGCCGGCCGAACCTGAGAAGTCCACGTTGTAGGCATCTTCCCAACCAGCATCGATGCGCACGTTGTTGGCTTTCAATTCTTCCCAGTACTTGGTCCACTTGTCCGCGCCAAACTTGCCAACGGTCGCAATCAAGAACGAAAGTCCAGTAGACGAGGTGCTTGGATTTTCTACGACGGTAAGACCTTTGAACTCTGGTTTAGTCAAATCTTCAATCGATTCCGGAGCGGCCTGTTCGTGGTTGGTGAACCAGGCCTTGTCGTAGTTGAAACAGACATCACCAAAATCGATAGCCGAGTAGTCGCCCACGATATTTGCGGCAGCAGCTGCGCCGATAAATGTGTTGTCGATTCCGTAGAACATGTCGCCGATTGGTTGATCTTTCGTCAAGATCAACTTGTTGGTCATTGCGCCAGCATCACCAGCTTTCACCAACTTCACATCGATGCCGGTTTCTTTTTTGAACTCAGCCAACTGTGCTTCGGTGATGACCACGCTGTCGTGCACCACAACCGTGAGAGGTGCTGCTTCAGATTGTGTGGAGCATCCGGCAAGTCCAAGTGCCAATGCAAAAATCGCGAATGCTGCTAGATATTTTTTATTACGCACGTTCGTGCTCTCCTTCCTGCGCTGGCATTACCCAGATCAGGTTTGACGGTCGAAGACTTTTAGTCTTCCTCTCAGCCCGGTGTCACCGAACTCCCGTGTAGTTCTAGATTAGTGTGCTGCGCCGGCTTGTGCTTCGCGCATTGCTTCCTGTGATGCTGAAGTCTCGCGAAGAGCAGGTGCCTTGATGAAGAAGCTCATTACGAAAGCAACTGCAACAACGATCGCGGCCCAGAAGAACACCTGAGTTGCAGACTCGGCAAAACCGACCATGAATGGTCGAGACAAACGAGAGTCAAGTCTGCTCAAGAATGATGAGTCAGTCTTAATCTGATCTGCGAGTCCTGAAAGCTTGCCCGAAGACATTTGAATGATGAAGTTCTTGTTTTCTTCGTTCGCCATCACCTTTGGATCGGTAGCGGCTTCCTTGATGCCCGCCAAAATCTCAGGGTTCTTGAACGCCTTGCCAATTGTGTCGCCGAGGCTGTTGAACAGAATCGAAATGAACACAGCTACACCCAGGGTTCCACCCATCTGGCGGAAGAAGGTGGCAGAAGAGGTGGCCACACCGATATCAGAAGCCTTTACCGACTGCTGGGCGACTAGGGTAAGAGTTTGCATTAGCTGGCCGAGACCAAAACCAATCAAGACCATACCGATGGCAACCTGCCAGAACTCCATGTCTGCGTTATAGGTAGTCATGTATAGGTAACCGAGAAGTAGTGAACCGGTTCCGGTAGTCAAGAAGACTTTGTACTTACCGGTCTTGCGAGTAATCTGACCCGACATGATTGTCGCTGTCATCATTCCGGCGACCATTGGCAACATCATGAAGCCTGATTCAGTTGGAGTCGCTCCGTTAACCAACTGCAAGAGTAGTGGCAGAGTCATCATTCCACCAAACATT
This sequence comes from Micrococcales bacterium, assembly GCA_046074345.1. GTDB lineage: Bacteria > Actinomycetota > Actinomycetes > Actinomycetales > Microbacteriaceae > Rhodoluna. Next base: position 15,408 of record JBJTNZ010000012.1, on the reverse strand, counting down.
GCCACACCGATGATTACACCGTTGATGGTTGAAAGTGAGAAGGATGCGTTCTTGAAAAGTGAAAGCGGAAGCAACGCCTCATGCTTTGCCGCACGCTCAGCCATGATGAAGGCGATGATTCCCACCACGCTAGTGACGTACATTGCAATCGACAGTGTGCTGTCCCAGCCCCAGGTCGATCCGTTTTCTGCGACCAACAACATTGGAACAACTGCCAGCACGATGGTGACCGCACCCCACCAGTCGATTTTGTGCGGCTTAGGAATGTGTGGCACGTGCAGGAATGTGTAAACCATAAATAGTGCAACTGCACCAACTGGAATGTTGATTAGGAAGACCCAACGCCATCCATCAACCCAAAGAATTGAGTTCGCACTTGCGAATAGACCACCGACGACAGGTCCAAGCACTGACGAAGAACCAAAAACCGCAAGGAACATACCCTGGTAACGCGCACGCTCACGAGGCGGAACCACATCGGCCATGATGGTCATCGCTAGTGCAAACAAACCACCGGCACCGATTCCCTGAACTGCACGGAACGCCGCCAACTGGAACATGTCTGCAGAGAAACCACACAGAATCGAACCAAATAGGAAAACGCTGATCGCAACGATGAATAGTCTGCGACGACCAAAAATGTCACCGAGCTTTCCATAGATAGGTGTCGCGATGGTAGAGGTAATTAGGTAAGCGGTGGTTACCCAAGCCTGAAGTTCGAGACCCTTTAGGTCATCGGCGATGGTACGCATGGCCGAGCCGACCACGCTCTGGTCTAGAGCGGATAGGAACATTCCCGACATGAGTCCTACCAGAACCAAAAGGATCTGACGGTGGGTCATCTGTTCGCCTGATTGAGCTGCTGCGATTGCTGCTGCTTTACGTTCTGCACGCGCCACGAAGGGCCTCGATTCTTTCAAATACTGGGCTTTCAGGAGCCTTAATTAGGCTTGAGCCGTGTTCCAGCCTAAACGCCAAAAACCAACTACGGAAGACAACCGCCGAGCAGCGGGGATTATTTCGCTGTTTTTGGCCTTTTTTGCTTTAACTTCGGTGCCAGCCGCGCTCGCGGAGACCCCGACTCCAACTCCGACAGCCACTCCTACGATCACGGCGACACCATCACCGACTCCCACCGCTATTCCAGATCCACCTGGATTTACCGAACCGTCGATTGATGAGGCCGGCTCAATTTGGGTAGTGGTCAATAAAAAGCGTCCACTGAATCCAATTAGATACAAGCCGGTACTCGACAAATCAGTAAACCTGGCGAAACCAGCCGCCGATGCATTTCGGGCGCTTAAGGCCGCGGTGTCAAAAGCAAAAATGGGCACGCTTTGTTTGAATAGCGGATACCGCAGTTACAACACGCAGTCTTACACCTACAACTTGCAACTTAAACGCTATGGAAAAAAAGTTGCCGAGAATCTTGCAGCGCATCCCGGTTACAGCGAACACCAAACTGGTTTAGCTGCGGATGTTTCGACAACTGCACTTAGTTGTCGAATTACAAATTTTGGTAAGTCGGCTACTTCAAAATGGATTTCAAACAATGCTTGGCAGTATGGATTCATTGTTCGCTATCCAGATGGAGAAACTGCAACCACCGGCTATCAGTACGAGCCATGGCACTTGCGATTTGTTGGAATCGAATTAGCCACAAAAATGCATGATCAAAAAATCACGGTGCTAGAAAAATTCTGGAATCTTCCAGCTGCGAAAAGTTACTAACCGAGAGTTTCGTCGACGAGTTTCTTTGCTTCGATTTGCACTTGCTTCAAGTGATCCTCACCCTTGAATGATTCGCCATAAATCTTGTAAACATTTTCTGTGCCAGATGGACGAGCAGCGAACCAGGCAGATTCGGTGACAACTTTCAGCCCACCAAGCGCGGCACCATTTCCTGGGGCATGAGTCAGGATCTGCTTTATCGGTTCACCGGCAAGTTCGCTTGCGGTAACTGCTTCTGCGGAAAGTTTTGACAACTTCGATTTTTGTTCGAGAGTGGCCGCTGCATCGATGCGAGCGTATGCAGGGGCACCAAATTTGCTAGTCAAATCTTCGTAGCACTGCGAAGGTGTCTTGCCAGTGATGGCAGTTATTTCAGAAGCGAGCAGTCCGAGCACCAGGCCGTCTTTGTCGGTCGACCAGGGCTTGCCGTTCATTCGTAAGAAGCTAGCCCCTGCCGATTCCTCGCCTCCAAAGCCCACACTGCCACTGAAGAAGCCGGGCACGAACCACTTCATACCCACCGGAACCTCAATCAGCTTGCGGCCAAGAGCATGCACAACCATGTCGATTATTGAGGACGAAACCATGGTCTTGCAGACAGCTGCATCGTGTGACCAACCCTTGCGATTGCGGAAAAGATAGTCGATTGAGACTGCGAGAAAGTGATTTGGATTCATGAGTCCGGCGTCGCTGGTGACGATTCCGTGGCGATCTGCATCCGCATCGTTTCCGGTAGAGATTGTGAACTTCGATTTGTTTTCAATCAGTGAGGTCATTGTGTATGGCGATGAACAGTCCATGCGGATTTTTTCATCCCAGTCGAGATTTATGAAACCGAATTGAAAATCAACATTTGGATTTATCACGGTCAAATTCAGGTTGTAGCGTGATCCAATTTCGCCCCAGTACTCCACCGATGCTCCACCCATTGGGTCAGCACCAATCGAAATATTCGTATCTCGAATTGCATCCATGTTTAGAACGGAACTTAGTTGAGAAATGTAATTGTCACGGAAATCAAAATGTTGCGCGTTTGGCTTTGCGCGCTTTACCTCTCGCATTCCACCGAGAATAATTTCGTTCGCACGTGCCGCCACCCAGTTGGTGGCGTCGTTGTCGGCGGGGCCGCCATGCGGAGGGTTGTATTTGAAACCACCATCGGTCGGCGGGTTGTGCGACGGCGTAATTACAAGTCCATCAGCAAGTGCCGCATTGCCTTCAGGAATTCCATCGTTGTGATTCACGATCGCTACTGACACTGCTGGGGTCGGCGTGTAACCACCATGAACATCGACTAGGGCAACAACATCGTTTCCGGCAAGCACTTCGAGAGCTGTTTGCTCCGCTGGACCGGAAAGTGCGTGAGTGTCTTTACCAACATAAATAGGACCGTGAATATTTTCACGACGACGGTACTCGACGATTGCCTGTGTAATTGCGGCAATGTGGTCCTCATTGAATGAAGTATTTAATGAAGTACCGCGGTGACCGCTGGTGCCGAAGGCCACCTTTTGTTCAGCAACAGTGACGTCTGGGTGCAGTTCGTAGTAGGCATCAATCAGTTTGTTGATGTCGATTAGGTCGCTGGCTTGAGGTTTTTGTCCTGCACGTACTGTCATGAAGCAATTTTCACCATTAACCTTTATTTATGCCATCGAAATCACGTAACGGTTCAGTCAAGAAGAAGACCTATGCCTACCTAGGACCGGTCGGAACCTTTACCGAGCTTGCCTTGGCTCAGGTGGCAGAGGCTAAGGGGCAACACTGGCACCCGGTCTCTCACGTGCAGGAAGCCATCGACTTAGTGGTCAGCAAGAAGGCTTATCGAGCCATCGTTCCGGTGGAAAATTCGATCGAAGGCGGCGTCTCGGCGACCCTAGACGCACTTGCCGCTGCCGACAACATCCGTATTTACGGCGAATACCTCGTGCAGATCTCATTCGACCTAGTGGCTCGCCCAGGCATCACGCTAAAAGATGTGCAGACTATTGCCACCCACCCAGTGGCTTACGCCCAGACTCGTAAGTGGCTTGCGGCGAACTTACCGAAGCACCAGCATTTGCCGGCTACTTCAACGGCTCAGGCGGCTGCCGACTTACTTAAAAATGATCTTGCACAAGCGGCAGTATCGGCGAGCACCATCACGAATCATTACAAAGTAAAAGTGTTGGCAAAAAATATTGGCGACAACAAGCACGCGCAGACCCGATTCATTCAAATTGGTTTAGCTGGCGAACTGCCAAAGCGCACCGGTGGAGACAAGACTTCAGTGATTGTTGAACTTCCAAGCGATCGACCAGGTGTGCTTCTAGAGATGCTCGAGCAGTTTGCAGCTCGCGGTGTGAATCTTTCGCGAATTGAATCGCGACCTATCGGCGATCGCCTTGGCCGTTACCGTTTCAATATCGATGCTGAAGGACACCTAGACGATGAGGCGGTTGCGGAGGCGCTAAAGGGACTTCACCGCTTCAGCCCAAAGGTTTTGTTCCTCGGTTCTTACGCACGAGCTGACAAAGAGAAGTCAGTGCACCGCGGAAATAATTCGAATACCGAATTCGGTTCGGCCGAAGCTTGGTTGAAGAAACTTAAACGCGGTAAGTAATTAACTTCGCACTACAACAGCGCGCGGCTGAGCTTCGAATTCAACTTCGCTGATTTTTCCAATTACATCTCCGTCGAGTTGCAATTCAGTGTCGACTGCGGGCGCAACTCGAATTTTTACACCGGACATATTTTCTAGTGTTTTCACATTCGCAGTTGCATCAAGCAATTGCTTACCGACTCGACTGGTGCGAACAATGTTGTTACCCACTGTCACGCGAGACCAGAAATCAATCCAGTTCCAAAATCGACGCGGACCAATTGCCGCGACATCCAAACGCCCGTCATCAAGCGAAGCCTCGGGCATCATCGATAGTCGTCCTGGCAACCAGCCAACGTTGCCAATCAATAGTGTGACTACCTTGAACTGTCTTGGTTCTCGATTGTCCACCGATACCGAAAGGGTTTCGTAGCGGATTGGCAGCATCTTCAAGCCGCCCTCGACATAGGCAACCCAGCCAAGCCGGCGCTTGCGGTCGGAGTCCGTGTGCATCATGATCTTCGCATCCAAGCCGATGCCAGCCATTACTGCGAAATGTTTTTCTACGCGTTTGCCATCAGCCATGATCAGTTTGGCGAGACCCAGATCAATTTGGTGAGAATTACCAAACAGCGCTCGGTGAATTTGTAATTCCAAATCAGCCAGAGGCAAATTCAGATTTCTAGCCAACACATTTCCGGTGCCAATCGGAACGATTCCCACCGTCACGCTTGCTTTTGATTTGGCAACTTCTTCAATTACCGAACGAACTGTGCCGTCACCACCAATGACGATTATGTGAGTCGCCTTCTGAGCAATCGCGCGCAGCGCCTGAACCCCACCGGTTTCATCGGCAGCTGTTTTCAAATAAAGTGGGATTTCCCAACCGAGGCCAGAAAGCTCGGCACTGACGATGCGGCGTACTTTCTTAAGATCTACTCGCCCCGGATAGTAGATGACCGCGGCGCGGTTGGTTTTCTTTGCCACGTCTTCAGCCTAACCATCTAGCCAATGTTCGAATAAGTGAACATTCCGAGTTGGACAGATATATACCTGTGGCACTCTTTAACCATGCCGGTGAATCAGAAGTTATTGCTCGTGGAAGATAACCACTTCATGCGCACGCTAATTACCGAAGTGCTTGAAGCAGAAGGATTTGAATTGGCTATCGCGGAGACTGCTTCCGAAGCAATTGCTCTTGCCTCTCGCTTCGACCCAGACGCAGCGATACTCGACGTCGAACTCGGCACTGGCCCAAACGGCTTTGACGTTGCTCGAATTCTTCGAGAGACTTCGCCTGAGATAGGCATTGTTTTCCTAACCAACATCCCTGAGCCAAAAACAATTGGAGTGGACAACAAGTCTGTGCCGAAAGATGCTGCCTATTTGGTCAAGGACTCAGTGGCAGACGTGAAACTCCTAGTCAAAGCCATTGCTGCCAGCCTTCGTGGTCGCGTAAACCCAGAGCTGCGTCAGGATCGAGCCGAGCACCAACTTTCGAACCTGTCTCGATCGCAACTTGACCTATTACATATGGCTGCACTTGGACTTTCGAATACAGAAATTGCTCAACGTCGCGGTACAACAGTGCGTGCCGTTGAAAACCTATTCAAGCGAGCCGTCGAGGCTGCTGGAATTGAAGTAGGGCCTGGCGAGCACGGACGTGTTCTCGCAGTGCGCAAGTACATCGAATCGGTAGTTCTGCCGAAGAACTAAGTGGTCAAGGTAACCTAGACGGGTGATTGACCTAAACCTGCTTAGAGAAAACCCAGAAGCCATCAAGGCTTCACAGCGCGCTCGCGGAGCCGAGGAATCTCTAGTTCACCAGGCGGTATCTGCCGACGAGCAGTGGCGAGCAGCACTCCAGAAGTTTGAAGGCCTTCGTGCCGAGCAGAATGCGTCAGCAAAAGTTGTCGCGACCGCGACTAAGGAAGAAAAACCGGCCCTAATCGCCGCGGCACAAGAATTGGCAGCGACTGTAAAAGCAGCAGAAGCCGAAGCAAACGAAGCGCAACAGAAGCTCAATGAGATTCTCTGGAAAATTGAGAATGTTGTAATTACAGAAGTTCCTTCAGGCGGAGAAGAGAACTTCAAGGTACTCAAGGAAGTGGGCACACATGCCACTTTTGATTTTGAGCCGAAAGATCACGTCGCACTTGGCGAGTCTCTAGACATTATTGACATCGAGCGCGGTGTAAAAGTATCTGGTTCACGCTTCTACTTCTTAAAGGGTTGGGGTGCACGTCTCGAGCTCGCATTGATGAATCTCGCGCTTGACCTTGCCACCAAGCACAACTTCACTGCACTTATTACTCCTACCCTGGTGCGACCAGAGGTAATGGCCGGTACCGGATTCCTGGGCGCGCATGCCGATGAGATTTACTACCTGCCTGCCGATGAGCTTTATCTGACCGGCACGAGTGAAGTCGCGCTCGCGGGCTATCACCGCGATGAAATTATCGATCTCTCAAACGGTCCACTGCGCTATGCCGGTTGGTCTACTTGTTACCGTCGCGAGGCTGGTTCCGCTGGTCGTGATACTCGCGGAATCCTGCGCGTGCACCAGTTCAACAAGCTGGAGATGTTTAGCTATGTGAAGCCGGAAGACGCGGAGGCCGAACACCTGAAACTTCTTGCACTCGAAGAAGATATGCTTCAGGCTTGTGAGCTTTCATACCGCGTGATTGATACTGCCGCCGGAGATTTGGGCTCGAGCGCTGCACGCAAGTACGACTCCGAGGCTTGGGTGCCAACACAGAACCAGTATCGAGAACTAACTTCAAGCTCGAACTGCACCACCTTCCAGGCTCGTCGTCTCAACGTGCGCTACCGCACCGAAGACGGCAAGACCGCAACGGCAGCCACTCTCAATGGAACTCTTGCCACAACTCGTTGGTTGGTTGCAATTCTCGAGACTCACCAGCAGGCAGATGGTTCAGTGAAGATTCCTGCTGCACTTCGTCCTTACCTTGGTGGCGCTGAGGTCATCGCACCTAAATGACAATTGCAACCGGTGATGATCGATGGCTCGTAGCCATCGACATTGATGGCACACTCGTTCACGATGATGGATTTCTTTCACCACGTGTAATCGAACAGGTGCAGCGCGTACGCTCACTCGGACACGAAGTCGTCATTGCAACAGGACGCAGTGCATCACAAGCCATTCCAGTGATCTTTGACGTTGGAATTAAAAATGGTTTTGCGGTTTGTTCAAACGGAGCAGTAACCATCAAAATTCAACCTGACGAACCACGAGGATTTACTCACCACGAAGTCATTACTTTTCAACCGCGCGAAGTAATTACAAAACTTGTCGAAAAATTACCAACGGCCCATTTCGCCGTAGAAAACATTGATGGAAGTTACAACTTTCATCGACCATTTCCTACCTACGCACTCGGCGATGAAAATTACGAAACGCCTATTGAACAACTCATGGATGAACCGGTTAGCCGCGTCGTCGTGCTTTCTCCAGATCACGCGGCAGACGAATTCATCGAACTAATTGCCGATATCGGATTGCACTCCGTGAGCTACTCAATTGGATACACCGCGTGGCTCGATATTTCGCCGAGAGGCATAAGCAAAGCATCGGCTCTTGAGACTCAACGCGAGGCACTCAACATCAGGCCGAATCAAGTGATCGCAATTGGCGATGGACGAAATGACATCGACATGTTGAAGTGGGCTCAGGCCAATGGCGGCTATGGTTTTGCAATGGGCCAGGGTCCTGAAGACGTAAAGGCGGCGGCATCAGCAGTGGTCGCATCCGTTGAGGATGATGGAGTAGCCCAGGTGCTTGCCGGCTTCGAAGGGCTTCTCTTCACCCAAAACTTCCGATAAACTACAAGGACGGAAGCGTGCCGGAGCGGCCGAACGGAACAGTCTTGAAAACTGTCGTAGTTAATAGCTACCGTGGGTTCAAATCCCACCGCTTCCTCCATTGAAATTCCCAGCCTTTGGCTGGGTTTTTCGTTTTAAACTGGTACTTCATCCCAGGAAAGTCCCTCAATGCCAATCTTCAAAAAACGCGCACCTCGAGCCTTGGCTCGTCATGGCCGTTTGAAGGTGCAGTCACGTGCCTCGGCGTTCGGCGGCATTCTAGTCAAGGCCCTAGCGATGATTGCGGGAGCCTCGGTCGCAATTGCAGGTGTAGCTGTCTGGGAACTTAGCAGCACAATCCAGGGCAACGGTATCGATCTACCAAATTCAAAAACTCTTACGGCGGCAGATCTAAATGGCCCAATCAACATGCTCTTGGTCGGTTCCGATACTCGCAAGGGTCAGGGCAAGGGGTACGGCAACGAAACATCCACCCTCGCCGACGTGATGATTTTGCTTCACGTATCTGCAGATCGCAAAAACGCAGTAGCGGTTTCATTTCCTAGAGACTTGATGGTTCCCTGGCCAGCATGCCCCAGCACGAGTGGTGGGCCAGGCTACCTAGAACAAGCTCTTGGCCAACTCAATGCCACTATTGCAAACGGTGGACCGGGTTGTACGTTGATGACGATTGAAAAACTAACCGGACTTACCATTCCGTATCTTGCAATGATTGACTTCAAAGGTGTGATTGAACTTTCCAACGCAATTGGTGGAGTCGACGTTTGTGTAGCTAACGAAATCAATGACCCTTATACGCAGACTTACCTGCAACCAGGTAAATACACGCTTCAAGGAAAAGCAGCACTCCAGTTCCTAAGAACTCGCCACGGCGTTGGTGACGGCTCAGATCTCAGCCGTATTTCTAATCAGCAAGTATTCCTCACCTCACTCGTGCGAAAAATAAAGAGCAACGGCGTACTGACAAACCCTGTTCAGCTTTACTCACTTGCAAACGCCGCTGCACGCAATATGAAACTTTCACAATCGCTCACCGACCTCAACACCATGGTTTCGCTCGCCGGTGCACTTAGAAATGTAGAGCTTGACAAGATGGTGTTCTTGCAGGTGCCTTCACACGGTGGGCTGCCAGCACCATACTCGGGCCGTGTAATGCCTAACTACGATCAGGCAAACCTACTTTTCGCCAAGCTCGTCAACGATGAACCAATCAAGCTCAGTGGTAACAACACCGGCCAGGGTGCTGTAGTTGCTACCCCAAGCCCGACACCAACAACAAAAACCACTGCTACCCCAAGCCCAACTCCAACCGACGGGCTAGACCTCATTGGAACCAACGCCGCAACCACCACCTGCTCCAACTAAGGGTGGAACATGCCCGAGGTCTCGGGTAAACTGAACCGGTTGTACTCAGGAGTCGTCGCATAGCCCGGTCGAGTGCGCCTCACTGCTAATGAGGTAAGGATCTAAAGTCCTTCGGAGGTTCAAATCCTCTCGACTCCGCGTGAATTTAAAATCGTCAGCACGCCTTAGTGCTGGCGATTTTATGCTTCTGGTGGTCGCCGCCGTTTGGGGCTCTACGTATCTTGTCGTAAAAGAACTCGGCAACGTCGGTGAAATCACCGGCATGATGGCACTCAGATTCCTAATCGCCTCAGCGGCACTTTGGATCTACTGGGCATTTACCAGAACCAAATTCCAAAAAGCGGAATGGTTATTAGGAATTGCTTTTGGTGTTTCACAAATCATCGTTTTGAATCTCGAAGCACAGAGTGTGCATTACACATCAGCCACAAACGGTGGGCTCATCATCGCTTTGGCAATTGTTTCGGTACCTATTCTCGAAAGCGCCTGGCGCAAAAACTGGCTACCAAAAAAGTTTTTTGTAGCCACCCTCGTTGCACTCGCTGGAGTAATCCTCTTGATTATGGGAAACGGTTTCGTGCAACCAAACATCGGCGATCTCTTGATGTTCTTCGCGGTGATTCTGCGAACCGTGCATTTCGTCGCACTTGGTATTTACACACAAGGAAAAAACTATTCTCCGGTAAACCTCACACTAGTGATGGTGAGCACTTCGGGTGTGATCATGATGTTTATCAATCCAGTCGGAGCCTACAAAAACGCACTGATTTACACGCCGCTCGACTGGACGCTGATGCTGTTTCTGGCCATCATTTGTACCTCAGCGGCATTCATCGGCATGAACTGGGCTGTGAAGCACACTTCTGCATCCAGGGCGAGCTTGCTCCTTGGCACCGAGCCAGTCTGGTCGACAATTGTGGCCGCATTCATTGGTGGCGAAGTCATGGGTCCAATCGGAGCTCTTGGAACGCTACTTATTATTGGTGGTACTTACTGGGGTCAGGCTATAGAGACCAAGCACCGCCTCAATTAGGGGCTGGCTTAGCGGGCACCCCTCGGTATAGAATTACAAGGTTGCCGAGCGCAACAAATCTCAACACACAAGCGTCTGTGGCTCAACGGATAGAGCATCTGACTACGGATCAGAAGGTTGGGGGTTCGAGTCCCTCCAGGCGCACCAGTCAAAAGACCAGAGTACTTCTGGTCTTTTTTCATTTGAGATAGCATCTGGTCATGCGCCAAGTTATTCGAAGCGAGTCCGACGACATTGGAACTTTTGTTGGCTCACCGGTTGTGGTTGGCGCAAATTGGTATCGATTTAGGCCAGGGGAGTATTTACACAATCCGCACGTGATGAGCGTCTGCTTCATTTGGGTAGTTCGCGGCGGAGGTCAAATCAAAGTCGCCGGCCAAACCTATAGGCTAGCCACGAATCAAGTATTTCGCCTACCTTGGAGCCACGAAGTGGAATACCAAGCAGATACAAAAAACCCTTTTCGGATTGGCACCTTGCACATCGTGCCGCGTCACTCTGAATCCCTGCCGGTAATTCCAAGAGTGGCTCACCTGGCTGGAGATTCACTTCTTGATGATCCTGCAAGGCAGGGTGATCCAAAGGAGTTCAAACCTTCGTTGGCTGACTTTAAATCAGGGCCGGCTAGACGAATTGCTGACCTTGGCAGATTCGCGGTAGAACGATTTACTGAAGCTGCGTTTCACGAAGAGTCGGCTCGTGCTTTAGCGAGAATGGTTCTAGCAGAAAATGCCGAGTGGGATAAATGGGAATCGATTCCAACATTGCCGGTGGCGCTCGAGGACATGATCTCTTATTCGAGGGCAAACATCTCAGCACAATTATCGGTGTCGGAACTTGCTAAGGCTGGAGACTGCAGCTCAACCACGGCGCAAAGGCTTTTCAATCAATATTTTGGAGTATCACTCGGTAATTGGGTTCGACAATTAAAACTCCAAGAAGCCGCTCATCTCCTCCGCACTAGTGGACTCCGAGTAAATGAAGTCGCCGAATTGGTTGGATTTAAGGACGCTCTTTATTTTTCACGAGTCTTTAGCGAAGAATATGGCGTAGCTCCAAGTTTGTTTGCCCAAGGCGAGTTAAGGCCTTAGTGGCTCAAATCTCCATAATCTGGTGCGTTAGTACATTCAATTCAACCCACGAGCGAAATAAATTTAGGCAATCTTGATGTATTAGTGCTCAATTGGGGGTCTGGATGACTGTGATTCGACGCAAGTTCGGCAAGACCGGATGGGCTGTCAGCGAGATTTCATTTGGAGCTTGGCAACTCGGTGGACAATGGGGAGCAGTAAACGATGACGAATCCGTCAGTGCCCTCCTAAGCGCATACGAGGCAGGAATCAATTTTGTCGATACCGCGCAGATGTATGGACTCGGGCACAGCGAAACAATTGTTGGTAGATCACTTAGGCAGTGGAATGGCGAAAAGATTTATGTCGCTACCAAAGTCCAGCCGGTATCTTGGCCTTCGGTTCAAAATGACAACCCTTCTTTTGCTGACCTGTACCCAATAGAGCATTTGGAAAAAAACATCGAGGATTCACGTCGAAGACTAAACGTCGATTGCATCGATCTCTACCAGCTGCATTGCTGGGCTCCCGATGGGTTAAAAAATTTGGAGTGGTTCGAGGTACTTTCGAAATATAGGGACCAAGGCAAAATATCTAAGATTGGCGTATCAATCAGGGATTACCGACCTGAAGATGGCATTGAACTGGCGGAATCCGGTTTGGTCGATTCAATCCAGGTGATTTACAACATCTTCGAACAGGAACCAGACAAGCAACTTTTCGAAGCAGCTGAAACAGGGGATACCGCGATAATCGCGAGAGTTGTTTTGGATTCAGGTGCACTTAGCGGTACTTGGAATGAGAACACTTATGCAACCTGGGAAGAAGGTTCAGTGCTTCACACCTTGTATCGAGATGAACGATTTGCTGAAACTTTAGAAAGATTGCAACCACTAGTGCAACTTACAAAAAATTATTATCCAACCCTGGCTGAGGCAGCCGTCCGCTTTGCGCTAAGTAGACCACAAGTGTCAACCGCAATTCTTGGTATGACGACAGCAAAGAGAATTCGAGAGAATTTGGCATTTTCAGATGGTGCCGAGTTTCCAATTGATTTGCGTGGGGCGCTGAAAGAGCATGAGTGGAGAAGGAACTATTACGTATGAGCATGCAGAGTGAAGTGCGCGCTGAGCTTCTATCCTTCGATCAAATTGAAAAATATATTGCCGAGTCGCCAATTGTTTATGTCCCAGTGGGAGCACTGGAATTTCACGGAGCGCACCTGCCTATCGGCCTCGATGGCCTTACAGCACATGGCGTATGTGTGGCCGCCGCTCAGATTACGGGCGGAATAGTTTTGCCAGTGATGTACCAGGGCACTGGCGGGGAGCACTCTAACTATCCGTGGACAATCATGATGCCCGATCACTTCTCAATCGAAAAAAACCTGGTTGCAACTTTAGAACGACTTCAAACACTTGGCGTGCGTAGTTGTGTAATTCTGAGCGGGCATTTTGCAAATGAACAGAGGGAATTCCTCTCAAACTTAAATAGAAAATGGAATTCCATTACTTCTAATTCCATGCAACTTGAAACAGCGTCAATGGCAGACCATGAATCTGCAATCGTTCCCGCAGATCACGCAGGATATTTTGAATCGATGATGCTCGCGGCGATTCATCCAGAATTGGTGAATCTAGATAAATTGCCAGACCCGGAATCACATCCAAGTGTTGATCCCGACGACAACCTTTTTGGTCAACATCGTCACAGCGAATCCCACGCGCTTTGGGGAATATTTGGTACAGACCCACGAGGCAAGAGCCTACAAAAAGCACCAGACCTACTAAACGAATTTGCAACTTGGCTAGCTAACCTTGCAAAGCTTAAATAACTCTCAATTCAAATCAAACCAAGGAGAAAGATGAAGATAGTAGTTAAGGAAGAGGCATGTGTTGGCTCAGGCCAGTGCGCTCTTGTGGCAGGTTCACTTTTTGATCAGAACGACGAAGGAATCGTAATTGTGCTAAACGATTAGCCAAGCTCTGGCGAGGAGGCAGCTGCTCGCAAGGCAGCGACGCTTTGCCCCGCGCGAGCTATTGCAATTCAAGAATAGATATCGATCATTTTCATGGCATCTCGTCATCGAATCGCAATTGTAGGTGCTGGCATCGCCGGCCTTACCGCTGCTGAGCAGCTGCGCGTTGGTGGTTACGACGGCGAGATCTACCTGATTGGTGATGAAAGTCACCGCCCTTATAGCAGGCCAACTTTGTCCAAACAGGTGCTCATGGATGGATGGCTTGAGGATGAGATCGCTTTGGGGAGCGAATCCAAGCTAGAGGACATGAATATTCAGCATTTTCCTGCTACTGAAGTACTTGGCCTAGACACGGAATCGAGAGAACTTTCCACTGAACACGAAAACCTTAGGTTTGATCAGTTGGTGATTGCTACCGGAACTAGGGCCAGAACCCTAAGTCAGGCTCCACAACTTCCAAGCTTGCGCACTATCGAGGATGCATTCTTCATACGATCAGCGCTTGAAAGTGCTAGGTCTGTTGTGGTGATTGGCGGTGGAGTGCTTGGCTCCGAAATCGCCAGCGCTGCAAACGCGAAAGGCGCAGATGTTCACTTGCTAGCCAGGTCGGCAAGTTTAACATTTGGTTCGCTTGGCGAAATTTTGTCACCTGAGCTCGCTACTCTCCACGAAAAAAATAATGTTGGCGTGCATTTCAATTCAGAGGTCCTCAAAGTTGAAAAGAACGCGCATACCACCAAGGTGTTTTTGAGTAATGGGACAACTATTGAATCAGATTTTGTGGTTACCGCCATTGGTTCAGTTCCTTGTGTGGATTGGCTACGCAATTCAAACTTAGATATGTCAAATGGTGTGATTTGTGATGCAACGGGATTGGCCGCTCCTGGCATTTATGCAATCGGCGATGTGGCAGCCTGGCCTGATCCATTTTCTGGTATTCCCACTAGAACCGAACATCAAAGCAACGCAATCGAACAAGCTATAGCAGTTGCGAACAACATAATTCACGGGACGCCTCCCAAAGCGCCAATCCCATTCTTCTGGTCAGAAATTCACGATGCGCGGATCAAGGCTTACGGTTGGTTCAACCAACCGACATTGATACGAGAAGCGCATCAAGAATCAGATGGATTTCTGATCTCGAATTCAAAAAATAATGTCACTCGAGGAATTGTCGGCTGGAATGTATCACCCAGAGCCTTCAATAAGTCCCGCGTTTTAGTAGATCAATCTGTTTAAAAAATAGGAGAGAAATGTCAGAAACCGCAGCCAAATGTCCATACTCGGGTGCTTCACTCCCCGGCGACGGAACTCCACTTCATGCTTCACCAACTTTTGCGGAATGGCGCAAGGAGGGACCAACCCATCCGCTCGAATATCAGGATGGTCACGAGGGGCTAATCGCACTGCAATACGACCTAGCTAGGGCAATTCTCGAGGACTCGCGTTTTAGCATGAAGCCAGATCGCATGCCGGTTGGACCCGAAGTGCACCTAGAGGATGGTGAAGATCTCACCATGGCAGCACTGCCGTTTGAGTTGCCTGGGCCTCTGGATGAAGACGGTCAGATGTCTGAAGCTGCAAACCTTTTAGTTCTTGATGGTGAAGAACACTCAAGACTTAGACGAATTGTTACCGGAAGTTTTTCTCTAAAGAAAGTTAGAGCCCGCAGAGACTGGATAGTCGATATGGTTGCTGCACAAGTTGAAACCGTGAAAAAGCTAGAGCGTCCAATTGATGTTTGGGTGGATTACGCGCTTCCTATCGCTGCCAAAACTCATTGCAAGGTAATTGGAATTCC
>JBJTNZ010000011.1:0-4598 GCA_046074345.1 Micrococcales bacterium | reverse complement strand
AATTCGGCCGGCCGCACTGTGCTCTTTAGTGGTCTCACCGTCGCTATTGTGCTGGCCTCGATGTTCTTCTTCCCGCAGTACTTCTTGAAGTCTTTCGCTCTTGGTGGGGTGGTCGTAGTCTTCCTAGCTATCGCCGGTGCCCTGATTGCCTTGCCAGCGCTGCTGGCCATGCTCGGTGACAAGGTCAATCTGATCAAGCTCACTCGCATCACCAGCAAGGCTAAAACCAAGGGCTCGTGGGCAAGCCTGGCTCGCTTCGTGATGAAACGTCCGGTTCCAATCTTGCTGATCACGGTTCTTGGTCTTGGTGGATTGATGACGCTGATGAATGGCGTGCAGTTTGGCCAAGTGGACGATCGCATTCTTCCGGTGAGCAACAAAGCGGTAATTGCCAACAACGTGATTCGTGAACGCTTCAGCGGCCGTGAAGGATCACCCGTCGAAATTTTGGTCAAGGGTGCAGACACCAATGACATCTATGCCTTTACCGAAAAACTTTCTAAGACCAAAAATATTTTGCGTGTGCAGAGCGCATTGGGCATAAGTCAAAACGGAACACTTGATGCAAGTTACGCGCCAGCATTTGCAAGTTACTCGACTGATGGTTGGCAACGCATTCAAGCAATTCACGATGTCGAATCGCGATCACCTGCCGGTCAAAAATTAACCGAGCTGATTCGTCAACTCAAAGTCGATGGTCACGAAGTTCTCGTCGGTGGCACTGCAGCTATTTACACAGATTCACAACTCGGTATTACCAAACAATTGCCAAGCGTGTTGCTGTGGATTGTTCTAACCACTTTGGTATTGCTATTCCTGTTCACCGGTTCGGTACTACTTCCAATCAAAGCGGTTCTCTTGAACTTCTTATCGCTAGGAGCCACGCTCGGCTTCCTGACCTGGGTCTTCGTTGATGGCAACCTTAAGTGGTTGATCGGTGAATTCCAGGTGACCGGAACTATCGACACATCCTCACTGGTGCTGATCGCAATCGTCGCGTTCGGACTTTCGATGGACTACGAATTATTCTTGCTGAGCCGAATTAAGGAGCAGCACGACGCCGGTCTTGGCACGACCGAGTCGGTAGCCATCGGACTCCAGCGCTCTGGCCGAATCATCACGACCGCCGCACTAGTACTCGCATTCTCGTTCGCTGCCTTTGTGACCTCTGGCGTGAGCATCATGAAGATGCTTGGTCTCGGCATCGCCTTTGCGATCCTGCTGGATGCCACAGTGGTACGAGCCCTACTCGTGCCAGCGCTAATGCGTCTATTCGGCGACCTGAACTGGTGGGCGCCAAAGTGGCTCAAGTGGGTCTACAAGAAGGTCGGACTAGAGCACTAGTTCCAAGCCAGCAGTTCAGAAACCACTTTCGCCTGTTCTTGTTGACGATCAGTGAACTTCGGGCCGATCAATTCGACCAACAACTCGTATTGGGCTCGCGCGCAGTCTTCGACTTGAAGCATCAAGATTCCTGAAAGACGGGCCGCAATATTCGGATACTGCAGCTCGAATCTGCGGAGTCGGTTTAGGTTATCCGTAGCCTTTTCTGTCCCGGCTTTGGGATTGATTTGGCTGCGGATTAGGCCAAGCAAATGATTTACGCAGGTACCGCGAATGGTCTCACCCGCAGTAAGTACTTCACCTCTCCTGTAGCGGCCAACCGCTATCAGGAAGTGACTCAGCAGAAGCCCGAATTCGTCATCGAAATCAGTCGTGCGCCCGCTTCGTTCAGCAATGGCCGCCATTCGTTGGCCAATATTGCCTCTGTCGATGGCCACCAAGAATGCATTTGCGGAGGCTAGTTCGAGCTCACTGTCTTCAAATACAGCGAATTCAAGGACGTGCCCATTTCGGTAAACAACTTTTAGACCGTGCGCGGTTTCCCTTGGGGAAATCACTATGTCCTGGTGGTTCGGAAGCCAAGAAAGCTCGGTCCTCAAAGACTCGGCTTCGCCCGGCTTGGTAATCACGAAAAAATCGTGGTCACTCCAGCGGTCGACTCTTGAGGTATCGGCGGTTGAGCCGACAAACACCAAACCAATTACTGCAGGACGGCTCGCTAAGGATGATTTGAGCTGTTCGGAGAACTTTAGAAACGATTCGAGAATCGAGGCATTGGTCATGGCTCAAATCTAAACCAGAGCTTCACAAACGATATACTCGAACAATGCTTATGTCAGACCGCGATATTCGCGCATCCATTGAAGCCGGCCAAATCGGATTAGAACCTTTGGCGATGGACTTGCTCCAGCCTTCATCGTTCGATGTACGCCTCGATCGCTTCTTCCGTCTTTTCGACAACCACAAGTACGCATACATCGACCCTCGCGAAGAGATGCCAGAGCTCACCCGCTTCGTTGAGGTGGCAGCAGACGAGGCATTTATTCTTCACCCTGGGGAATTTGTGCTTGGAAGCACCTACGAGTTCGTGACTCTGCCAGACAACGTAGCGGCTCGCCTAGAAGGCAAGAGCTCACTAGGACGCCTTGGACTTCTGACCCACTCAACTGCAGGTTTCGTAGACCCAGGTTTCAAGGGGCACGTGACTCTAGAACTTGCAAACGTATCTAATCTTCCGATCAAGCTTTGGCCCGGCATGAAGGTCGGTCAGCTTTGCTTCTTCCAGTTGAGCTCACCAGCGGAGACTCCATACGGTAGCGCGAAGTACTTGAACCGCTACCAGGGACAGCGCGGCCCAACGGCGTCACGTTCATTCATGAACTTCCACATCACAGATGTGGGCAACGAACCACTAGAGCAATAATTTCGTAGTTTTACGACTTGTAGAGTAAACTTCTACAAGATGTAAAACGACGAAAGGTGAACCGTGAAAAAATCGCTATTAAGTAGCTTGTTAGTGGCAACTACCTTGTTTTTGTCAGGTTGCTCAGCGCCGTCGGCGGATTCTGAGTTGGCCGATGTAAGCGCCACGAATGGTTGGGTGCGCTATTCCGAATACAGCGACCATGTAGATGGCATGACCGGAGCGTTTGCTCAATTCACGAACAACACTGATCACGTGGTGACTATCTTGGGTGGTTCAGCAGAAATTGCCACGATGGTTGAAACTCACGAAGTAGTGATGGTAGACGGTGCAATGAAGATGCAAGCCAAAAAGGGTGGCATTCAAATTCAGCCGGGGGAGACTCTAACCTTGGAACCGGGTGGACTCCACATCATGCTCATGGGCTTGAAGAAGGCTGTGCTTGAGGGTGATGAAGTCACCCTTACCGTGGACTTTGATGGCACTGAAGATCAGACCTTCACTTGGCCAGTGAAAACGTCCCTCGCAGGCGACGAAACCTACGAACCCAAAAAGTAAATGATTAGCAGACGAGGCTTTTTTGCTGGTACCGCTGTAGCAGCGGTATCGGCTACCGCCGCGTCGATTACCACCGCCAACGTGGTGGGTTCGAATCTTGCCGAAGAACTTGGTAAAAAAGCTGAAACCGCCGTCCTGAATCGGAAGGCGCAGTTTTACGGATTGCATCAGAACGGTATCGAGCTAGCACTCCAGAGTTTCACCACGTTCATTGCTCTCGATTTAAAACCAACTACTGACAAGCTTGCGATGAAACGCTGGATGAGTTTACTCACCGATGACATTGCAAAAATAATGTCTGGTGAAGAAGTTGTCGCGGACCCGCATCCAGAAATAGCACCGGGCTCGGCTCGGGCGACAGTGACACTCGGTTTTGGCCCTGGGCTTTTTGAGAAACTAAATTTGCAAGACCAAAGGCCAAAAACATTTGCTGCACTTCCAAGCTTCAAGATCGACAAGTTGCAAGAAGAATTTTCGGATGGCGACGTGCTCTTGCATGTCTCAGCTGACGATCCAATTCTTTTGTCGCATTCCGTGCGAGCACTTATTCGAGATAGCGTTTCGTTCGCAGATGTTCGCTGGACGCAATCAGGATTTACCAATGCCCAAGGTGTTTCGCCAGAAGGCACACGACAGCGCAACCTCATGGGTCAAGTCGATGGCACCGATAATCCGGACCTAAACACCGAGGATTTTGACAACTTGGTGTGGATCAAAGACGGGCCTAAATGGGCGGTTGGCGGAACTCTCTTAGTGTTGCGCCGAATCTCAATGACTTTAAATACTTGGGACAAAATGAGTCGCCCACAAAAAGAGGATGTCATTGGGCGCAAATTGAGTAATGGTGCACCGCTGACTGGAAAATTAGAGACCGACATCCCAGATCTTGAAGCGACTAAACCAAATGGCTTGAAGGTAATCTCTAGCAGCGCTCACATTCGTAGAGCGGGTGCCACGAACCTGAAAGAGAGATTCTTCCGTCGCCCCTTCAACTATGACGTTGGTACGGACGTCGACGGCACTCCAAATGTTGGATTGCTCTGGACCGCATACATGGCGGACCTGGATCAATACATTCCAGTACAAAAGCGGCTTGCAGATTTCGACCTACTAAACATGTGGACCACTCCAATCGGTTCGTCAGTGTGGGCAATTCCTACAGGAGTGCAACCGGGCGAGAAACTAGCCGAGGAGTTATTTAGCTAGGAAATTTCGACCTAGCGGAGTGCAGCAGGTCTGCATCAAAGTGTTGGCTGGCCGACAGGTCAGCAGA
>JBJTNZ010000010.1:0-18166 GCA_046074345.1 Micrococcales bacterium | reverse complement strand
GTTCGAGTCCCCTGGTCGGCTCAAAAAAAAGGAATGCCTCCCATTTGGGAGGCATTCCTTTTTTGCCGACCGGGGACTCCAAGTGCAATTTTCCTAAATCACGGTCGGCTGCATCTTTATTTAGCCGAGCAACTCTTCTGCCAGCTGCTCAACTCGTTCAAGAATTTCATCGCGCACCATTGCGGCGCGCTGCGCTCCTTCGATGCCAAATTCCTTGGGCTCAATAATCAACCAGGTTTCAATTTCAGACTTCATGCCTTCAATCGGCTCAACCTTTGCTTGATCGCCAAGGATCACAACGCGGTCAACGCTTTTTAGAATTTCGTTATCGATTGGCTTTGGAAACTGCCCGTCAACTGCAACGTCTATTTCCGCCAAAGCTGCAACCGCATCGGCTGCCAGATTTTCATCTGGACCGGTGCCGCCTGAGTAGACGGTGATCTCATCGCCAACCAGGTGCTTCATTAGCGCCTCGGCGGTTTGTGACTTGCCGGCGTTGTGTACGCAAATAAATAGAACTGAAGGCTTGCTCATTATTTAGCCCAGCAAATCCTTTAGAACTTCGTAAACCAAAAAGGCTGGCCAAACCAAGGCCTTTAGAAAACCTAAAACTCCATCCCAAAAGCCCTTGGCCTTAGAGATGAAATAAACAGCGGCGCCAATGAAGGCCAAGAACATGAAGGCGCCAACGCCGCCATCGGTTACATTATTTTTCTTATTCATAGGCCCAGCCTATGGGCTTTATTTTGCTTCGGTGAATGTGATGCTAACCGAGTTGATGCAGAAGCGATCGCCGGTTGGGGTTTGCGGGGCGTCATCGAAAACGTGACCTAGGTGACCACCGCAATTTGCACAACGCACTTCTGTGCGCACCATGCCGTGTGATCGGTCTTCGATTAGTTCGACGGCGTCGCCATCTTTCGGCTGGTAGAAACTTGGCCAGCCGCAGTGTGAATCAAACTTGGTTTCGCTCGTGAAGAGTTCGGCGTTGCATGCCTTGCACGAAAAAGTGCCAATACGTTTTTCATCTAAGAGTTCACCGGTCCAGGCTGGTTCGGTGCCAGCTTCGCGAAGCACGTGATACTCGAATTCGGTGAGCTCGTTGCGCCACTCATCTTCTGATTTGTTTACTTTGTAATTCATGCGAATCCTCCGAGTTATAGAACCTAATATTGGCTTATGGAATTCCCTCGCGACGAGTTTGACGCAGCACCGATTCACGGTGGTCGTCACAGGGTTCGGCGCACCGCGCGTCACCGTGTGCTGGAGTTTTTGAAGATCGCCGCTTACTCGGCAGTTGTCGCTGTGCTTGGTTTTGTTGGATTGAAGGCCATCGACAGTTTGAACTTCTTCGATACCAATACTGTGGTGGCAACCCAGCCAGTGGTCGAGACACTCAAGCCATTAGTTGTGGTGTTAGACGGCACTACTAAGGACGGCAACGCTACCGCTGTTGCTAAGACACTTTTGAATGCGGGATACAACGTGGGCACTGCTGCAAACTATTTGCCAGCAACTGGTGGTCAGGTTTCAACTTCAGCGGTTTATTACCTTTCAGCCAACGATCAAGCGTTGGCTCAGGCAATTGCAAAGAAGCTTTCGACCTCTACAGTGACTTTGAAAGCGTCAATGTCTGCAGAATTTACCGATGCAATTACGGTCGTTCTGGGCACAGACCTCAACTAACTGGCCTGTTTTTAGCAAAATTACGCTTGTATAACAAACGATAAATAGTACTTGTGGGGCTATCGCTGCTATGCCGTATGTCGCTAGGGTTGTATTTGGTCGTAGCAGTACACGTAGCACTTGCTTCAAGACGTGCGACTCTGGCTTGGGGATTCCAAGCCTGTCACACAGCATCAGGAGTAAGTAATGGCACAAGGAACCGTAAAGTGGTTCAACTCTGAAAAGGGTTTTGGATTCATCACACAGGACGGCGGAGCAGACGTATTCGTACACTTCTCAGCAATCCAGGGCGATGGCTACAAGGAGCTAAAGGAAAACCAGCGCGTTGAGTTCGAAGTAAAGAACGGCGACAAGGGTCCTCAGGCTGACAAGGTCAACCTGATCTAATAAATCAGGAATCTAGTCGACCGACAGATTAGAAAACCCCCGAGAAATCGGGGGTTTTCGCTTTAAAACAGGTATTTGCACTCTCGGGCTTTGAGTGCCAAAATTGGATTAGCACTCACATACGACGAGTGCCAATTCATGAACTATTGGGAGTAATCCAAAATGGCAAAAATTATCGCTTTTGATGAAGAAGCTCGCCGCGGCCTAGAGCGCGGCTTGAATATCTTGGCCGACACCGTCAAGGTGACCCTTGGCCCTCGCGGACGCAATGTCGTCCTAGAGAAGAAGTGGGGCGCACCTACCATCACTAACGATGGTGTTTCGATAGCTAAGGAGATCGAACTAGAAGACCCATTCGAGCGCATTGGTGCCGAATTGGTTAAAGAAGTTGCCAAGAAGACCGACGACGTCGCCGGTGACGGTACTACCACTGCAACAGTTCTTGCACAGGCTCTCGTTCGCGAAGGTTTGCGCAACGTTGCTGCTGGAGCAGACCCAATTACTCTTCGTCGTGGAATCGACAAGGCAGTTGTTGCAGTCATCGAAGAACTACACAACATTGCTCAGCCAATTCAGTCGAAAGAGCAGATTGCATCGACCGCTTCGATCTCTGCCGGCGACCCAAATATTGGTGGCCTGATCGCAGAAGCAATCGACAAGGTTGGCAAGGAAGGTGTAGTCACCGTTGAGGAGTCAAACACTTTCGGCATCGAACTTCAGCTCACCGAAGGTATGCGCTTTGACAAGGGCTACATCTCGGCTTACATGGTGACTGACCCTGAGCGTCAGGAAGCCGTGCTTGAGGATGCATACGTTTTGATCACCAACTCAAAGGTCTCAATGATGAAGGACCTACTACCTGTTGTTGACAAGGTGATGCAGACTGGCAAGCCATTGCTAATCATCGCCGAAGACATCGAAGGTGAAGCACTTGCAACTTTGATCGTTAACAAAATCCGTGGAATCTTCAAGTCAGTTGCTGTGAAGGCCCCTGGCTTTGGCGACCGCCGTAAGGCAATGCTTCAGGACATCGCAATCTTGACCGGTGGTCAGGTAATTGCTGAAGAAGTTGGCCTAAAGCTAGAGAACGCAACCATCGACCTATTGGGTCGCGCTCGCAAGGTAGTAATCACCAAGGACGAGACCACCATCGTTGAAGGTGCTGGTTCAGCCGAGGAGATCACCGGTCGTGTTGAGCAGATCCGCCGTGAGATGGAGAAGTCAGACTCTGACTACGACCGCGAGAAGCTACAGGAGCGTTTGGCAAAGCTTGCCGGCGGTGTTGCAGTAATCAAGGCGGGTGCTGCTACCGAGGTTGAACTCAAGGAGCGCAAGCACCGCATCGAGGATGCAGTTCGCAACGCGAAGGCTGCTGTCGAGGAAGGCATTGTTGCCGGTGGTGGTGTTGCACTACTTCAGGCTTCAAAGGTGGCTTTCGAGAAGCTAGCACTTCAGGGCGACGAGGCAACCGGTGCGAACATCGTTCGCGTTGCAGTTGCAGCTCCGCTAAAGCAGATTGCTCTTAACGCAGGTCTTGAGCCAGGCGTGGTTGCAGAGAAGGTAACTCACCTTCCAGTTGGTCACGGTCTAAACGCAGCTACCGGCGAATACGTCGACATGATGGCTGCTGGAATCAATGACCCAGTTAAGGTGACTCGTTCAGCTCTACAGAACGCAGCATCAATTGCAGGATTGTTCCTAACCACCGAGGCAGTTGTTGCAGACAAGCCGGAGCCTGCTGCTCCAGCTGCTGCGCCGCAGGGTGGCATGGACTTCTAAAGAAGTTAAACGAAAACGGAGCAGAGAAATCTGCTCCGTTTTTGCTTTAAGCAACTAGCCAGTGAACAAGCCAAGGTTTGCGCGCTCAATCTCTTCGTATTGATGCGCTGCTGTGGCTAGCGCTCTGCCTAGTTCGCCGAGTTGCTGTTGCACGGTGGTAGCCGTGCCATGCCAGCGCACTGACAATTCTTGGAATTGATTGGCGGCGAGGCCGCGCCAAGAATCCTGGAGTCCGTTCAATTGGGCGTGCAGTGTTTCGATCTCACTCTGCACTCGGGTGATGCTGGATTGAATTGCTGAATTAGCGGCGAGTACTTGCTCGCTATCTACTTGAAATTGAGTCATGCCAATAGCGTGCTCGAATCTGAGTAGACAAATAATCGAATTACAAAAAATGTGGAGAAAAAAGCCTGTTAGTTAAGCGGCAGTTCCACGCGGAAGGTAGCTCCGCCGCCGTCGGTTTCTAGAGCCATGATTGCTCCGCTATGTCGTTCGACAATAGTCTTCACGATCGAAAGGCCAAGGCCAGAGCCACCGGTCTCACGATTGCGCGAATTGTCGGCACGGTAAAAGCGCTCGAAGATCTTTTCGCGAAGCGTAGCCGGGATGCCTTCACCGTGATCGCGCACCTCAAGCACTGTGTGCGTCGGCGTATTTCCAAGAGCGATTTCAATCGAAGAATTTTCCTTTGAAAAACGAGTCGCGTTGGCAAGCAAATTGGTGAGCACCTGTCGGAAACTCGACTCATCGACCAGGCCGAAGATGTCAGCGGTGAGTTTTTCTCCTGACAAATCGGTCACATTGAATTCGATGTTTTTGGCGCTTACTTTGGCATCACTTGCCGCGACTGTGGAAAGTGCGGTGAGGTTGACTTCGGACTTTGCCAATGGCGTGGCTTCATCCATTCTGGCTAGTGCCAACAGATTTTCGACAAGCTCGCTCATTCGGATGGCTTCGCTCTCGATGCGTGACATTGCATCGGCAACGTCGTCTTTCTCCTTGAGTGCGCCGATGCGATATAGCTCGGCATAACCGCGCAAGGTGACCAGAGGTGTGCGAAGCTCGTGACTGGCGTCAGCGACGAAACGGCGCATTTGATTAAGGGTCTTGTTTCGAGAGGACATCGCATCATCGATGCTCGAGAGCATTGTGTTGAGCGAAGTGCTTAGGCGTCCAAGCTCGGTATTAGGGCTGTGCTCAATCAATCTCTGGCTGGTATCACCCTCGGCTACAGCCGCGGCAGTGCGCTCCACCTCGCGAAGTGGTCGAAGCGCTGAGCTGATGGTCATCCAAATGGCGATAGCGCTAACCACCAAAAGCAGAATGCCGAATCCGGTACCAATTAGTCCGTACTGCCTGATTAGACCAACATTTGCGCTGTCCGGCAAAGCGACCACCACTGAACCGGTGAGGCCGGCGAGTGGCAGCGCGATCATGCGCCAGTCGCCCAGCGAAACGGTAGAGCTGCGGCCAGCAACCATTATTTCGAATGGCTGCCCCTGAGTGGAAAGCACGACTGGCAAAGTGAAGTTGCTCAGATTAGGCACATCCTGCTTGGCATTTGCCGACGAAACCAGTCCAAGCAAGAGTGAGCCATCTGTGTCTAGGTAGGCGATGTAGTAATCACTCGGCAGACGAGGAAGCACTACCTGGCGTGTGGCAAGGCGTGACTCAAGGGTTAGCGGGTTCTCGCGTGAAAGCGTCACTGCCGTTGAAGTTAGAAGTGTGTCGGTGTTTTGCTGCAGATAGGTACGGAGCAGCGAAATAGTTCCGGCACTTGAAACAATTAGCAGCACACCAATTAGTGCGACCGACATGGTGGTCAACTTGGTGCGCAGGGAAATGCGCGACCAGGCAGCTGCTAGTTTTTGATTCACTTAGTAAGACTATTTCTTTAGGTTGTTTGCCACGTACATGTATCCGACTCCACGCTTCGTGCGAATGAGCGGCTCGGTGGTGACTGGGTCAAGTTTCTTACGAAGGTAGGAAATGTAAGACTCAACAATTCCCATTTCGCCGTTGAAGTCGTAGTGCCAAACGTGATCGATGATCTGCTCTTTTGAGAGCACGCGGTTTGGATTAGACATGAGGAAGCGAAGCAGTTTGTACTCGGTAGGAGAGAGGTCAACAATCTGTCCGTTGACAAAGACATCGTGTGCATCTTCGTCAATCTTGATTTCGCCAACCTCGATTGATGAAGGCTCTGCTTCTGCTTTCTTCGAGCGGCGAAGAATTGCGTGGATGCGGGCAACCACTTCATCGAGGCCAAATGGTTTGGTGACATAGTCGTCGCCACCGACGGTGAGGCCGGTGACGCGATCGGCCTCTTCATCACGTGCACTTAAGAAGAGCACTGGCACATCAATGCCCTTGGCGCGAATTGCCTTGGTCACACTGAAACCGTTCATGTCGGGAAGCATGACATCGAGGAGGATGATGTCTGGGGCTGATTTTTCTGCGGCGATGACCGCATCGTTTCCGTTGCCCACTGCGGCAACGCTGAAGCCAGCAAATCGAAGCTGACGGGAGAGTAGGTCGCGAATACTTGGTTCGTCGTCTACGACGAGTACCTTGATGTTTTCCATGACTTTAGTTTTCGCATATTGGCTGGGAGAAGTCTGGGAACTAGCCGAATGGAGTCTGCGGATTCTCACAGGGTGTGAGAGTCGAGAATTGTGTAGCTGTAGCCATGCTCGGCTAGGAAACGCTGACGATTCTGGGCAAAATCCTGGTCCACGGTGTCTCGGGAAATCAACGTGTAGAAGCTAGCCGCGCGGCCATCAGCCTTCGGGCGAAGCAGACGACCCAGGCGCTGGGCTTCTTCCTGGCGCGACCCGTATGAGCCTGAAATCTGAATTGCGACCGAGGCTTCTGGCAGATCAACTGAGAAGTTGGCAACCTTTGAGACCACGAGTGCGGTTACCTCGCCATTGCGGAAAAGTTCGAATAGTCTCTCCCGCTCACTCACGGGAGTTTCGCCGGTGATCAGAGGCATATCTAGCGCATCGGCGATTGTGTGCAACTGATCTATGTACTGACCAATAATGAGGGTGGGTTCGCCCGCGTGTTTTTTGAGCAGTTTCTGAATTACTGGAATCTTGGTGGTGCTGGTGGCGGCGATTCGGTAACGCTCATCCTGATTCGCCATCGCGTAGTTCAGGCGCTCTTCTTCTGGAAGGTCAATTCGAATCTCAAAACATTCTGCCGGAGCGATGTAACCCTGTGACTCAATTTCTTTCCATGGCGCATCAAAGCGTTTGGGTCCGATTAGAGAGAAGACATCTCCCTCTTTACCATCCTCGCGCACCAAAGTTGCGGTCAGTCCCAAGCGACGTTTCGCTTGCAGTTCGGCGGTCATCTTAAAGATTGGAGCGGGAAGCAGGTGGACTTCGTCATAAACGATGAGTCCCCAGTCATTTGCGTTGAGCAATGAAAGATGTGAGTACTCGGATTTCTTTTTCGTGGTGAGGATTTGATATGTGGCGATTGTTACCGGTTTGATTTCTTTCATCGAACCGCTGTATTCACCAATTTCATCTTCAGTCAAAGTGGTGCGACGGATGAGTTCACTCTTCCACTGACGGGCGCTCACGGTGTTGGTGACCAAAATTAGAGTGTTGGTTTTCGCCACAGCCATTGCAGCGGCACCGACAATGGTTTTTCCGGCACCACACGGGAGCACGACGACTCCAGAACCACCCTGCCAAAACTTATCAACGGCCTGCACCTGGTAATCGCGAATCTTCCATGCTCCGTGCTTCGGATCAGTCGCACTCAGGTCGATTGCGTGCGGGGTGCCTTCGGCGTAGCCAGCCAGATCCTCGGCGGGCCAACCGAGTTTCAGCAGTTCTTGCTTAACTTGGCCGCGAGCCCAGGGCTGGATTTGGAAAGCGTTTGGACTGATTCGCAGGCCCAGTAACTCGGCAATTTTGCGGTGCTTGGTGGCTTCTACCAAGATTGCCGGTTCGTTCGAAACCAGCTCGAGTTCTCCTTGTTCATCGCGTTTGATGACTAAACGGCCATAGCGGCCCATGGTCTCGGCGATGTCGGTGCGCACAGAGGTTGGCACTGCAAACTTCGAATAGCGATCTAGTACGTCGAGGACGAAGTCGCTGTCGTGACCAGCTGCTCGGGCATTCCAAAGACCTAGCTTCGTGATGCGATAGGTGTGAATGTGCTCGGGAGCGCGTTCGAGTTCTGCGAATATCGCTAGTTCGTGACGAGCATCTGCCGCCTGCGGATGGTCCACCTCGAGCAGTGCGGTCTTATCGCTCTGCACAATCAGTGGTCCGTTGGTCATCCTTATAGCCTATTGAAGAACGATGCTGGTTATCGATGCGAGGGGCAAGGTTCGCTCCACGTCTGCCTTACGGTCTTTGGCTCTCAGTCTTCCGTTGGCAAGTCCTACCGGCTGAATCAGATACTCGACCAGTTCTCCGTTGGCCGACTGCAGAGTAACCAGAGCGTTGGCCTTGTTCTTGATTGCCAACTGAATCTGACGCAGTAGGTCGTCGTCATCTGGTTCGCTGCCGAGCTTTGCATCCTGGTCTCTTAGGCGCTGAATGTCGTTTGCCACTGATTTTGAGGTCGCTGTTATTGAGTCGCGTTCAGAAATTGCGGTAGGTGAGATTACTTTGTTTTTGTCATCGACTCGCACGGCTACATAACCCGCATCACGCAGAGTGAAGTAAACCAAATCCGTTTCGAAGCGAGTGTGTAGATCACCTTTTTCGCTGAAGTGGAGGGCCAATGGCTTCAGTTTTTGATTGTTCTGTATTTCTGCGAGCAGGATGCTGTCTTCAGAAGTCACTACAGTGTGCCCAGAATTCTTTGCATCACTAATCCGAAGTCTGCCGAAGCGCTGTTCGGCTTCACGAAGAAGGTAGTCCACCGGTTGCGGTAATTCGCGTTCCGAAAGTTCAAGAAGCAGTGAGCGAATTTCCGAGGCAGTCATGCCGGTTTCTAGTCCGTGACTCACCGACAAGGCAGATAGTCGGTAACTGCTGGCCATGCCAATCTGTTCGGTGTCTGCGATTCTGCGCAGGCGTATTTCGAGTTCGGTTGGCAGTGGGCTAGGTGCAATTAAGGTGAGGTCGGCTTGGATAATCAGCCTGCTGGCCTGAGCCGGAAGGCCTGAAACCACAAGCTTCTCGGCAGCTGTAACTTGGCCGGCGACTGCGGGTGCGAACCAAGTGGTAGCGAGGTTATTGGCAACCAAACCGATTTTGTCGGCAAGGTCGGTAATCCGATTAATCCTGGAATTCACTGCCAAGTCTGCAAATCGGTAGCTGGCCTGCAGCGACTCTGCAAATGAATGCCCGGCACGTAGTGCAGATAACTCTCGTGCTCCAGCCTCACCGATTAGATCTAGCCAAACATTCGCGAGATGAGACCAGCGCTGCCCGTCTGACCAGGTAAGCCAATTGTCATATTGAGCGCCGAGCTGCCAGCGCGAGTGGCTGACCACAGCAAGGTCTGCCCAGAGTGCAATCTCGAAAACTTGTTTCGCGTAATCATTTGGTTTTCGTAAATGGTTTGCCAGTCGCTTGATATCTGGCAAACCCACGCCACGCTTTCCAACTTCGCGAATGTACCTTTGCTCCAAGTCGAAGATCAACTCAGTTAGTGCTTGGATAATGTCAAAGATTGCGAGGTGGGCATCGCGATCTACTTCTTCCAATCTCAGCTCTACATCATCTGAAGTTAGTGAAAGTAGCTGAGCGGGCTTCGTCTTATCAAGTTCGTAGTAAGCGTTGCTTGCGTATTCAAAAACGGAAAGTCCAGTTTTTGTTTTTTCTACTAGCGCCAAGTCGATCAATTCGCCAGCGATTTTCGTATCTGGCTTCGTGTTATTTATCACTGCCAGAAGTGTGTCAATTTGACGATTGCTGAGTGATGCAATTGCGGCGGTTGCGGATTTTGGCGCAATCACAGCATCGGCGAAATCGAAGAAATCGCGCAGATGAGTGGTGTTTATTGCACGTGCGTTTACCAGTTTGACCAAAGCCAGATCATCCATGCGCCTCAGCGCTGCGGCTACCTGAAGCTGGTCGGACATTGGTTACTTGTTTTCGCGAGAACGGCGTCGCATGCTCACAAAGAGCAATACCAAAATGATGATGAACCCGAATGGGAGGCCAATTAGTGGAATCTGGGTGAGTACGGCCCAAGGGTTCACATTGAACAGGCGAAGTAAAAGTGCTACCAGCATGGTTAGCAGCGAGACTCCGATCACGCCGGCAGCCATGAAAGCCAAGATATTCTCGGCGCGAGATGGGTTGGATTCATTTTTAGCCATCCTTCAAGCCTAAGGCCCTAGCTAGCCCTAGTCTGCGCGAGCTTTGCCACGTAAAATAGGGGGAGTTATTGAAAGAGGTTCAAATGCCTACCGGCAAAGTTAAGTTTTACGACGAAGACAAGGGTTTCGGGTTCATCGCTTCAGACGAGGGATCAGAAGTTTTCTTGCACGCCAGCGCACTTCCTGCCGGAGTCAGCGCTATCAAGCCTGGTAGCCGTGTTGAATTCTCAATCGTTGACGGCAAGCGCGGTGCGCAGGCCATGTCACTTCGCGTCCTTGAGGCGCCGGTGAGCTTGGTTTCACGCTCTCGCAAGCCAGCCGACGAAATGTCGATCATTGTTGAAGACCTAATTCGCCTGCTCGATGGCATTGGCGGAGGTCTAAAGCGCGGCAAGCACCCTGAGCCTGCCCAGGGCAAGAAGATCGCAACTTTGCTTCGCAAGTTGGCAGACGAACTGGATGCCTAACCCACAAGAATTACAAAACCGTGCCCGTCAGGCTGCGGTCGAGTTCGCCAACTCTCAGTCGGTCGGAGATTTCCTCTCGGTAATCGATGAGGG
This sequence comes from Micrococcales bacterium, assembly GCA_046074345.1. Classification (GTDB taxonomy): domain Bacteria; phylum Actinomycetota; class Actinomycetes; order Actinomycetales; family Microbacteriaceae; genus Rhodoluna. The sequence continues at coordinate 7,456 of JBJTNZ010000010.1, read as the reverse complement.
CGAAAACGTCAGTACCTATTTATTTGATTCCAAATTAAAGGGCTACGTCGGTTGGCGTATTGCCGTTTCGATTTTTGTTGATGGTGAAGACACTTCTGTAAGCGAAGTAAATCTGTTGCCTGGAGAAGACGCCCTACTTGCACCAAACTGGGTGCCTTGGTCAGAACGTCTAGCCGACTACAAAGCGCTGCAAGCAGAGCTAGAAGCTCAAGCAGCTGCAGAGGCAGCAGAAGCAGAAGAGCAAGAAGAATCTGATGAGGTTGCCGAAGCAGATACTGAAACTAGCGCTGAGGATGAAGCTGAAGAAGCTGCAGAATCAGCGCCTGCGGTGCTCGTGGATGAGAGCGTAGATTCCGAGGAGAATTCCGACGACACAGGTAAAAGGCCACCAAGGTTTTTGCGTCGTCGATTGGGTCGCTTGAAATACAAGAAAGATAAGAGCTAGTACCCAAAGCACCAGGCCGACTTTGATGGCCAACTTTGCATTAACTTTTGCCGGCTCTGGATCCGGCTTGCGCTCAGAATCTTTGATGTAAAAACGCATCCGATTTAGCCAAGCTGCGAGACAACGTAATCGATTGCGCCAGTCAACTTCTGCACATCGCCAAGCTCCATTGCGGTGAATGTAGCCACACGTAGTTGGTTTCGTCCGAGCTTGCGATAAGGGTCGGTGTCGACAATGCCGTTTGCTCTCAGCACCTTGGCAATCGCAGCGGCATCAATCTTGTCGTCGAAGTCGATGGTCACCACCACCTGTGAACGGTGATCAGGGTTGCTCACGAATGGTGTGGCATATGAAGATGCATCTGCCCATTCGTAGAGATGTCCCGATGCAGCTTTTGTGCGGGCATCGGCCCAAGCTAGTCCGCCATTTTCGTTCATCCAGTCAATCTGATCTGCCAGCAAGAAAAGTGTCGCGATAGCTGGGGTGTTCAAAGTCTGGTTTAGTCGCGAGTTGTCGATTGCGGTTTTAACGCTCAAGAATTCTGGGATGTAACGATCGCTCGCGTGAATTTTTTCAGCACGCTCAAGTGCGGCAGGAGACATCAGTGCAAACCAAAGCCCACCATCTGATGCAAAGTTTTTCTGAGGTGCGAAGTAGTAGACGTCAGTCTCGGTTGCGTCGAAATCAATTCCACCCGCAGCGGAAGTAGCATCCGTGAACATCAAGGCACCAGAGTCAGCTCCGGCAATTCGCTTGACTGGAACAACCACACCGGTAGAGGTTTCATTCTGCGGGTATGCGTAAGAATCGACTCCCGCTTCGGCTAGAAGGTCAAGACGCGAGCCCGGTTCACCGTTAATTACCGTTGGCTTTTCCAACCAAGGATTAGTTAGTGCGGTTGCAAACTTATTTCCAAATTCACCGTGCACCAAAGTCTGAGCCTTCTTCTCAACCAGCGAGAATGCGGCAGCATCCCAGAATGCAGTCGACCCACCGTTACCGAGAACAATCTCATAACCCGCAGGATTGTGGAACAACTCAAGAAGTCCATCCTGCACTCGCTTGACCAAATTCTTCACTGGCGCTTGGCGATGTGAAGTTCCCATGAGCTTTGCACCCTCAGTGGCAAACGCCGCAATCTGTGCTGGGCGAAGTCGTGAAGGACCACAACCGAAACGGCCGTCGGCTGGAATGAATTCTGCGGGAATTTTGATTTCGGACATTCCATAATTCTACCGAGAGCCACTGGCGAGTAATCTTGGATGCATGGAACACCACGACGATCTCATCGACACAACAGAGATGTATCTGCGTACCATCCTCGAATTAGAGGAAGAGGGGCAGGTTCCGCTGCGTGCTCGTATCGCCGAGCGACTCGACCACGCCGGTCCGACGGTTTCACAGACCGTAGCAAGAATGGAACGTCTCGGCCTGGTGGTCGTTTCAGCCGATCGTCATCTTCAGCTCACTGAAAACGGACGACGCGAAGCCATCGGAGTAATGCGCAAGCATCGTCTGGCCGAGCGCCTTTTGGCAGATGTAATTGGTCTCGAATGGGAGTTTGTGCACGAAGAGGCTTGCCGCTGGGAGCACGTGATGAGTGAACAGGTTGAACGCAAGATTCTTGCCCTGCTCGACACCCCTGATCGTTCTCCTTACGGAAACCCGATTCCCGGTCTTGCAGAACTCGGACACAGTTCAAATCAGGAATTTCGTGACGGGGTAACCTCGGTAGCCGAACTGGTGGGGGAAACCGAGGGTAAGCACTACACCCTCGCCCGAATTGGCGAGCCACTGCAGGTTTTTCCAGAACAATTGGCCGACATGCGCCAGCTTGGCCTAGTGCCAGGAGCCACAATTACGGCAGATTTCGGCCCAACGACCGTGACAATTAAGGCCGAAAAAGCCCCGACTGGCCTGGTTTTTAGCCGCGAAATGGCCGCACACCTCTTTGTTTTGGCCTAAATAGGCTCCGAAAACCCTGATAAGCCGCTTTCGGGTGGTTGACCTAGCTGGGTCGAGGGTAAAATTGGCTCTAGTGGATGCCCCGACCTGTCAACCGATCGGAGAACTCTCTTGGCCAAACTAGGCAACGGCAGGCACCGCGCAGACGTAGAAATCAACGTTCTTGAATCCTTCGAGCTGCGCAGTCGCCGCGCAGTACGCGAAGCAGAAAAAGCTCGACTCACTCGCGCTGAGAAACGAGCAGCAAAGAAAGCTGCCAAACTCGACGCAGAATTTTTCGCACAGACGGCACCTCAGTCGCCGGGAGCATATGTAATTGCTCAACCTAAAAAGAAGTCCGCGCAGATGCGCCGTAAGGCGATCAACCTGGCGACCATGTCAATCGCTTCTGGTCTCTTTGCGACCTTCTCCCTTCCTGCTTACGCATTCAATCCAGATGTCGCAGCGATGGCTAGATTCACCACAACCAGCGCCCAAGCCACAGCGAATGCCGAAGACACTCAGAACCTCACCGTGGCCGCAGTCAACACTGTGAAATTTGTTCGCGGACAGTACGAAGATGCAAAGGCCAACGAAATTCAGCGCGAAGCGACTTTGAATTCGTATCGTTCATACACCGGACCTACCGCTGCCGACTACCTGGATAATCCTCCATACTCAAAGTTGGACGGCGCCACGATCCTTAAGGTTGCAGCGAAGTACGTTGGCACTCCATATGTATTCGGTGGTGAAACTCCTGCTGGTTTCGACTGCTCGGGTTATGTAGCTTTCGTTTTCTCACAATTTGGTTTGGCGCTTCCGCACTCTGTTCACGCTCAGCGACGCATGGGAATTTTGATTAAGCCTGAAGATGCTCAGCCTGGAGATCTTGTGGTCTTCAACGACATGAGTCACGACGGCATCTATGCGGGTAATGGCAATTTCTATCACGCGCCAAGACCTGGTGACACTGTGAAGCTAGCCCCGATTTTCACCAGCAACATTCACTTCGTGCGTCTGGCCACTAACTAATCAAATCGTTACCAACACGACACGCATAATTACCTGCCGTTCGGCTAATTAGTCCTAATCTGAGCCTTAGCAACAGTTTGGTTGTCAGGAGGATGTCATGGCATTGAGAAATTTGCCCGCCAAGCAAATAACTCATGGCTGCCAAAGCTTCCACCACTGTCAACCTGTGGGCAACTAATCACGCGTCATCAATTCTGATGGCGCGTTTTTTATTACCCGCTGTGCCGCGAAGACTCACAAGCCGTGTGAGTCAACGAAAGGAATAGATGAAGACCCTGGTACTGAACGCCGGTTATGAACCGCTAGCAGTTGTCTCGTTTCGCCGAGCATTGATGCTCGTGCTGAATCAGAAAGCAACAGTGCTCGAGCAGAGCGATGAGCAAAAACTCCACAGCGCAATGGGGGAATATGACCTGCCGAGCGTGATATTGCTGCAACGATATGTGCGAATTCCGGGCAGTAGACAAATCCCGGTGACCCGCCGAGGAGTACTTCGCAGAGACAATCACCGATGCGCCTACTGCTCTAAATCTGCCAACACAATTGATCACGTGCAACCAAAATCTCGCGGCGGGGCGGATAGCTGGGAAAACCTGGTCGCCTGCTGTCTCAAGTGCAATAACAAAAAGAGCGACAAGACTCTAGCGGAAATTGGCTGGAGCCTGAACTTCACCCCTCGGATGCCGAGTGGTCACCACTGGATGGTTCGAGGGGCCGAGCGCTTTGAGCCAGAATGGGAAAGTTACATTTCTCTAGTCGCCTAGCAAAGCAGGTTTCAATGACCGAAAAGCCAGTTTGGATTCCTCCTAAACATGGGATGATTCCTAATCCTGTAACCACAGCGGACGGCTATAAACGCTACGACGTCAGTTATTCAATCAAACTTGGGTTTCGTCCAATCGAACTGGAACTCTTTGTACCAGAATCTCAGGTTCCAATCCCGCTAATTATTTGGATTCACGGTGGCGGCTATGCGGGAGGTACACGAAAAGAGGAAGCGCCGTGGATTGAAAAAGCAAACTACGTTGGCAAGAGCTTAATGCGTGGATTCGCGATTGCGAGAATCGATTATCGACTAGGCAGGGAAGCAAGTTTTCCTGAAGCAGTGCACGATGCTCATGCAGCACTCCGTTGGCTGGCAAAATTTTCGCCGCAACTCAACCTGAATATTTCAAAAGTTGTAGTCTGGGGGGCTTCAGCTGGTGCGCATCTAGGTGCATTGACTGTGAATACTTTCGGCGATCCCTACTTCGAAGGAACTGATGGTGCTGAACCTTCGAGCGACCTGAAGGTGGTCGGATTCGTGGATTGGTTTGGAGCAAGCGATTTGAATACAATCGTGCGTCCCATGGATGGCACTGACGCTGCACTTCCCGAAGTGGCAAGATTTCCGCCCGAGTATTTCAATTTGGGTGAGGACCGCTGGCAAAGCGCGGAATGGCGCAAAAAGGCTAGCCCGACGACTTACATTCACGAAGGCTCGCCAGAGACTCTTCTAGTTCACGGCGACGCCGACAGCATGGTACCAATTCAGCAATCTCATGTACTCATGGAAAAACTTGCTCAGGCAGGCGTGCCTCATGAATTAGTGAGTATCCCTGGTGCCGAACACGCTTGGATGGGCACACCGCAGAATGAGGTTGATCGGATTGTCGACCTGAGTCTTGACTGGATCGAACGAGTAACTTGCAGATAGTGCCCCCGAGAAGAATCGAACTTCCGCACATGGTTTAGGAAACCACTGCTCTATCCACTGAGCTACGAGGGCTGGCAACTTAGTCGAGTTTAACCCAGCCTCCAAGGCTGAGGCAGGGGCCAGATTTAGGCTTGACTCGTGTCTGAGTCAGAATCCTTCGGTAGTGCGGTCCCTTCGGCCGTCTGGGATGCCTGGCAATCAGAGATTCAATCAATCGGCGTTACTAATCCGCTGATCAATTTCGAGCGCAATTCGTACGGCCAAATTGATTTGACCCAATCTCATCCGGGTGGCTTTTCTCAACTAACCACCGGACGAGCTACGACACTCTCAAATCTTGTTCGCGATCCACTTGCTTTCTCATCAGCGCTAAGTGCTGCTCGCCGTATCAAGAACAAGGCCGAAAAGATTTCCCTCAACTTCGGAATCGAAGCTCTTGGGCTGCTCGGGGGATTGGTAAATCTTCAGGCAGACGGCTTCGACATGCAGTTGCCAATTTTGTATTGGCCGGTCCACTTAATTCACAAAGGCGAAGATTACGAGATCGAACTCGCCGGCACTGCACGGGTAAACCCGGCACTAGTGGATGCGTTCCGCAATTGCTACGGCGTCCAGGTGGATGCTCGAGAAATTCTTTCACGAGCTCAGCAGTCGACTGATTTACTTCCGGTTTCGATTCTCAACTACCTGGCTGAGTTGGTATCAGGCCGCGGGCACTTGGACTTGCAGAAGATTTTGGTAATTACCAATTTCACAATTGCGCCAATTGAGCTTGCCCGAGATTTTGTTCGCGATAGCAACTTTGTAATTCAGGCTTTGGCATCAGATAAGTCTTCGGGAGCGATTCCGGTAATTGATCAGCAGTCATTTACGTTGGTGGCAGACGCTGATGAAACTCAGAAGCGAATTGTTTCTCGCGCATTGCTCGGGCAATCCTTTGCTGTTGAAACTCTGCCTGGCTGTGGTTACACACAGACCGCGGTGAACTTAATTGCGGCACTTGTCGAACAGGGTAAGCGCGTGGTTGTTGCCGCAGGGCGAGCACAAACCTTAAACGAGTTAGCTGACCGTTTTGCTTCACTTGGTCTCGGCGGCCTTGGAATACGCAGCAGTGCAACTTGGGTTGATCTGATTTCAACAATCTCGCGTCATGAAAAAGCCGAGCCGGTGAATCAGCAGGGTGAACTCAACCAGCGGAATATCGCCACCGAACAAATCGAGTCATACTTTGCGGCACTTGAACGCAAAGATCCCGACTATGGCTATTCGATAGGCGAGGCTTTAAGTCAGCTGGCGAAATTAAGCGCCATGCCGCATGCGCCAGAGACGAGTGCTCGAATCGACGCGAGCAAATTGCTAGAGCACCGCAATCGAGAGCGAGCCATTTCTGCATTACAGAAGGCTGAAGAACTCGGGGAGTTCAAGTACGGGCCTCAAGACTCGGCTTGGTATCAGGCCAAGTTTGATTCACCGATTGAAGTCACCGCCGCTGTTCAGTTGGCCACGCGATTGAGAGACTCGGAATTCGATGCGCTGCAACAGCACATGAGCGAATTCACCGACCGCGTGAAATTTAGACCAGCTGCGACTGTCGAAGACTGGGGCAAGTACCTTCGTTTGTTCCTAGGAATACGAGACACTCTTGATCGCTTCGTTCCTGATGTATTCGATCGTCCACTAACCGACCTAATTACTGCCACAGCTCCGAGAAAAGAAACCGGCGTGGGTCGTGGTGAGATGTCTGGCGGCAATCGACGTCGATTGAAAAAGCTTGCGAAAGAGTACTTGCGTCCGGGCATGCACGTGCAAGATATGAATGGGTCACTGCGACAGATTCAATCTCAGCGTGAACAGTGGCACACGCTCAGTTATGCGGTTACCGCGCCTCAGGTGCCACTCGGTTTAGCCGATGTGCAAGTTGTCTATCAGGCTTTTGTCGCTGACTTGGAAGAACTTGAAAAGCATTTGGATCAGGAATCAAACCCAACTGCATTGGTTCGTTTACCACTTGAAACTCTGCGCAAGAAATTGAATTCGCTGGTTGAAGACACCGGAGCATTAAACAACTTTGGTGAACGAAGCCTGGTTAGCGCAGAGCTTGAGGCCATGGGTCTCACTGCTATCAAGCGCGACTTTGCAAAGCTGCATGTGACTCGCGAGCAGGTGGCTGCAGAATTCGATCTAGCCTGGTGGCAGAGTGTTCTTGAAATCTTGGTGCAGCGCGATTCGACTCTGCTCTCTTTCAGTGCCGAAAAACTGGATCAAATTGAAGCTGGCTTCGCGGAATCCGATTCGAGGCTTGTCAGTAGTGGAGCTAAAGTGCTTGCAGCTCGTCTTGC
>JBJTNZ010000009.1:0-7287 GCA_046074345.1 Micrococcales bacterium | reverse complement strand
TAACGATCTTGCTCTTCTTAGCCATTCTTAGCGCTCCTCGCGGAATTCAACGTGCTGGCGCACAACTGGGTCGTACTTCTTCAACACAATGCGGTCTGGGTCGTTGCGACGGTTCTTCTTGGTTACGTAGGTGTAACCAGTGCCTGCAGTCGAACGAAGCTTGATGATTGGACGGATGTCCTTGTCTTTTTTAGCCATTTGCTAGCGCTCCTTAGATCTTCTCGCCGCGAGCTTTGATCTCGGCAACTACGGCCTCGATGCCACGGACATCAATTACCTTGATGCCGCGAGCTGAAACGTTTAGGGTCACGTTGCGCTTCAAAGAAGGTACGAAGTAAGTCTTCTTCTGAACGTTTGGGTTGAAGCGACGCTTGGTCTTGTTCTGAGCGTGCGAGACGTGGTGGCCGAACTGAGGTCCGGTCTCTGTCACCTGGCAATACGCAGCCATTTGGTTCTCCTTTAGAGGGCAAGCCACTAGAACAAGATTTGATTCATGGGCTTGTGTTACGAAATTTCGGTTGCCTAAAGCAACTTCACAAGTTTAGGCGAAAATTGGGGCCTTAAGCAAGTGGAGATTTACCACAATCTTGGCAAATTCCAAAGATTTCTAGGGTGTGACTCGGTTTGGTATATTCGTGCGCCTCGGAGACCTGATCAACCCATTTTTCTAGTTGCTGAACCTCAATTTCAACGGTCGTACCGCAGTCGCGACAAATCAGGTGATGGTGGTGAGTGGTTGTGCAGGCACGATAAAGGACTTCGCCGTCCTTGGATGGCAGGCTGTCTGCGTCCCCGGCCTCAGCCAAATCGGCAAGGGCACGATAGACCGTGGCTAAGCCGATGGTGCTGCCGTGATTCATAAGCACCAAGTGCAGATGCCGAGCACTGACAAATCCGCTGGCGACGCCGAGAGCATGCCGAACGGCATCCTTTTGCCTAGTATTTCTGCGCTTAAGATTCTCGTTAGTGCTCATCGTGCTCGTGGTGAACGATCTTATGTTCCTTGTCGAACTTCTCGTGGAGCTTAGGCAGAATCACTTTTTTCCAAAGGGTTCCATAGAGCAGCCAAATCAGGATTACGTCCTGAATTACAGTCCAGCCCACCTCGGCAAGAATATGGGCAGGGTCGCTGAAAATGGTCCAAACTTCATCCCAAAAGGGTAGTCCGCTGTGATCCATGCAAACCTCCTGCCCCAAGGCTAAGGCTTATTGAGAATGATTGTCAATAAGTTCTAGGTTCTAATCAGGGCAACAACCGCTGCCGAGACTAAACCAACCCCGGCCGAAATCATGAGCGGGACAACGCCTAGGCCCCCATCAATTGACCACAACAGTCCGGCCCAGATTCCGGCGAAAAGCAATCCCAAGCCACTGAGTCCCTGGAGTCTGGCTTGCACTTGGAGCTGTTGATTTCCACCGGCAAGTTTTGAGACCCACGATTTTCCAACTACGTCATTTGCCGCGGCGAAGCCTCCGTAAATCACGACGAGCGCCATTGCGAAATATTTATTTGAAGTGAGTGCGATTCCTCCATAGGAAATCGCAAAGAAAACTAATCCGATTGCGTAAACAAACTTCGGCTTTATTCGATCCGCCAGCATTCCTGAAGGAAAGCTTAATGTTGCATACGAAATATTAAAAAGTAAATACATTCCGATAACTTCACTTAACTCGAAACCGTCCTGACTCAGGTGCAGTAGCACTAATGCGTCGGGAAAATTTGCCAAAGAAAAAATCGCCAACACCCAAATTAGAGTTTTGATTTTTCCATCTAGCGGCGTGTTTGGTACATGCTCTGCAGATTTCTTTGCCATAGATTTTTTAGTGTGCGGTTCGTTGTCCTTAATTAAAAATGTAACAACGGTTGAAATGGCCGCAGGGATTATTGCAATCCACAAAACAATTCGGATGTTTTGATCAAAAACTGACATCAGCGCCAATGCAATCGTTGGGCCAACTACAGCACCTAGTGTGTCACTCGTTCTGTGAAAACCGATGACTCGGCCACGCTGTTCCACCGCTACACCTTGAACGAGAATCGCATCGCGCGCTGCGGATCGAGTTCCCTTGCCAAGCCGATCGACAAAGCGTCCAACCATAACCAGCGGCCAAGAAGTTGCAAGTGCAATTAGGAACTTGCCAAGTGCAGCTAGGCCGTAACCGAACACCACCATACTTTTACGACTAGCGATTCGATTTATATACTTGCTGGTCAGTTTGGTAACTGCGGCTGCGCCTTCAGCAGCACCCTCGATGGCACCAATAATTGCGGCCGGTGCGCCAAGCACCGTATTGAGAAACACCGGCATGATTGGGTAGAGCATTTCGCTCGCGGCATCCTGTAGAAGTGATACCCACGATATTGCTAGAACATTTCTGGTTAACCAGACTGGGCGTTTTCTCTTTTGCATTTAGTCGAGGAGCAGCGCAGGCTCTTCGATTACCGAGGCAACGTCTTGCACGAAGCGTGATGCCACGTCACCGTCCACTACACGGTGATCGAAAGTGGCACCAATTGTGGTGACCTGACGAATGACGATTTCATTGTTGACCACCCAAGGCTTTGGACGAATCGAACCAAGGGCAACGATGCCAACCTCACCAGGATTCAAGATTGGTGTTCCAGTGTCGACACCGAAAACACCGATGTTGGTGATGGTGATGGTTCCGTCTGCCATGTCCGCAGGTGTGGTCTTACCTTCACGCGCGGTGGCAGCAAGTTGCTCGATTGCCTTGGCAAGCTCGAGCATCGACATCTTGTCGGCGTCCTTGATGTTCGGAACAATCAAGCCACGTGGTGTTGCAGCAGCAATTCCAAAGTTGACGAAGTTGTGCACGATGATTTCTTCATCGGTCCAAGTCGAGTTCACGGTTGGGTTTCGTCGCACTGCCCAAATCATTGCCTTAGCCATGATCAACAACGGTGTTACCTTGACGCCGGCGAAGTCGGTGCTTGCCTTTAGTCGCTTGACGTATTCCATCGTGCGAGTTGCATCGACGTCAACGAAGATGCTCACGTGTGGAGCAGTAAATGCTGAGCGAACCATCGCGCTTGCGATCGCCTTGCGTACACCCTTCACCGGAATACGTTCTTCGCGTTCGGTCGGTGCTTCTGGTGTGGTTAGGTTGCGGAAAACACTTGCCTGCTGCGCTCCACCGAGCACGTCTTCGCGGGTGATTTCACCGGCTAATCCGGTGGCAACCACATTGTTGAGGTCGACGCCGAGGTCTTTTGCGAGCTTACGAATCGGTGGCTTAGCGATGACCGAATTCTCTGGAGTGACTACTGAAATCAGCCCGGTGGCTGGAGCCCCCGGAATTACTGGGATTGCAGAGGTCATTGGGGCAACCACCGGAACCGGATTGATTGCTCGCTTAGCGCGACGCGAGGTGCCATGGGCTGAAGCTACGCCATAGCCGACAAGGTTTGGCTGCTTCTCTTCAGAGCCTTCAGATCGAATATCTGCAAGTGCTTCACTGGCAGCCGCGGCCACCTCTGGAGAAATCACTGGAATCGAAGAAGTCGCTACTGCACCGACTGCGCCATCGGCAACTGTCGCAGCGATGATTGGCTTGCCAACCTCCACGGTGTCACCTTCTTTATAAAGAAGCTCAGTGACGATCCCTTCGAATGGGCAAGGAAGTTCAACAAGAGACTTAGCAGTTTCGATTTCGACGATGACCTGGTTAACGGCTACGCGATCTCCAACGTTTACTTTCCAAGAAACGATTTCGGCCTCGGTAAGACCTTCGCCAACATCCGGCAAATTAAAGTACGCGACTTGACTCATGTTTGCTCCTAGAAGGCCATCGCTCGGTCAACCGCATCGAGAATGCGATCGGCGTCTGGCAAGAAAATTTCTTCAAGCTTCGCCGGTGGATATGGCACGTCGAATCCACCGACGCGAATCACTGGCGACTCGAGGTGATAGAAAGCAAGTTCAGAAACGCGCGCTGCGATTTCAGATGATAACGAAACGAAAGTGCTGTCTTCGTGCGCTACAACGCAACGACCGGTTTTCTTAACCGATTCGATTACGGTGGCAAAATCAATTGGAGAGATTGATCGCAAATCGATTACTTCGATTGAACGACCTTCGTCTTGCGCAAATTCTGCTGCCTGAAGTGCGACAGTAACCATTTGGCCGTAGGCGACGAGTGTGACGTCCGTGCCCTGTCGCAAAACTTTTGCCTGGTGCAAAGAGTTAGATGCACCGTCGAGATTTACAAGGCCCTTCTGCCAGTAGCGTCGTTTTGGTTCGAAGAAAAGAATCGGGTCGGTAGATTCGATAGCTTGCTGAATCATCCAGTAGGCATCGTTCGAATTACTCGGAGTAACCACTCGCAAACCTGCAGTGTGTGCGAAGTATGCTTCTGGGCTTTCACTGTGATGTTCGACGGCACCGATACCGCCACCGACTGGCACACGAATTACTACCGGCATCTGCAAGTAACCTTCGCTTCGATTCTGAAGCTTGGCCAACTGAGTGACAATCTGGTTGAACGCAGGAAAGATGAATCCGTCGAACTGAATTTCTGCCACCGGACGATAGCCGCGCATGGCCAAACCAATTGCAGTACCTACGATTCCTGATTCGGCAATCGGAGAGTTGAAGATTCGGCTCTGTCCGAATTCGGCGTGAAGCCCTTCAGTCACGCGGAATACGCCACCTAGCTCGGCGACGTCTTCACCGAAGACGAGCACCTTGTCGTCTTTGCGCATCGCCTCGCGCAGACCAGCGTTGATGGCTTTTGCGATTGGAAGTTCGACTGAGTTACTCACTATGCCTCACCGCCAAACGACTCTTCGTAATTCTTAAGCCAAGCCATTTGCTCGTCGATTAGCGGGTGTTGCTGTGAGTAAACGTGCTGGAACATATTTTCAATCGGTGGAGTACCGAGTGCGAAAGTTGCCTTACGAATTTCTTCGCTTAGCACTTCGCCATCGTGTGCAACCTGATCAAAGAAATCTTGATTGATTCCATTTCGACGCAAGAATTTTTCAAGTCGATCAAGTGGATCGCGCTGCTTCCAATATTCAACTTCTTCGTCATCACGATATTTAGTTGGGTCATCTGAAGTGGTGTGTGCACCAATTCGATAGGTAAGCGCTTCAATCATGAATGGTCCGACACCTTCGCGTGCATCATCCATGTGCTTTTTCGTTACAGCGTATGACGCAAGTACATCGTTACCGTCGATGCGGATACCCGGCACTCCGAAACCTGCGCCGCGCTTATACAGCGGCACCTTGGTTTGGCTTCCGACCTTTGAAGAAATCGCGTACTGGTTGTTCTGACAGAAGAAGACAATTGGTGCGTGGTTGATCGCTGCAAACAAGAACGATTCGCTTACGTCACCCTCTGCGGTAGCGCCGTCTCCGAAGTATGAAATGACTGCGAGATCATCCGCAAGATTTCCGTTGCCGACCTTGCCGTCGAACTTGACTCCCATTGCGTAACCGGTCGCATGAAGTACCTGGGTGCCCAAAACAATTGCGTAGAGGTGGAATCGAGTTTCATCTGGATTCCATCCGCCGTGATTTACACCGCGAAGCATTTTTAGAATCGACATCAAGTCGATGCCGTGTGTGATTGCTACGCCGTGTTCGCGATAGCTAGGAAAAATGTGATCGTTTGGACCCACACCAAAACCGGAACCAATCTGTGCGGCCTCCTGGCCAATTGCTGGAATCCAAAGGCCTAGTTGACCCTGACGCTGTAGCGCGGTTGCTTCATTATCGAAACGACGGCAGCGAGCCATCTCTCGATAAAACTTTAGGTAGTCGGCTTCGGTCAAATTTTTAAGGTACTCGCCGTATTCGCCCCACTGAGCAGGAACACGCACTTCTCCCTCTGGAGAGAGAAATTGAACCATTGGTTCTGATGCGTCGAGACTCACAGGGTCAAATCTACTTGCTTGTGGCACAATCTGAACATGGTTCGCTTCTTGCTCAACACCGTAATCAACGCAATTGGCCTTTGGCTCGTGACTGTAATAGTGCCGGCGATCAAGCTTGCACCTTACGGGCGCAACGATTTCTGGATGACCGTACTCTCCTACCTATTGGTTGGTTTGGTATTCGGCCTGGTTCACGCAATCATTGGGCCAATTATCAAGATCATCTCGACTCCGCTTTACATCCTTACTTTCGGGCTAATCAACTTGGTCATCAACGGTGCCTTGTTATTGTTTGTGGCTTGGCTGTCACAGCTAATCGGTTCACCAATCTTCAGCATCGATGGCTTCACGCACGAAGGGCTTGCAGTTTCGTCGATGGGCTGGGCGATTTTGGGTGCACTAGTTATGAGCGTGATCGGCTTCATCGGTCGCAAGCTCTTCAAAGCGCTGCTCTAACAGCGCAGGTCAGGGCCTTGGCTCAATTCATAGTTGGTTACTGACGCAGGGCCTTCGGCAAAATTCACAAAGGCACTTGCCTTTCCGCTTTGATCAATTTCCGTGGAAATTTGCAGGTAAGACTCCATACGGTGGGCTGTAATCGGGTCGCCCTCCACTTTGCCCTCCAAAGTGAGCCAGTTTGGTGATTCAGGGTTGCCTTTTAGGTCTAATTTGGGCACTAAATCGAATTTATTCTCCACAGAAAGCACATTTGGAAGTAAATCGGCATATTTTGCACCCACGGGACTACCAAAAGTGACTACTTTCTGCACAAAATATGGAAAATCACCAGATTTTGCCCGTTCCGCGGCTGAAATCGCAACCAATCCACCCTGCGAATGCCCAACCAGCATTATTCGATCTGAGGGTTTCACCCCCGCGGCAGCTAGTGCTTTCTCCAGGCCTACCTCGACATTGCTCACCCGACCACTCATTTCCTGGAGATTGGTTTTCATATCCATTGGATTGGCGTTCCAGCCAAAGCTGCCAGTACGCGTGCCAGGCAAGTAGACAATGGCGGCATTCGCATATTTTTCTATTCGAATAGTCGGAGTACCTCGATTGTCTAGGTACATCATTCGTTCGGCCAATGTGGCTAAGGAGGCAGGCGCCGAAGTTTTACCGAGCAGCTGCCCAGCGGAAACTCGTACCGGTGGATTAATCACCAGGCCGGTGGTGATGCCGATGTCCAAAGCCATTCCAGCCAACAGTCGATTCTCCGTGGTTGAGATTCGATCGAGCATTGCCTCGCAAGCCACGATAAGTCGTCTCAAACGAGTGATTACAGTGGGCAGGCGAATGGCAAGGTGAGCAAGTTTTATTGGCGAAGCCTGAATAGCGTCGATCACCAACTGGGCAGCTAGCACCTCAGCAGTGACTACCAGGGAA
>JBJTNZ010000008.1:0-2469 GCA_046074345.1 Micrococcales bacterium | reverse complement strand
TCGAGCGCCTTGAGCTGCGGCTTGTTCAACTTGTCCATCAGCACAATCGCGTAGTCACCCTTGGCGCCAAATACAGTTTCCGGATCCATTCGGATTTCGTGCTCCACCATGTTGTAGTAGCGGTGGGTGTAATACATCACTGCGTAAAGAATTGGCATGATTACGAAAACCATCCATGCGCCGTGAGTGAACTTAGTCATGGTCACGATAATCAAAACCGAGAAGGTCATCAAAGCACCAAGGCCATTAAGCAAGATGCCGGTGACACCTTCTTTACGATGCGCTTCATTTAATTCGGCGCTATTGCCCTTCTTAGGCTGCATTAGGCGACCCCAATGCTTGAGCATGCCCACCTGGCCAACTGTGAAGCTTGTGAATACACCAAGGATGTATAGCTGAATCAAACCAGTTACTGAGGCCTGGAAGCCAATCACAAGCACCAACGCAGCCAAGGTAAGCGAGAGCATTCCATTTGAGTAGACCAGACGGTCACCTCGGGTTAGCAGCGCCTTTGGTGCGAATTTGTCACCAGCCAACACCGATGCTAAAAGTGGGAAGCCATTAAATGCTGTGTTCGCTGCCAAGAGCAATACTGCGGCTGTGCCCGCCTGAATTACGTAGAACATCCAAGAACCTTGACCAAACACTGCAACACCAATTTGTGCCATTACCGACAACTGCGGATCCATTGCGCAATTTGCCCAGCCCTGCAATTGCTCGCAAGGATTTTCGGCATAGTGAACTCCGGAAATTAGAGCCAACGCGGTTACTCCAGCAAACATGGTTACTGCAGTGATACCCATCATGGTCATGGTGACCTGAGCATTCTTAATTTTTGGAACTCTAAAAGCAGGTACACCGTTTGCGATCGCTTCGATTCCGGTCAGAGCCGAACAACCAGACGCAAACGCTCGAAGCAGAAGGAGGATCATGGCTGATTGTGTAGTCGCTGCCGCTTGATCCATGATGGTGACGTCATATCCAGAAGACGGTGCAATCAGTGACTGACCACTCGCCAGCTTGACGAACCCAGTAATAATCAGTGCAAATACTGAAGCGATAAATAGGTAAGTCGGTACTGCGAATGCAACTCCCGACTCCCTTACTCCACGCAGGTTAACTGCGCACAGAATAACGATGAAACCAACTGCAATTTCTACTCGAAATGGAGCTAATTGTGGAAATGCAGAAATTAAGTTGTCGGTGCCAGAAGCAATTGAAACCGCAACTGTCATTACATAGTCAAGAAGTAATGCGCTAGCAACAAGAAGTGCCCATTTCTTGCCGAGATTCTTCATGGCGACTTCATAGTCACCGCCACCTGAAGGGTAGGCCTTGATGACTTTGCGATAAGACAAGACAATAACGCTTAGGAGTAGCACAACTACTGCCGCGATACCTGGTGCCATCGACAACATCGCCACGCCACCGAGGGTCAAAATCATGAGCATTTCTTGAGGGCCGTAAGCCACCGATGACAGTGGGTCACTAGAGAAAATCGGTAGTGCAATGAATTTCGGCAGCAGCTGACCTTCGAGATTCTCGTTGGATAACTTGCGGCCGAGGAACCAGCGCTTTGGCTGTATCAGATCATTCACAAATATAAAGCCTACTCTCAACGAGTAGGCCTTCTTTTTGCGGATTTGAGGCTATTTGCGCTTAGCCTTGCGACCGGATCCAAGGTTGAATGTGGCCAAGAAACCAAGCAGTAAGAAGCCTGCTGCTACCCAGCCCGTGGTCTTTACGCCATCTGTGAAGCCAAGCATCGCTTCGCCCTCGAGCACCTGAGCCACCTGGGTCGGCACCTTCTGCGCTTCGGCGCGAGCCTGAATGCCAGGGATGGCTCCACCCGAGCTGGCAACGACAGCATCGGCTACCGACTTGGCCAAAACCGGCAATTGTTTTGAATTGCCAAATTGTGAGAGGTCGGTGACGATTCGGTGTTCGATTGCCGCCTGTGAGGCAGTAAACAAAGTTGTACCAAGTACCGCGATTCCGAGTGCCGAACCAACCTGACGAAGTGTGCTCTGTGAACCAGATGCCTGTCCGATTTTGTTTTGCGGAACATCAACCAAGATGACTCCGGTGAGCTGAGCGGTAGCCATACCTACACCGAAACCATAGATAAATAGGAACGGTGAAAGTGGTCCCCAACCTTGTCCGGCTTGTGCAAAGTATGCGATACCAGCGACACCGACGACCTCGAGTAGCACACCAATTTGCACAGAGCTTCGCGCTGATAGTTTTCCGCTCAGTGATCCGACAACTCCAGATGCAATGAACGCGCCGCCGGCAAGCCAGAGCAAAACCAAACCTGAAGAAAGTGAGTTCAAACCTTCAACATTTTGCAACCAAAGTGGGAGAGCAAAAATCAAACCGAATTCACCCATCGAAATAATGAGCACCGCAATCGAACCGTTGCGGAAGCTTGGAATTGCAAAGAGTCCCATGTCTAGCAAAACATTTTTG
>JBJTNZ010000007.1:0-2021 GCA_046074345.1 Micrococcales bacterium | reverse complement strand
CCATTGCCCAAATCGAATGTGCTGGCACTGTCACATCAAAAGCCATACCGCAGGCACGCGCACCTTTATTTAGATATGGCTCAGTAATGGTTACACCGTTGATCTGCAGCTTGGCATCCGGGCCGGTGCAAACGATGTGGTCACCTGCTGTGCCAATCACACGCTTCACCAGGTGCTGCTGTGAATCTGGCGCAATGAGTCCAAATGATGACAAAAAGAAGTCGCCAATTTGTTCAATTGGATTACGAGTAACAGATTGCGGCGCACCGAGCCAGTTTCCTGGATCTTGAAACACAACCACATCGCCGCGCTCTAGCGGGATTACATCTGGGACTAATTCGTTGACGATGATTCGATCATCAATCATCAGAGTAGATTCCATCGAACCGCTCGGGATGAAGAATGATCGAAGCAAGAAAGTCTTTACCAAAAGAGAAAGCACCAACGCAGTTGCAACAATTACAACCAAATCGACAAGGAATGAAACGAAAATGTTTTTCTTTGCGCGGTTGATTTTTTGTCGCAAGTTGCGTGGTGCCTGATCTTTTGAAACTTGTGGGCTAGGCCCTTGGTCGGTCATGAAAAAAGACTAAACGCGAAATTATGCGTTGTCGCGCTTTTCCTTGATCTTCGCCTTCTTACCGCGAAGGTCGCGTAGGTAGTACAACTTAGCGCGACGAACGTCACCCTTGCTGACTACTTCGATCTTGTCGATTACTGGTGAGTGCACAGGGAAAGTACGCTCAACACCAACCTGGAAGCTAACCTTGCGAACTGTGAAAGTCTCGCGAATTCCTTCGCCTGAACGGCGGGTAACAACACCCTGGAAAACCTGCACACGGCTACGGTTACCTTCAATGATGTTTACGTGAACCTTGACGTTGTCACCAACACGGAAGGTTGGGATGTCAGACTTCAGGCTTGCTGCGTCTACTGAGTCAAGAATGTGCATTTTGAATCCATATCTGTCACTGCGCGCAGGTCAACAACGGTTTAGGTTTTTAGTCTTTTTGCCAGGCTCCCCTGCGGCAGAGCACCTTACGGTTGGCAACCAGTCTATTTTGGCACAGATTGGGGCTATTCGCCAAGCAGATCGGGGCGAA
This sequence comes from Micrococcales bacterium, assembly GCA_046074345.1. GTDB lineage: Bacteria > Actinomycetota > Actinomycetes > Actinomycetales > Microbacteriaceae > Rhodoluna. The sequence goes on along the minus strand of JBJTNZ010000007.1, from coordinate 918 downwards.
CAGCTTTAGTTCGAGCAATTTGTTGTTCTTTGCGCCAGGCTGCGATGGCGGCGTGATTGCCGCTGAGCAGTACCTCTGGCACATCCAGGCCACGCCAGCTGCTCGGCTTCGTGTAGCTCGGGTATTCCAAGAGGCCGTCGGAGTGGCTTTCCTCGACCAGACTCTCGGCATTGCCAATTACTCCAGGGATCAAGCGGACGATTGCCTCAATCATCGCAATTGCTGCCACTTCACCGCCGTTGAGTACGTAGTCGCCAATCGAAATCATCCGCACTTTGGACTGAGTTTTTGCATACTCAACCACGCGTTGGTCGATACCTTCATAGCGTCCACAGGCAAAAACGATGTGCTTCTCATTTGCGAGCTCGTGAGCGGTCGATTGCCTAAAAACTTCGCCGGCTGGTGAGGTAAAAATGACCGTGGTTTCTTCGGTAAGAATTTCGTCGAAAGCTTCACCCCAAGGCTCCGGCTTCATCAACATTCCAGCGCCACCACCGTAAGGTGAATCATCCACGGTCTTGTGAACATCGTGCGTCCAGTCGCGCAAATTGGGCGTCTTGAAACTGATTAGGCCTTTGTCGCGCGCTTTGCCGAGTAAAGATAGATCGAGCGGCTGAAAGTAATCCGGAAAAATCGAGATTGCATCAATTTTCATTTTCAGGAATTTCCTCGAATAAGCCCTGAGGTGGGGTCACTGTCACGGTGCCGTTCTTAATGTCAACGACAGGAACGATTGCTTTCACAAATGGAACTAAGACTTCACCGTTCGTCGTTTTCACCGCAAGCAAGTCTTGAGCAGGTAGATGGTCCACTCGCTCGATGATTCCGACCTCAGCCGCATCACGAATCACTCGCAGCCCGACTAACTGGTGATCAAACCAAGTGTCGGCTTCGTTTGTAGTTTCATTTAGGTCTACA
>JBJTNZ010000006.1:0-6768 GCA_046074345.1 Micrococcales bacterium | reverse complement strand
GCAAGCAGCCGAAGGATCAGTTTGATTTCTTCCCACTAACCATCGACGTAGAAGAGCGTATGTACGCTGCAGGAAAGATTCCTGGTTCATTCTTCCGTCGCGAAGGTCGCCCATCAACCGAGGCAATTCTTACCTGCCGTTTGATCGACCGTCCATTGCGCCCATCATTCGTTGATGGACTTCGCAACGAAATCCAGATCGTAGTTTCAGTGCTAGCCATTGAGCCAGACGAGCTTTACGACGTGGTTGCAATCAACGCAGCTTCAATGTCGACCCAGCTTGCTGGATTGCCATTCTCTGGTCCAATCGGTGGTGTGCGTGTTGCGCTTATCGATGGCCAGTGGGTTGCCTTCCCTAAGCACTCACAGCTTGACCGCGCGGTATTCGACATGGTTGTTGCCGGTCGCGTAATCGTTGAGAACGGCGTCGAAGACGTAGCCATCATGATGGTTGAGGCTGAGGCTTCAGAAAACGCTTGGAACCTAATCAAGAATGAAGGCGCAGTTGCACCTTCTGAAGATGTGGTGGCACAGGGTCTTGAGGCTGCAAAGCCATTCATCAAGGAACTAGTCGAAGCGCAGGCCCGCCTTGCCGCTAAGGCTGCAAAGCCAACCGCCGAGTATCCAGTGTTCTTGCCTTACACCGACGAGGTATACGACGCGGTTTACGCTGAGGCAGCTACCGAATTGGCTGAGGTCTACAAGATTGCTGAGAAGGTTGCTCGTCAGGATGCAGATGATGTCCTGAAGGAAAAGACCAAGGCTGCACTCGCAGAGAAGTTTGACGAAGAGACCATGTCTCAGTTCTCAGCTGCTTACAAGTCTGTAACCAAGAAAATCGTTCGTACTCGAGTACTCAAAGAAGGTATCCGTATGGATGGCCGTGGCAAGAAGGACATCCGTCCGATCACTGCCGAGATTCACGTAGTACCTCGCGTTCACGGTTCAGCAATCTTCGAACGTGGTGAAACTCAGATCATGGGTATCACCACTTTGAACATGTTGAAGATGGAACAGCAAATTGATGCACTGACTCCAGTGACTTCAAAGCGTTACATGCACAACTACAACTTCCCTCCATACTCAACTGGTGAGGTTGGTCGAGTTGGCACACCAAAGCGTCGTGAAATTGGTCACGGTGCGTTGGCAGAGCGCGCGCTGGTTCCAGTGCTTCCTTCACGTGAAGAATTCCCATACGCAATCCGCCAGGTATCTGAGGCTCTTGGTTCAAACGGCTCAACCTCAATGGGTTCTGTTTGTGCTTCGACCTTGGCACTACTTTCGGCCGGTGTGCCACTGCGCGCTCCGGTTGCTGGTATCGCAATGGGTCTGATCTCAGACACCATCGATGGCAAGACTGAGTACGCAGCGATCACCGACATCCTCGGTGCAGAAGATGCACTCGGCGACATGGACTTCAAGGTTGCCGGTACTAGCGAATTCATCACTGCAATTCAGTTGGACACCAAGCTAGATGGAATTCCTGCTTCGGTTCTTGCTGGTGCATTGACTCAGGCTAAGGAAGCACGTCTGCACATTCTCGAGATCATGGCTGAGGAAATTTCAGAGCCAGATGAGATGGCACCGACCGCACCACGCGTAATTGCAGTGAAGATTCCATTGGACAAGATTGGTGAAGTCATTGGCCCGAAGGGCAAGATGATCAACGAGATCCAAGACGAGACCGGCGCAGATATCTCTATCGAAGACGACGGTACCGTTTACATCGGTGCTACCGACGGTCCTTCGGCCGAGGCCGCAAAGGCTCGCGTAAACGCCATTGCGAACCCACACGTTCCTGAGATTGGCGAGCGCTTCCTAGGAACAGTCGTGAAACTAGCCACCTTCGGTGCGTTCGTTTCGCTAATTCCTGGCAAGGACGGCCTACTGCACATCTCAGAGCTCAAGAAGCTTGCCGGCAAACGTGTTGAGAACGTCGAAGACGTGCTCGAGGTTGGCCAGAAGCTTCAGGTTGAAATCACCAAGATCGACGACCGTGGAAAGCTATCACTTAGCCCAGTGGTCGAAGGCGATGGCGCTTCAACCGATTCTGACGAAGACTAATTAGTATCTGGTCATGTCTGAAATAATCTTTCCGCTTGACCAATCAGAACTCTCGTTCACCGCTTCGGGAGGTAGCACGGTTCACCGTTCTATCCTCCCAAGCGGTGTTCGCGTTTTAACCGAGCATGTGCCTGGGGCTCAAAGCGCAAGCGTTTCATTTTCTGTTGCAGTTGGTTCACGCGATGAGGTGGACGGACACTTCGGCAGCACGCACTTTCTTGAGCACTTACTGTTCAAGGGAACCAAGCGTCGCTCGGCATTAGACATCGCGATTGCTTTCGATAGCGTAGGTGGATCTTCAAACGCATCGACGGGCAAGGAGCACACCAGTTACTACGCTCGCGTGCAAGACAAGGCGCTGCCACTCGCTGTTGATGTGATCGCAGACATGCTTACCTCTTCGCTGATTGATCCGGTCGAATTCGAAAACGAACGCACCGTAATTCTCGAAGAGCTCGCCATGAACGAAGATGATCCGCAGGATGTGGCGCACGAGGCTTTTGCCACTGCCGTGCTCGGTGATCACGAACTTGGTCGCCCAATCGGGGGTACCAACCAAACCATCGAAGCTGTTTCTCGCGATGCGGTTTGGGAGCACTATCAAAAAAATTATCGACCACAAGATCTTGTCGTGGCTGCAGCTGGTGGAGTACACCACGGCCACTTCGTGGAAATTGTTGAACGTGAACTCACTGCAGCCGGTTGGGATCTCGGAAAGGCCGGACAACCAGTTGCTCGTCGAGCCAATGTTGCAGCCAATATTGCTCGTGGCCACGAGTTACAGGTAATCAAGCGTCCAATCGCGCAGGCCAATATTCTGGTTGGAATGCAGGGTCTAATCGGCAACGACGATCGTCGATTTGCAATGGGCATTCTCAACACTGTGCTTGGTGGTGGAATGTCTTCGCGCTTGTTCCAGGAAATCCGCGAGAAGCGCGGCCTGGCTTACAGTGTCTATTCGTTCAATCAGGGCTATTCGGATGGCGCTTACTTCGGGCTCTACGCGGGTTGCTCTCCGGCCAAGGCTGGCGAGGTCACCAAGTTGATGTTGCAGGAACTCGACAACATCGCTCAGTCTGGAATCACCCAGGCAGAGTTGGAATTAGCTGTCGGCAATATTTCTGGTGGGCTCGCACTCAAGTTTGAGAGTAGTCAGGCTCGCATGAGCAGACTGATTGGCTCTGAGATGACCACCGGTGAATTCCTCGATTTGGACGAAACCATTGAGCGCTATTCGGCAGTAACGGTTGCTCAGGTGCAATCGCTAGTGCAGTGGTTGCAGCAAAAAGAACAATCCATCGTCGCTGTGGGCGATGTTGAGAAGAAGACTTTCGAACCTTTCCTATAGCAAATTCGATTGGTAAGTTTGACTTCATGAGTATCAAAGTCGCAGTTGTCGGTGCCACGGGCCGCATGGGAAAAATGGCCCTTGAACTAATTGACGCTGCGCAGGATCTCACTCTGCACTCAGCGCTCGACTCGAAAAGTGAACTCTCACAAACGCTGGGCGCCGATGTAATTTTTGACGTGACTCGCTTTGAAGTTAGCCAGCAAATTGTCACCCATGCCATCGCTAACAATCAAAAGGTTCTGGTCGGCACCAGTGGTTGGACGGCACAGCACCTTCAGCAGATCGAGTCACAATTGCGCGGCACTGATGCGGCAGTGGTAGTTGTCCCAAACTTCTCGGTTGGTTCAATGCTCGGTTCAAAGTTCGCGGCCGAGGCAGCAAAGTTTTTTGACTCGATCGAAATCGTCGAGGCACACCATGCGGGCAAAATTGATTCTCCATCAGGCACAGCAGTACGCACTGCCGAGATGATTTCAGCAGCGCGCGATGGCAAGAGCATTCTTCTACCTGGGGTCGGGCAAGGGGCTCGCGGCCAAGTAGTCGCTGGCGTGCCGATTCACTCACTTCGACTCGAAGGCGTCTCGGCGAAGCAGGAAGTGCTACTTGGCGGCGAAAGCGAAGTGCTGAAGATTGCCCACGAAGTCACTTCGATTCGCTCTTATGTCACGGGAATTCTGAAGTCGCTCAGATTCACCGCCGACGCCAAAGGATTGACCGTGGGGTTGCAGTCAGTTTTGGGGCTATGAAAGGCAAACTAAGCGCAGCCGTAATGGGCGTGCTTACTTTGGTTTATGTGGCGCTACTAGCTAATACCGGCTTCAAATTATTGGCGATGGAAAGCGCGATTGCCAAGTCCATGGGTGCCTTGATTTTAGTTTTTCCAGTCTTGGCGATTTGGCTAACCATCATGGAATTCCGATTTGCGGTTCGCTTAGAAAAGCTAACCGACCGAATCGTGGCCGCCGGGAATTTCCCAGAGTTGAATTTTGAATATCGCCCAAGTGGCCGAGCGACCAAGGCATCTGCCGCAATTGTCTTTGAAGAATATGCAAAAAAGGTAGCTGCCGATGAAAGCAACTACCTTAATTGGTTTGCACTCGGTCTTGCTTACGATGCCGCCGGTGATCGACGTCGTGCACGTGCTGCGATGCGTCGTGCCTTAAAACTTAACCGCGGATAACGCCAACGCGACGAAGACTAAGGTAAATCTGGCAGCCAAGGCAGTAACCGAAGTATGCCTGAAGTGTTGATGCGGCGAACAAAGCTCCTGCAGCAATCGCAATGCCGAAAGGTACGGCCAGTGCAGAAAGCACAAAACCGATTGAGGTAACAAACAGTCCAACGAACTGCGCGAAGCGCGGTGGTCGGGCATCTTCAAGTTCCTTCGGCGCTGCCAGACGTGGACGAACCAACTTCTTGTACAGCAGGCCAAACGGGTGCTTAGTGTTTCCAAAAAGTGTGCCCCATAGGAATGAAACCCAAACAATTGCAAGCACAGACTGCGCGAGTGCAACTGTTGCTGCGTCTAGAGCCAAAAAGAAAATGATGATGCTGAATACGTTGATGATGCTCGCACCGAAACGCGGGCCGCGAGGATCGATTTGTACTATTTGCTTGCTCATTAGATTTGGAAATTTCCTATCTCATCTTGAATGGTTTGGGTCTTTGCTGCTCCGCCGATGCGGGAGGTTACTCGGCCATGACTGTCGAGTACCAGGGTTGTCGGGGTTTGCAAAATGTTGAATTTCTTGGCGACATCTAGTCGATGGGTGAGGTCAAACTCGATGTGCAGCACATCTGGGTTTTGAGCTTCGAACTCGCCCAATAGGCGAGCGGTTTGGCGGCACTGCGAACAAACTTCTGTAGAAAACTGCAGGAAGGTGATCTTTTTGCCAAAAGCTGTTACCGGCTTGCCGTTCTTAGTTGCACCTAATTTGGCTAGATCGATCTGGGTTCCATCGGCGACGCGCTTGGCTCGCCCGGTCGTTAATTTCCAGAGGAAACCCGCGGCAACCACCAGCAGCACCAGGGCGGCGATGATAACAATGCGGATTTCAAGTGACATCCGTCTATTTTCCCGTAAATATCGGGCCTAAGCGCCTGATTACCAATTGTTGCGAGCTCACGCGGGTAGGCTATCTCTCGTGTCAGAGATCAAATTTCGTAGTGATGTAACTGTTGAACTCGTGCGTTCAAGCGCCGCAGATAGCGATGTCTTGTTTGCCGCCCGTGTTTCAACTCAGGGGGAGCAGACTTTAGAGTCTGCCGCGGCAGCAACCGATGCCAGTGAAGATGAAAAGCGCAGCAAGGGTCTAATCAACTACCTAATGCGCGACCGTCACGGCTCACCATTTGAGCACAACAGCATGACTTTCTACGTTCAGGCTCCCATCTTTGTATTCCGCGAGTTTATGCGTCACCGCATTGCTAGCTACAACGAAGAATCTGGGCGCTACAAGGAACTGAACCCAGTGTTCTATGTACCTGCGGAAGACCGCAACCTAATTCAGGTTGGAAAGCCAGGTGCATACGACTTCTTGCCTGGTACTGCGGAGCAAATCGCTCTCGTTCAGCAAGAATCACGCAGTGCTTCGACACACGCCTATGAGTCTTACCAGCGCATGCTTGAGGCAGGCGTAGCTCGTGAAGTTGCTCGCATCGTGCTTCCGCTTAACATTTACTCGAGCATGTACGTGACCATGAACGCACGTGCCTTGATGAACTTCTTGAGCTTGCGCACCAAGCGCGAAGGTACTCACTTCCCGTCATTCCCTCAGCGCGAAATCGAAATGTGTGCTGAGAAGATGGAAGACTTCTGGGCTGAACTGATGCCTTACACATACGACGCGTTCAACGCAAACGGTCGCGTTGCGCCGTAAATGTATTTCAACTAATGAAACCCTGGGTCAATCGCCCAGGGTTTCGTTTTTCTCGACTGGTGGATAACGTCGGTCCAGCGAAGCAAATTTTGTTCGTCTAAGTATCAGGCTCAGCGCCAGGCCAACAATGACAGCCGTAATCAAATCTGTAATTATCGTCATTGCAAAAGTGACCCAGAGTACTAGAGCATCCAGTTTGCTTTCGGCTGCCAGCTTCTTTAGTTCACTTGGCTTGATCATTTGGACGGTTGTTGCTACCAAGACTCCGGCCAATGCTGCAAGCGGAATTCTTTGTACCAAGCCAGCAATAAGCAGCACGGCGATTGCCAGAGTTATTGCGTGTATAAGTGATGCAAGTCTAGAGTGAGCGTGGCTGCGCACGTTTACTGCCGTGCGTGCGAGTGCTGCCGTGGCGGGCACCCCACCGAATAATGGGGTTACCAGGTTGGCGATACCTTGACCGAATAGTTCGCGA
>JBJTNZ010000005.1:0-10484 GCA_046074345.1 Micrococcales bacterium | reverse complement strand
GTGGTACAGCTGCAGATGTGCAGACTCAAGCCGAATTGATTATGTCAATGAAGCGACAGCTTGCGTCATTGACTGCAGGGCAAACTGGCAAGACTGTGGAGCAAATCATGCAGGACGGAGACCGCGACCGTTGGTTCACTGCTCAGGAGGCACTCGAGTACGGATTCATTGACCACATCCAGCAATTTGCGGGATCAGCCACCGGAGTAGGTAACAACTAATGAAGAACTTCAATTCACCAGAGGCTCGCTACATCCTTCCAAGCTTCACCGAGCGCACCTCATACGGATATCGTGAGCAGAACCCGTACAACAAGCTTTTCGAAGATCGAATCATCTTCTTGGGTGTGCAGGTTGACGACGCATCGGCTGATGACATCATGGCTCAGCTGCTAGTTCTCGAGTCGCAAGATCCAGACCGCGATATCACGATGTACATCAACTCACCTGGTGGTTCTTTCACCGCCATGACTGCGATTTACGACACCATGCAGTACATCCGTCCACAGATTCAGACTGTTTGCTTGGGTCAGGCAGCTTCTGCTGCTGCGGTGCTGCTTGCTGCTGGTTCACCAGGTAAGCGCTTGGCCTTGCCAAATGCTCGAATCCTGATCCACCAGCCGGAAACTGGTGGTGGCCCAGGCCAGGCTTCAGACATTGAGCTTCAGGCTAAGGAACTGCAGCGTTTGCGCAGCTGGTTGGAAGAAACCATTTCGAAGCACACCGGAAAGTCACTTGCCGAGGTTAATAAGGATATTGACCGCGACAAGATTTTAACTTCTGCCGAGGCACTTCAATATGGCCTAATCGACCAGGTACTTACCTCGCGTAAAAACGCATAATTAGCCGGCTTTTCGGGGCACCCCGATATAAGGTTTTTCTATGACTAAGTTGGGCGAATCGAGCGACCTGCTCAAATGCTCTTTCTGCGGAAAGAGCCAAAAGCAGGTTCGTAAGCTAATCGCCGGACCTGGCGTATACATCTGCGATGAATGTATTGAGCTTTGCAACGAAATCATCGAAGAAGAACTAGGTCAGGTCGTCAAGCAGGTTGAAGAAATCGATCTACCTAAGCCACGCGAAATCAAGGGTTACCTCGATGAATTTGTGATTGGTCAGGACCAGGCCAAGAAGGCGCTTTCGGTAGCGGTTTACAACCATTACAAGCGCATTCGTTCGCGCGGTACCCTCACCACTGCCGGTAAAGAGCACGACCAGATCGAGATTGCCAAGTCAAACATTCTGATGATTGGCCCGACCGGTTGCGGTAAAACTTACTTGGCACAAAGTTTGGCAAAGCGCCTGAATGTACCATTTGCGGTAGCCGATGCAACGGCACTCACCGAAGCGGGATACGTAGGTGAAGACGTCGAAAACATTTTGCTTAAATTGCTTCAGGCAGCAGATGGCGATGTCAAGCGCGCGGAAACCGGAATTATATATATAGACGAAATCGACAAGATTTCACGCAAGGCTGAGAACCCATCTATTACGCGAGACGTTTCCGGTGAGGGAGTGCAGCAAGCGCTGCTAAAGATTTTGGAAGGCACTGTCGCATCAGTACCTCCACAGGGTGGGCGTAAACACCCACAGCAAGAATTTATTCAGCTCGACACCACAAACGTTTTGTTTATCGTAGCTGGAGCTTTCGCCGGCTTGGAAGAAATTATTTCGGCACGATCTGGCAAAAAGGGAATTGGTTTTGGAGCTCCGGTTTACGCCAAGGGCGACGCAGTAGAAATTTTCAGCGAGGTCCAGCCGGAAGACCTACGCAAGTTTGGCTTGATCCCAGAGTTCATTGGCCGTTTGCCAGTCATCGCTCAAGTTAAAGAACTAGACCGCACGGCACTGATTGAAATTCTCACTGTTCCTAAAAATGCACTGGTCAAGCAGTATCAGCGTATGTTCGAGCTAGATGGCTTTGAGCTGGAATTCGATCAGGACGCCCTTGAAGCTATCGCTGATCAGGCGATTGGACGTGAGACCGGAGCTCGCGGATTGCGCGCAATCCTCGAAGAGATTCTTGGTCCAATCATGTTTGAAATCCCTGGCAGTGAGACGCAGGGAATCGTTCGAATCACAAAGCAGGTAGTTGAAAACAAAGAGACTCCTGCGATTGTGCCTTTCAAGTCTAGCAAGCAAGAAAAGTCCGCCTAGGTCCTAAATGCGTTTCGGTGAATACAAAGCACCAATCCTTGCCGGCACTGTGGCATCAATTACAGGACAGGCCGCTTCCACTGGTATCGTCATCGCCGCATTGACAGCATTAGGTGCCACACCAACTCAAATTGTTTCAGTGGTTTTCGTAATGCTTTTGCTTTACGGTTCACTGTCAATAATTCTTAGCTGGCGCTACAAGATGCCGATCAGCATCGTTTGGAGTACACCAGGAGCCGCGCTGTTGGTTTCGGCTGGCGGACTCAATTACGGTTTTGCCACCGCAGTCGGTGCATTTATGTTTTCAGCCGTGATGATTGCACTCACTGGATTGTGGCCCGCACTTGGGCGACTAGTGAGTTCAATTCCTAAACCAATTGCCAGCGCAATGTTGGCGGGTGTGATTTTTTCTTTCTGCATCGCACCATTCAAAGCTGCCGCTGCATTTCCTTGGATTATGTTGCCGGTGATCCTGGTTTGGTTGGTGCTTTACAAATTTGCCCAGGTCTGGGCAGTTCCGGTCGCAATGGTTTTACTTTTCTCATTGACTGCAATCGGTCAGGGTATAAGCGTTCCAATTGATTCGATTTTGCCAACCGTTGAAGTCGTAATTCCGCAGTTCTCGATTCCCGCCATCATCTCAATCGGTATTCCGTTGTATCTTGTGACCATGGCAAGCCAAAACATCCCAGGCATAGCCATCATGAAGAGCTTCGGTTATGACATTCCGTTCCGACCAATCATGTTGGCTACTGGCTTCGGTTCGATCCTTGCCAACTTTTTCGGTGGATTTGTTACAAACATGGCAGCCATTACTGCAGCTCTGAATGCCAATGAACACGCTCACAAAGATCCAGCTAAACGCTGGGTAGCTTCCGTATTCGGTGGTGTGATTTACCTGGTTATGGCTGCAACCACTGGCGCCACGATTAGCTTCGTGATGCAGGCGCCAAAGGAAATTATTTTGGCAGGTGCCGGCTTGGCCCTGCTTGGCACCATGATTGGCGCGCTTAGTTCGATAGTCGAGGACGTCAATCTTCGCGTACCGGCAGTGGTTGCATTCCTGGTTGCATCTTCAGGCTTCGCGGCATTCTCCATCGGTTCTGCATTCTGGGCATTGCTGATGGGGGTCGCTGTTTGGCTTTGGCTTCGGGCTAGAGCAGACCGCGTCGCTTAAGCAGTGGCTCAATCGTGGCATCTTGGCCGCGGAAGTTCCGGAAAAGTTGCAGCGCATCGTCGGTGCCACCTCGAGATAGCAGTTCCTTGCGGAAGTGATCACCGTTAGCGCGAGTTAGCCCACCGTTTTGCTTGAACCAATCGACGGTGTCAGCGTCGAGTACTTCGCTCCAGATGTATCCGTAGTAGCCAGCCGAGTAGCCGCCGGCAAAAATGTGCGAGAAGTAACTGCTGCGATAGCGAGTAGGAACCAAGTCAAAATCCAATCCGTAATCGGCAATTGCCTTTGATTCGAATTCTTCAACGTGATCCGGAATTTGCTCGGGTGTTAGTTGGTGCCAGGCTAGATCGAGCACAGCCGCGGCGAGATAAGAGACAGTCGCGTGCCCCTGATTGAAAGTCTCCGCTCGGTTCAGGTTGTCAATCCATTCTTGCGGCAGAGGTTCACCGGTGATGTGGTGCTTGGCGTAGTTGGCGACTACTTCTGGCCACAGCATCCACATTTCATTTACCTGAGAAGGAAACTCAACAAAATCTCGTGGTGTGCTCGTGCCGCTGAATCGCGGGTATTTCACATTCGACAGGATGCCGTGAAGTGCGTGTCCGAATTCGTGAAACAGGGTAGTGGTCATGTCAAAGGTCAGCAGGGTCGGTTCACCCTTTGGTGGTTTCGGTGCGTTTAAGTTATTTACCACTACAGGAAGTTGACCAAGCAGGTGATTCTGATCTACCAAGCTGTTCATCCAAGCACCTCCGCGTTTGGAATCGCGGGTGTAGAAGTCACCGATGAACAGGGCTAGCTTGCTGCCGTCTTCGTTGAAGACTTCAAATACTCGAGCCTCTGGGTGATAGGCAACAAGGTCTTTACGCTCCTTGAAGGTGATTCCGAATAGCTTGGTCGCGGCGAAGAATACGCCGTTGTGCAGTACGTTTTCGAGTTCAAAATATGGCTTGAATAGTTCGGTGTCAATGTCGTACTTGGCCTTGCGAACTCTCTCCGTGTAAAGGTCCCAATCCCAAGAGTGCATGGTGAAACTATCACCGTCGGCATTGATTGCGGCCTGGATGTCCTTGGCTTCGAGCTCGGCATTACGGCGAGCGGCTGGAGCAATCTTGCGAAGCATATCGTGCACATTCGCAGGATTCTTGGCTGTGCGGTCGGTTAACTCATAGTGAGCATGTGATTCATAACCGAATAGTTTCGCTTTCTCGGCTCGAAGTTTCGCCATCTCCAGAAGGATTGGACGGTTGTTGTTGGCATTGTCTCGACCACCCTTGAGCAGAGAGTTTCTCATGATGCGCTCACGAAGTGACCGGTTGGTTAGCGCGGATAGCACTGGGTTGCCGGTGAAGTTCACCATGTCGATCAACCACTTGCCATGCTGGCCTCGATTTTCGGCGGCTGTTGCAGCAGCGGCGATTTCGTTACTGCTTAGTCCATCCAATTCGGCTACGTCGTCCACGGTAATCGCGAGGTCGTTGGTGTCGGCCAGCAACTGCTGGCTGAATTTAGTTTCTAGCTCAGCGAGGCGCTGGTTGATTTGCATCGCCTTGGTTCGTTCTGCCTCGCTTAGGTGCGCACCCGCCTTGCGGAAAGTCTCGAAGTAGCGAGCTAATAACCACTTACTCTCAGAGTCGAGGCCGAGTGAATCAATCTTGTTGTGCAAAGTTTCGATGCGAGCATAAAGCTGGGGATTGAGTTGAATTGCATCAGAGTGCGCTGCGAGTTTCGGGGCTAGCTCTGCCTCGATTTCATCCAGTGCCGGAGATGTGTCACTCGAGGATTTGTTGAAAAAAACAAGCAGAACTCGTTCGAGTAACTTGCCGCTACGCTCCATTGCAACGATCGTGTTTTCGAATGTTGTTTCACCGGAATCCAGGATTGCCTGGATCTCTTCGAGCTGTGCCGTGCAGCCTGCATAAAACGCGGGAAGGTAATGTTCATCACGAATATCCGCAAATGGCGGAAGTTCGTACTCTAAAGTGCTGCGCTGGGCAAATGGATTTTCGGCGTTGAAAGTCATAGCTACGAGGCTACTTCAAGCACCACATCCTTAACTGCAACTTCATCTGCTTCTGCGTAGGAAAGCTCAGCGATGCGCCCAACGGCCTTTAGATCACCCTCGAAAACTCGCATGCTGGTGAGCGCTGCCGCAGGCGCCTGAAGCGTTGCAGAAACTACTTCTGCCTTCATGGAAGCCTTGGCATCCGACTTTGCCTTGCGTAGGCCAAATAGCGCGACCGACGCGAGCTCCATCAACCCGTGGTTTCCAGCGTCAAGGCCGGTGGTTAGTTCTTCAACGGTCGGCCAGGATGCGCGGTGAATTGATCCCGCATTCTTTTGCCACCAGCCCCAGACCTCTTCAGTGGCATAAGGCAAGAATGGCGCAAATAAGCGCAGCATTACGTGCAGAGCCTTGCGCAAGGCGAGTGCTGCGCTGGCCTGAGTAGTAGTGGTTGCACCGCCCTGACCGTAGGCGCGTTCCTTGACTAGCTCTAGGTAGTCGTCGGTGAAGTTCCAGAAGAACTTCTCGGCTAGTTCAAGCGCCTTGGTGTGGTCGTAGTTTTCAAACGCAGTAGTTGCATCACGCACCACGTCGGCTAGTGCAAGCAACATTGCCTGATCGACAGCCTCGGTAACCTCGGTTTGCCCGGCAGGAACTTCGAATGAGAGTGCAAACTTAGCTGCATTCAAAATCTTGATGGCGAGACGGCGGCCAATCTTCATTTGTCCGGTGTCGAATGCTGCGTCGGTACCCAGACGAGCAGAGGCTGCCCAATAACGAACCGCATCGCTGCCATGTTCATCCAGCAGGTCGCTAGGGGTAACGACGTTGCCCTTTGACTTAGACATCTTCTTGCGGTCTGGGTCGAGAATCCAACCAGAGATGGCCGCATTGCTCCAAGGTAGTTGACCGTGCTCCTGTTCACTGCGAAGCAAAGTCGAGAACAGCCAGGTGCGAATAATGTCTTGGCCTTGTGGGCGAAGGTGGTATGGGAAAACTTTCGCAAACAACTCAGGGTCGCTGATCCAACCGGCTGCCAACTGCGGGGTCAACGAAGATGTTGCCCAAGTATCCATGACGTCCATTTCACCGACGAAACCATTTGGCTGGTTGCGCTGTGACTCGGTGTAACCAGCTGGTACATCGCTGGAAGGATCAACCGGTAGAAGCGAGTGGTCAGGAGTGATTGGTGCATCGAAGTTAGTTTCACCGTTTGCATCGATTGGATACCAAACTGGAATTGGTACTCCGAAGAAACGCTGACGTGAAATCAACCAGTCGCCGGTGAGTCCGTTTACCCAGTTTTCAAATCGCACGCGCATAAAGTCTGGGTGGAAGGCAAGCTCTTTACCGAGTTCGATCAGGCGCTCACGCAATGCAGCATCGCGTCCACCATTGCGGATGTACCACTGGCGTGTCGAAACGATTTCTAGTGGCTTGTCGCCTTTTTCAAAAAATTTCACCGGGTGGGTGATTGGCTTGGCATCGCCAACCATGTCGCCGGATTCCTGAAGCAACTCCACGATGCGCTGTTTAGCCGAAAACACAGTTTTGCCGGCGATTTCCGCGAATACTTCTTTACCGCGAGTGCTGGTGATGGCATCTGGAGCTTCGGCCAGGATTCGACCATCCCAACCGATGATTGCGCGGTTCGGTAGGTCTAATTCGCGCCACCAAATAACGTCGGTTACGTCTCCGAAAGTACAAATCATCGCGATGCCCGAACCCTTGTCGATTTGGGCAAGACGGTGGGCGACTACTGGAACTTCTACACCAAACAGTGGAGTGGTTACGGTTTTGCCAAACAGCGGCTGGTAACGCTCGTCATCAGGGTGGGCAACCAACGCGACACAGGCTGCCAACAATTCTGGTCGAGTGGTCTCGATGAAAATTTTTCCATCCGGTCCATCGAAGCCAACGCGGTGGTAGGCGCCTGGCTGATCGCGATCTTCGAGTTCCGCCTGCGCAACAGCGGTACGGAAGGTGACATCCCAAAGGGTTGGCGCCATTGACTGGTAAGCCTCACCCCGCGCGAGGTTATTCAGGAACGCTTTCTGTGAAACGGCCTGTGCACTCGGTGCGATGGTCTGATAGGTCTGCTTCCAGTCCACTGAGAGTCCGAGCTGACGCCAAAGCGACTCAAAAACTTTTTCATCTTCAACTGTCAATTTTTCACAAAGCTCGATGAAGTTGCGGCGCGAGATTGGAATCTGGTCGGCAGCCTTGCTGCTCTTGTTGTCTCCACCCTCAAAAGGAGGCTTGAAGTCGGCTACATATGGAAGTGTCGGATCGCAGCGAACACCGTAGTAATTCTGGACACGACGCTCGGTCGGCAGTCCGTTGTCGTCCCAGCCCATTGGGTAAAAGACTTCGTGTCCGGTCATTCGCTTGAAGCGGGCAACCACATCGGTGTGGGTGTAGCTAAATACGTGGCCAACGTGGAGAGAGCCCGATGCGGTAGGCGGAGGGGTGTCGATCGAGTAGACATCTTTGCGGTCTGCCTCACGGCGGAAGCGGTAGACCCCGTCGTTCCCCCAGACCAAGCCCCATTTGGCCTCAAGTCCTTCGACTCCGACCTTTTCCGGTGCGGTGGCGGGGGCGAGTAGGTCGCTCGGGTGGGCAGGTTGATTCACGCGTAGTTCTCCAATTGGGCTTTATAAAAGGTTAACATTGATGGAGTCTGTTGAACCCCTAGAAAGCACCCTATGTATCCAAAGGTTAATGCTGCCGGCGACGGTGTAAACCCAAGCCCAAGCTTCCCAAAGCTAGAAGAGCAGACCCTGGAGTACTGGGCTAAGGATGGAACATTTCAGGCCAGCATCGACCAGCGCAGCGCTGCCGAAGAGTTCGTTTTCTACGACGGACCACCATTCGCCAATGGCTTGCCGCACTATGGACACCTACTTACCGGATACGTCAAAGACATGGTGCCTCGTTTCAAGACCATGCAGGGCTACAAGGTAGAGCGACGCTTTGGTTGGGATACCCACGGACTACCAGCTGAGGTAGAGGCCGAGCGTCAGCTTCAGATTTCAGGGCGCCCTGAGATCGAGAAATTCGGAATCGACAAGTTCAACGATTACTGCCGTACCTCGGTACTGCGTTACACCGAGCAATGGCGAGAGTATGTCACCCGCCAGGCTCGTTGGGTCGACTTCGACAACGACTACAAGACTCTAGATACGCCGTTCACCGAGAGTGTGCTCTGGGCTTTCAAGCAACTTAACAACAAAGGCTTGATTTACGAAGGCTTCAAGGTGCTGGCTTATTGCTGGCGCTGTGAGACTCCACTTTCAAACCACGAGCTTCGAATGGATGACGAGGTCTACAAGAACCGTCAGGACCAGACACTGACTGTCACCTTCCCGATTTCTGCTGGTCAAAAATTCGAGGGAGTGAACCTACTTGCCTGGACAACAACCCCGTGGACACTTCCAACTAACTTCGCGCTCGCGGTGGGCCCAGAGATTGAATACGCAGTAGTCGTTGCGGCAGGCGGAGCTAAATACTTATTGGCTAAATCACTTGCCGGTGGATACGCGAAAGAATTTGGCTACGAGGATGCCTCGGAGCTGGTAATTGAAAGCACACTTCTTGGCAAAGAACTAGCGGGTATTCGCTACGAGCGCCTTTTCGATTACTACGCAGACGAGAGCAAGTTCGAGATTGCACATGCGTGGCAGGTGTTGGTCGACGACTATGTCACAGCCGAAGACGGTACCGGAATCGTGCACCAGGCCCCTGCGTACGGTGAAGATGACCAACGTGTTTCGAATGCTGCCGGTATCCCTACCTTTGTATCGGTCAATGAGCGTGGACAGTTCAACAGCATCATCTCTGACTTCGAAGGTCAGCACGTCTTTGATGCGAATAAGCCAATCTCTCAGCACCTGAAGACCAATGGCCGAGTACTGCGACAAGCATCTTACGAACACTCTTATCCGCACTGCTATCGATGCAAGAACCCTTTGATTTACAAGGCCGTGTCTTCCTGGTTCGTTGAGACTACCGCTCTGCGCGAACGCATGCTCGAACTAAACCAGCAGATTGACTGGACTCCAGAACACACCAAGGATGGTTCGTTCGGAAAGTGGCTCGACAACGTGCGCGACTGGGCGATTTCTCGCAATCGTTTTTGGGGAGCACCGATTCCGGTTTGGAAATCAGACGACCCGAACTATCCGCGCATAGACGTATACGGTTCGCTAGAAGAACTCGAGCGTGACTTCGGCGTTCGTCCTAGTGACTTCCACCGTCCGGTCATCGATCAACTCACTCGACCAAACCCTGACGACCCGACAGGCAAATCCACCATGCGTCGCGTGCCAGAGGTGCTCGACTGCTGGTTTGAATCCGGTTCAATGCCGTTTGCTCAGGTGCACTATCCGTTTGAAAACCAGGAGTGGTTTGACACTCACAACCCTGGAGACTTCATCGTTGAGTATGTCGGTCAAACTCGCGGGTGGTTCTACACTCTGCACGTTTTGTCGACTGCGCTATTTGATCGTCCGGCATTCAAGTCGGCGGTATCACACGGAATTATTCTTGGTAACGACGGACAGAAAATGTCTAAGTCACTTCGTAACTACCCGGATGTAAACGAAGTATTTGACCGTGACGGCTCTGACGCCATGCGGTGGTTCCTTCTGTCATCACCAATTCTTCGCGGCGGAAACCTTGCCGTTACCGAGCAAGGCATCCGCGAGGGCATGCGTCAATTCGTCTTGCCGTTATGGAACACCTTCTACTTCTTTACTCTTTACGCGAATGCAAGCAACTACGAAGCGAAAATTTCTTTTGGCAGCACCGACGTGCTAGATCGCTACTTGCTTTCAAAGACAAGAATTTTGATTGAAGAAGTTGAAGCGGACATGAATAAGTTCGATTCTTATTCGGCGACCAACCGACTCCGTGACTTCGCTGACGTACTGACGAACTGGTATGTGCGTCGCAGTCGCGACCGATTCTGGGTGGGTGATGAGCAGGCTTTCGACACTCTTTACACGGTTCTCGAAATTTTGAGTCGTGTAGCGGCGCCTCTTGCTCCTATGGTTAACGAACAGGTTTGGCGTGGGCTAACCGGTGGACGCAGTGTGCACCTAGGGAACTATCCGGCTGCATCAGAGGTGCCGGTAGATCACGCACT
>JBJTNZ010000004.1:0-7284 GCA_046074345.1 Micrococcales bacterium | reverse complement strand
CGAAGCATCGAAGCGCTTTGAGCGTGGGGTAGACGTGGAGATTGCCGCACACGCAATTGCACGTGTAGTACAGCTACTCGAGGTTCACGCTCTCGGCACCGGCGAATCGGTTGGCGCACATTGGCGCAATGAGGTTGAGACCAAGGCGATCTTCCTGCCAGCAGAATTTGCCGAGTCAATCGTCGGTATTCCATTTGATGCCAATGAGACTCAGGACATTTTGTCTCAGATTGGTTGCGTTGTCGCGGTGGTCGACGGTGGCTACGAAGTTATTGCTCCATCTTGGCGTCCTGACATCCAGCACAAGGCCGACTTAGCGGAAGAACTTGCTCGAATTGGTGGATACGACCGCATTCCTGCCCGACTTCCAGTTGCGCCACCGGGTCGTGGGCTCACTGTTACGCAGCGACACCGCCGTTCAATACTGAACGCACTTGTTGGTTCAGGTCACACCGAAGTTCTGAACTACCCATTCCTGTCGACAGTTCAGAATCTTTGGTTCGCACAGAATCAACATGCACCAGCAGTGAAGCTTGCCAATGCACTTCAAGAAGATTTCAGTGAAATGAGAACTTCGATTTTGCCTGGGCTGCTTGAGGCCGCAAAGCGCAATCTCGCTCGCGGTTCGGTAAACCTTGCGATTTTTGAAGAGGGATCAGTATTCCAGCCGCTCAAGCAGGTCGGTTCCAGCGCCCTGCTGCCTGCTGGCGATGCACTGCCGAGTGAGAAGGAACTGACCGAGCTTAATCTCTCCATTCCAAGTCAGCCGAAGTATGTGGCCGCAGTTTTCACCGGTGCTCGAGTGTCTCAGCAAATTGGACAGCGTGAAGTAGCTGTCAGTTACCAGGACGCAATCAACGCGGTGCTGATTGCTGCCAAGGCTGTTGGTTCGGAACTACGTATCGTTCAGGCTCAGCGCAATGGATTCCATCCGGGGCGCTGCGCAGAGTTCTACTCGGCAGATGCAAAGCTAATTGCAGTTGCTGGTGAGCTAGACCCTGCGTTGATGCTAGAAAACGATCTTCCTCGACGGGTTGCCGCGGCTGAAATTAATTTGAATGCTCTCTATGAAACTGCGCCGAAAGTAATTCAGGCGCAGGCAATTGGAATTATGCCTGCCGCTACTCAGGATCTTTCGCTCGTAGTTGCTGTCGAAGTCCCCGCAGGAGATCTTCAGAGAACCATCGTCGAAGGTGCGGGAGAGCTTCTCGAAAGCATCAATTTGGTCGATGACTACCGTGGTGAAAATGTAGATGGTGGCAAAAAATCTCTGACCTTCGCACTCAAATTCCGTGCCGAAGATCGCACCTTGACTCAAGCCGAGGCAACTGAGGCACGTGATGCAGCTGTGAAACTCGCAGCTGAAAAATTCGATGCTGTGTTGAGGGCCTAATGTCTTTCACGGTTGCAGTAGCTGGAGCCAGTGGCAACGCTGGTGGTGAGTTGCTGCGCCTGATTGCTAAGCATCCGCAATTGGAGCTCAAGACAGTTACCGCAAGCAGTATGGTTGGGCAAACCGTTGGTTCGGTGCATCCGAAACTAAGTGACTACACAGATTTCACTTTTGTCGAAACCGAGGCGGAGCTGCTCTCTGGGCACGACATCGTCTTTCTTGCTTTGCCACACGCAACTTCTGCAGCAATTGTGGAAAAACTCCAGGGTGACTCGTTGATACTCGATTGTGGTGCCGACTTCCGACTGGAGAGCGCAGCCGACTGGGAAAAGTTCTATGGGGGAACGCACGCGGGAAGCTGGGCCTACGGCATGCCGGAATTGCTTATCCAGGAAGGGAAGCAGCGCGAAAAACTCAGCGGCGTTCGTCAAATCGCGGTCCCCGGCTGTAACGTAACGGCAGTCACGCTTGGGCTCGCTCCAGCGCTCGCCGCAGGACTGGTTGAAAGCGCAGACATCGTCAGCGTTCTGACAGTTGGCACTTCGGGTGCCGGCCGTGGCGCTACCGAAAAATTATTCGAGAAAGAATCCACCGGATCCGCGAATGCATATCAGGTCGGTGGCATTCACCGTCACATTCCGGAGATAGAACAAAATCTTTCAAAGAGTGCAGGCAAGCCAATTCAAATTTCTTTCACGCCGGTACTTGCTTCGCTTGATCGTGGAATTTTGGCAGTGAACACTGCAAAACTTAAGTCCGGAGTGACTGCTGCAATGCTTCATGAGGCATACAGCGCTGCTTACTCGAACGAAGAGTTCGTCAACATTCTTCCGCTTGGAGAATTTCCTTCCACTGCAGACACCATTGGAGTTAACAAAGCAATCGTCGGAGTTTCTATCGATGAGCATGCTGGCCGCCTGGTGGCAATCTGCGCGATTGATAATTTGGTAAAAGGCACTGCCGGTGCCGCGATTCAATCAATGAACCTTGCTCTAGGGTTCCCTGAAAATACCGGGCTAACTCAGATAGGACTTAAGTAATGTCTGTAACTTTGGCGAAAGGTTTCGTTGCGGCCGGAGTGCGAGCAGGTCTCAAGAAATCTGGCAATCGTGATTTGGCGTTGGTGCAGAATTTAGGTCCGTTGAATTCAGCAGCAGCTGTTTTCACCTCTAATCGCTGCCAGGCAAATCCAATTCTCTGGAGCAAGCAGGTAATCGTCGATGGCGAGGTTTCCGCAATCGTTCTGAACTCGGGTGGGGCAAACTGCTACACCGGCCCAGAAGGTTTCCAAACCACTCACGCGACTGCCGAGGCGGTGGCGGAGGAGTTAAAAATCTCTGCAGGTGATGTTTTGGTCTGCTCGACGGGTTTAATTGGTGACCAACTTGACCGTGCAAAATTACTCGCCGGAGTGTCAGCTGCCGCAGCCGAGTTGAGCGATGAAAATGGCCAGCTAGCTGCGGAAGCAATCATGACTACCGATTCAGTTTCCAAGACCGCTGAATTAGTAAGCCCAAATGGATGGGCGATTGGCGGCATGGCTAAGGGTGCTGGAATGCTTGCGCCGGGCTTGGCGACCATGCTTGTGGTCATCACGACTGACGCCGTGGTTAGCAGCGCCGAATTAGATAAGGCATTGCGCGCTGCTACAGCAGTCACGTTCGATCGTTTGGACAGTGACGGCTGTATGTCAACCAATGATCAGGTCACGCTGCTAGCTTCTGGCGCTTCGGAGGTTACACCTAACCCTGAAGAATTCGCTGCAGCAGTCAAAGAGGTAAGTCGGTTGCTCGCCATGAAGTTGCTTCGCGATGCAGAGGGTTCAAGTCACGACATTTCAATTCGTGTCCTAAGTGCGGCATCAGAATCTGATGCAGTTGAAGTGGGGCGCTCAGTTGCTCGAAACAATTTATTCAAGGCGGCAATTTATGGCAACGACCCAAACTGGGGACGCATTCTCGCTGCAGTAGGAGTTACTTCGGCGGAGTTTGATCCTTACAACATCGATGTGAGCATTAATGGAATTTCTGTTTCAAAAAAGGGAATGCCTGATCAGTCAAGAGATTTGGTAGACCTCACGCCGCGAGAAGTTTCTATTGAAATTTCTTTGAATGCCGGAGCACACGAGGCCACTGTGTTCACCAACGACTTGACTCACGAATACGTCACAGAGAACAGTGAATACTCAAGCTAATGATTTCTTCCGAGAACGACCCACTTGCCCGCGTCAAAGCGGAGACGCTAATTGAGTCATTGCCATGGCTGCAAGAATTCCACGGCAAGGTAGTCGTAGTTAAATTTGGTGGCAATGCAATGGTTGATGCGGCACTTCAGCAGGCATTTGCCGAAGACATGGCTTACTTGCGTTGGGTTGGAATCAAGCCGGTTGTTGTTCACGGCGGAGGCCCTCAGATTTCTGCACGACTCGCAGAGTTGGGCATTGAGTCAGAATTCAAAGGTGGTTTCCGAGTGACCACTGACGAAACCATTGGTGTGGTGCGTGATGTTTTGCGCAATCAAATTAGCAGTGGCCTTGCAACCATGATCAACCAAGCTGGCGGAGATGCAGTCGTCATGTCAGGCGAAGACGCAAACCTATTCCGCGCTGAAGTCACCACGCTCGATTCGGAAGAAGGACCAATTGACATTGGGCTTGTCGGTGAGGTTACTCAGGTAAATCCACGCGCCGTCTTTGAGGCTCTCGATGCTGGACGAATCCCAGTGATTTCAACGGTTGCACCAGACGCCACGGGTCAACTACTAAACGTCAATGCCGACCTCGCCGCTTCGTCGCTAGCAATCGCGTTGGGTGCGGAGAAGCTGATGGTGCTTACCGATGTACCAGGTCTCTACAGCGATTGGCCAAATCGCGATTCTTTGGTCTCTGAAATTACCACCAAAGAACTTGAGGTTCTAATTCCGAAGCTTGAGTCGGGCATGATTCCAAAGATGCAGGCCTGTTTGAGTGCTGTAAACGGGGGAGTGCCTCGTGCTCACGTGATTGACGGTCGCACACCGCACAGTATTTTGCTGGAAATTTTCACAGTGTCGGGTTTCGGCACGATGGTGCTACCCTCATAACTTCTCACCAGAGAATAGAAAAAGGAAAAACATGGTCCGCCACTTTCTAAAAGACGATGACATCACTCCAGCGGAGCAAGCACTCATCATCCGCCGAGCCATTGAACTAAAGAAGTCTCCATACAGCGCCCGCCCATACGAGGGCCCTAAGACTGTTGCGCTGATTTTCGATAAGACCTCGACGCGTACTCGTGTTTCATTCGCAGTTGGTGTTGCAGACCTTGGTGGCGTTCCGCTAATTATCGATTCACAGTCATCACAGATGGGCGGCAAAGAGTCGGTTGCCGACACTGCAAGAGTTTTAGATCGCCAGGTAGCTGCCATCGTTTGGCGAACCTATGCCCAGAGCGGTCTCGAAGAAATGGCGGCTCATTCAAACGTTCCAGTAGTTAACTCATTGAGCGACGATTGGCACCCGTGTCAGCTGCTCGCCGACCTGATGACCATTCAGGAGCATAAGGGCAAGCTAGCCGGATTGAAATTGGCGTACATCGGTGATGCAGCCAATAACATGGCGAATTCATACATGGTGGCCGGAGTAATGGCTGGAATGAATGTTTCACTTGCCAGCCCAGCTGAGTATTTGCCAAATAAGACCGTGGTAGCCCATGCGGAAACCATCGGCGACAAGACCGGCGGTTCCGTCGAGGTACACGGCGACCCTATCGAGGCGATCAAAAATGCCGATGTAGTGGTCACCGACACCTGGATTTCGATGGGGCAGGAGGCTGAGAAGGCAAAGCGCCTCTCAGATTTTGCTGGATTCACGATCGACAGCGAAATGATGGCGCATGCAAAATCAGACGCTATCTTCATGCACTGCCTACCTGCCTACCGAGGTTACGAGGTTGCTGCCGAAGTTATCGATGGTCATCAATCAGTTATCTGGGATGAAGCCGAGAATCGACTGCACGCTCAAAAAGCTCTGTTGGCCTGGTTGGCCGAACAGCACTAGCAATTAGCCG
Source organism: Micrococcales bacterium (assembly GCA_046074345.1). GTDB lineage: Bacteria > Actinomycetota > Actinomycetes > Actinomycetales > Microbacteriaceae > Rhodoluna. The sequence continues at coordinate 1,845 of JBJTNZ010000004.1, read as the reverse complement.
GTCGATTAAAGTCGCGGCGAATAGAATTGCCAGATATGAACGACAACAATTCACTTTGGGGTAGCCGCTTTGATGGTGGTCCGGCAGACTCGCTGGCGGCGCTTAGTCGTTCGGTTCATTTCGATTGGCGCCTAGCCAAGTACGACATTGCCGGTACGCGTGCCCATATCAAGGCGCTTATGTCAGCCGGATACCTCACCAGTCTCGAACACGAAAAGCTTGATCGAAGTCTGGTGGAGTTGTTGAGCCGCGTAGAAGCTGGAAGCTTCGTTGCCAAGGCATCAGACGAGGACGTCCATTCTGCTTTAGAGCGTGGGCTGATTGAGATTGCCGGCGGCGAATTGGGGGGCAAAGTTCGAGCTGGTCGCTCCCGTAATGATCAAATTGCCACGCTGATTCGCATTTACCTGCTTGAGCAGGCAGAAAATCTCCACCGCATGGTGGTTGACCTAATTGAAGTATTGGTCTCGCGCGCAGAAGAGCACTTGGGTGTTGCTATGCCTGGGCGCACTCACTTCCAGCACGCACAGCCAGTGCAACTTTCGCACCACCTTTTGGCGCATGCCTGGCCGCTGGTCCGCGACCTTGAGCGACTCCACGATTGGAAAAAACGCGCAAGTCTTTCTCCATATGGTGCCGGCGCGCTCGCGGGAAACACGCTTGGGCTGGACCCGAACCTAGTTGCTCAAGAACTTGGATTAACCGCTCCGACCCAGAACTCAATCGATGCAACTGCGAGTCGAGATGTCGTCGCAGAATTTTCATTCGTCACAACTTTGATTGGAATCAATCTTTCACGCTTCAGCGAAGAAATTATTATCTGGGCGAGCGCAGAGTTTGATTACATCAAACTAAGCGATTCATACTCAACGGGTTCTTCGATCATGCCGCAAAAGAAAAACCCAGACATCGCCGAGCTTGCTCGCGGTAAAGCAGGACGCCTCATCGGCGACCTAACCGGATTACTTGCAACCCTCAAGGGATTACCGCTTGCATACAACCGCGATTTGCAAGAAGACAAAGAGCCAGTATTCGACGCTGTCGATCAACTCACTCTTTTGTTACCTGCATTTACCGGAATGGCTGCCACCATGGTGTTCAACCGCAACCGTCTCGAGATGCTTGCACCGGCTGGCTTCTCGCTTGCCACCGATGTGGCTGAGTGGTTGGTAAAGAAGAAAGTTCCATTCCGCGACGCACACGAAATCACCGGCAAGCTCGTTTCACACTGCGAGCGTAACGGTTTAGATTTGCACGAAGTTCCTGACGCCGACATGGCAAACATCTCACCAATGTTGACGCCAGATGTCCGAGACGTACTTAGCGTCGGCGGTTCTATCAAGGCCCGCCAGGGTGCTGGCGGTACTGCGCTTCCGCGAGTCCTTGACCAGATTGCAGTACTTCGCAAACTTGCACCGAAGAGAAACGGCTAACCGTGGGCCTTAGTAATCAAAGCAACGACAACAGCTTCGCCGATGTTCTTGAAGAACTTAAGTGGCGTGGATTGGTCGCACTTTCTACCGACGAAGATGAACTGCGCAAGGCGCTTTCCGGAAGTCCAATCACGTATTACTGCGGTTTTGATCCAACCGCCGCAAGCCTTCACCTCGGCAACTTGGTGCAACTACTCACAATGCGACGCCTACAGTTGGCCGGGCACAAACCACTTTGCCTGATAGGCGGTTCAACCGGTTTGGTTGGAGATCCACGTCCAAGTGCAGAGCGCACGCTCAATACCAAAGAGACAGTTGCGGAGTGGGTTGAAAAACTTGGCAAGCAAGCCGCACGCTTTCTTTCTTTTGACGGCGAAAATGCTGCACGCTTGGTTAACAACCTTGACTGGAC
>JBJTNZ010000003.1:0-3915 GCA_046074345.1 Micrococcales bacterium | reverse complement strand
GCCACACAAGATGGCATTCATCGTGCCGGGTGGTCTCGCCGAAGAGCGAAGACTGTTTTACGTGGGTATTACCCGAGCAAAGAAGAAGTTGCACCTTTCGCTTGCAATGCAGCGCACCACATTTGGGGAAAGCGAAAGTTCGGTGCCGAGTAGATTCCTCGCCGAGATTCCAGACAGCCTGATTGATTGGCGAGAGTCCGGAGTCAGCCGTTCGATCGGTTCAAGTTTCAGCAATGAGCCAATCAAGCGAGACAAGCCACGCACCGAATGGAAGGGTGCCATCAGCTCGGTACGCGATAACGGCGACCTAGCGCTAGCCCCAGGCGATCTCATCGAGCACGCCGACTTTGGTCGCGGCAAGGTGCTCGAGGTTGCCGGCGAACCACCGCGCCAGACTGCGGAAATACGCTTCGACAATGGCTCCAAGAAGCGCCTTTTGGTCAAAGTGGCTCCGATTACCAAGCTTTAAAAGCGGTCTAGAATTGGCAGGTTACGTCAATTCGAACGGAAATCAATCAAGTGGATTTATTTGAGTATCAAGCGCGCGATATGTTCGAGCGCCACGGAGTGCCAGTACTACAGGGACTCACCGCAGACACCCCAGAAGAAGCAGAAGCAGCAGCCGCCAAGATTGGTGGAGTTGTTGTAGTCAAGGCACAGGTTAAGACCGGTGGCCGAGGCAAAGCAGGCGGTGTGAAAGTTGCTAAGTCTCCAGCGGAGGCTAAAGAAGCAGCAGAAAAGATTTTGGGTCTCGACATCAAGGGCCACGTCGTAAAGCGCGTGATGATTGCCCAGGGTGCATCGATCGACAAAGAGTTCTACTTCAGTGTTTTGCTAGACCGATCAAACCGTACCTTCTTGTCGCTTTGCAGCGTCGAGGGTGGAATGGAAATCGAGCAGCTGGCAGAGGAGCGTCCAGAGGCGCTTGCCAAGGTGCCGGTTGATGCATCGAAGGGTATTGACAAAGCAGTCGCACTAGACATCGCTCGCCAGGGTGGTTTCGGTGAAGACCTTGCTGACAAGGTTGCCGATGTATTCGTAACTCTTTACACGGTGTTCGTTGAAGAAGACGCAACGCTAGTCGAGGTAAACCCACTAGTGCTCACCACCGACGGCAAGATCCTTGCCCTCGATGGAAAGGTATCGCTAGACGACAACGCAGAGTTCCGTCACAAGCGTGAAGACCTAGAGCGCGATGACCTTGATCCACTAGAGGCAAAGGCTAAGGCCATGGACCTCAACTACGTGAAGCTCGACGGCGAAGTTGGAATAATCGGAAACGGTGCGGGCCTAGTGATGTCTACTCTCGACGTAGTTGCTTACGCGGGAGAGAAGCACGGCAAGGTGCGCCCGGCAAACTTCCTAGACATCGGTGGTGGAGCTTCGGCTGAGGTTATGGCCGCCGGTCTAGACGTAATCCTTGGCGACCCACAGGTTAAGAGCGTTTTCGTAAACGTCTTTGGTGGTATCACCGCCTGCGACGCAGTAGCCAACGGTATCGTCGGTGCCCTCAACACCCTTGGTGGCGCGGCTACCAAGCCACTAGTTGTTCGTCTTGATGGCAACAACGTCAACGAGGGTCGTCGCATTCTTGCCGACTACGCTCACCCGCTTGTCACCGTTGTCGAGACCATGGACGAAGCTGCCGACAAGGCAGCCGAGTTGGCGAACCGCTAAAGGGAATTATCAAATGGCTATTTTTCTAAACGAAAATTCAAAAATCATCGTCCAGGGTATGACCGGTAGCGAAGGTATGAAGCACACCGAGCGCATGCTCAAGGGTGGTTCAAACATCGTTGGTGGAGTAAACCCACGCAAGGCTGGCGAGACCGTTGAGGTTGCTGGCAAGTCACTTCCAGTTTTCGGAACCGTTGCTGAGGCAATGAGTGCAACCGGCGCAAACGTCAGTGTGATCTTCGTGCCACCTGCCTTTGCCAAGGCTGCAATCGTTGAAGCAATCGATGCAGAGATTCCACTAGCCGTGGCAATCACCGAAGGTATCCCAGTGCATGACAGCGCAAGTGCTTGGGCATACAACGTAGCTAAGGGACAGAAGACTCGTTTGATCGGTCCAAACTGTCCAGGCATCATCAGCCCGGGTAAGTCAAACGCTGGAATTACTCCGAGCGACATCACCGGAGCTGGACCAATCGGTTTGGTTTCTAAGTCAGGTACCTTGACTTACCAAATGATGTTCGAACTTCGCGACATCGGGATGTCAACCGCAATCGGTATCGGTGGAGACCCAGTAATCGGAACCACTCACATCGATGCACTCGCAGCATTCCAGGCAGACCCTGAGACCAAGGCAATCGTTTTGATTGGTGAGATTGGTGGCGACTCTGAAGAGAAGGCCGCTGCTTACATCAAGGCAAACGTCACCAAGCCAGTGGTTGCTTATGTTGCCGGATTCACCGCACCTGAGGGTAAGACCATGGGTCACGCTGGTGCAATCGTTTCTGGTTCGGCCGGTACCGCCCAGGCAAAGAAGGAAGCCTTCGAAGCTGCTGGAGTGAAGGTCGGTAAGACCCCAAGCGAGACCGCCGCGCTTATGCGTGAGGTTATCAAGAGCCTCTAAAGGATTCCGGGGGTGAATCGCAGGCTGACCTTTGCAATCGGGGCCATTCAGGCTCTGAGTGCAGTGGTTATTGGGGTGGGCTCTTTGGCCGTGCCACTGTCGATTCTCTGGATTTTTGAGCAAGACGCACAGACCGGATGGCTGGTTGCCTTTAGAACGGCAGCCGACCTCTGGCTTCTGTCGCAGGGCACACCAATCGATGTGGCTGCCGGCAAGTTCCTAACTCTGGACGTGCCTGCTTTTGCAATCACGCTGATTCCGCTCGCCTACAGCATCGTGCTCGGCTGGCTCGCCTACCGAATCGGTAGACGATTTTCTGGCGCTCCGGAAATCTGGCCGGCCTGGGTTTCCGCGCTCGCGGCTTACGGCATCCTTGCATTTTTGATTACTCGCGCAGCGCAATTCGAATCGGCTTCTCCAAATGCAATCCTCGGCGTAGTTTGTCCGATTCTATTTTTTGCATTCTTCATGACAGCCGGTTGCGTAGCGGGGGAGCCACGCGCGGTTTACGGAGCTGCGAAGAATGCTCAAGCACCAGAGCGCAAAGCGTTCAAAAGTTTTTTCAGCAATCAATTTCAGAAATTGCCTTGGGTAATTCGCGTGGTTTGGTCTCCGGCTCTTCGCGCAGGCACCGGAATCACGCTCGGAATGTTAGTTATCTCGGCAGCTTTGGTTGCGGTGATGCTCGCTTCGAATTGGATCAACATCATCACTTTCTATGAGAGTGTGCACGCAACTTGGTTGGGTGGGTTTGCCTTGACCGTAGGACAAATTGCGCTGCTGCCTAACTTCGTAATTTACGGAGCTGCCTGGCTCACCGGCGTTGGTTTTTCGATCGGTGCCGGTTCGCTGATTTCGCCATTGGGTAGTGCGGCCGGGCCACTACCGACGATTCCGATTTTGTCGATTCTGCCGCAGGGGCAGTTGGGTTTCGGAATGATTGCAATCGTCGTGCCATTACTGCTGGCATTCTTCGCGACGCTCGCGATTCGCGATCACGCTGAAGATGTGCGTTTCGAATTCGCCACTCCACTTGCCTCAGCGCTAGCTCTCGGATTGTCGATCGCATTCGTCGCAGCTGCCGAGTTGGCCATCCTGGCTTGGCTGGCATCCGGTGGCTTCGGACCAGGTCGATTGGCCGTCAACGGAGTCAATCCGCTTTGGGTTTTTGCCATCAGTTTCGTCGAGGTCGGTGCGGTCTCAGTGCTCGCGTCTTTCTACAGCGCTCGCCCGAACGCCGCAGACCACCCGCTGCTGAGCCTTTCTCGCAAGAAGTAAACTAGACCGGTGTTGTCGGTCGTAGTGCTCATTTCTGGCGGAGGTTCTAACCTCCGAGC
>JBJTNZ010000002.1:0-2351 GCA_046074345.1 Micrococcales bacterium | reverse complement strand
GGTTTTTGTTTTTCAAAACCCTTGGACAATCACCGCACCAAATGCAGACATTCCAATGCCTCCAAACTGTGAGCGCCTCGACTATGAACTAGAAATTGCCGCTGTGATTTTGAAGAAGGCTAAGGATGTTTCTGAAGCCGAGGCTCGCGATTACATCGCTGGTTACACAATTTGGAATGACTGGTCTGCACGCGATGTACAGAAGCGCGAAATGGCAGTCGGCCTTGGCCCATCAAAGGGTAAAGACTTTGCCAACACACTCGGCCCATGGATTGCGACAGTGGATGAATTCAAGCCTGAGCAGTATGTCGACGGACGCCTCTCACTAGACATGAAGGTCACCGTGAATGGCGAGCTCTACGGGCAAGACAACTCGAGCATGATGTCGTGGAGCTTTGAGCAACTATTGGTGCACGCATCACGCGCTTCAGTGGTTGGCCCTGGCGACATCCTTGGTTCGGGCACCGCTTCAAACGGCGGTTCGCTTGCCGAGCAGTGGAGCCGCAACGGCGGCCCAACCCCGGCACCCCTAAAGGTTGGCGACGTGGTCGAGATGGAAATTCAGGGACTTGGTAGCATCAAAAACACAATCGTTGCTTCGGATTCTCCAAATCACCAGATTCCAAAAGCAGTTCGCACCTATTCAGAGGATCAACTTTGAGCAAGCAAGTAGTTACCGTAAACCCTGCTACCGATGAGGTCATCGAATCTTTCGATGCGATGGACTGGGATGAAGTTTCATCATTGATGACTGCTGCGGTTGATGCACAGGCAGCGTGGCGTAATTCACCGCTCGAAGAGCGGGCAGACAAACTGCGCAAGTTAGGTCAAATCTTGCGAGATGAAGTTGAACACCACGCAACTTTGATTTCACGTGAAATGGGTAAGCCAATCACCGAGGCACGTGGCGAAGTTTTGAAGTGCGCACTCGCTTGCGATTACTACGCAGACAACCTAGTCGAATTCCTAACTCCAAAGCCAGTGAAGACCGAAGCGGTTAAGTCGTATGTTTCATACGAGCCACTCGGTATTGTCTTCGCGGTCATGCCATGGAACTTCCCTTACTGGCAAGTAATTCGTTTTGCTGCACCGACTCTTGCAGCTGGTAACGGTGGAATTTTGAAGCACGCTTCAAACGTGACCGGATCTGCCATTGCAATTCAGCATGCAATTGAAAAGGCTGGTTTCCCAAAACATATTTTCACTTCACTAGTGGTCGCAGATCACTCGATGGTTAGCAAGATTGTCGAAGACGATCGAATTGCTGCAGTTACTTTGACCGGTTCAGAAAAGGCTGGAGCTTCGGTGGCCGAAGCTGCTGGTCGCGCGCTAAAGAAGACAGTGCTCGAGCTCGGTGGATCAGACCCATTCGTAATTCTCGAAGACGCAGACAGCGCAGCGATTGCACCATTCGCGGTAAAGGCACGATTCATCAACACCGGCCAGAGCTGTCTCTGCGCCAAGCGCTTTATCGTGGCTGACAACCTGATTGACGACTTCGAGGGTCGCATCAAGACTCTGGTAGAGGGACTCAAGCTCGGCGACCCACTGGATGCCAACACCCAGCTTGGCCCGTTAGCCAAGAAGGCATTCGTCGACGACATCGACAAGCAGGTGCAGGACAGCATCGCCATGGGCGCCCGCCTAGTCACCGGTGGACACCGCATCGAAGGCCCAGGTAACTTCTACGCGCCGACCATCCTTGCCGACGTCACCCCAGACATGCCGGTCTTCAACCAGGAGACTTTTGGCCCGGTACTCGCACTGGTCGGGGCCAACAGCTCGGAGCAGGCCATCAAGTTGGCAAACACCACCCAGTACGGCTTGGCTGCCAGTATCTGGACCAAGGACCCAAGTATCGGTGTGAAGCTCGGTTCCGGTATCGCCTCTGGAGCGCTTTTTGTGAACGGCGTTGTTGCCTCTGACCCACGACTTCCATTCGGGGGAGTGAAGTTGAGTGGTTACGGCCGTGAATTGTCGATCGAAGGTCTGCACGAGTTCATGAACGTTCGTGCGGTGTGGATCGGCGAAATGCCGACTCTATAGTTAATGCATGACTGATTTACGAAAAATCGACGTAAATCTGATTGTCGTACTTGACGCAATTCTTAACGAAATGAATCTCACCCGCGCGGGTGATGCAATCGGAATGTCACAGCCAGCGGTATCTGGCGCGCTTGCGCGTCTTCGCACTCAGTTTGATGATCCATTGCTTGTGCGCAACGGAAAAATATTTGAACCAACCGAACGTGCTCTTGAGCTTCGTCCGGTAGTCGCGCAGGCAATGGTAGAAATCAAACGCATCTTTGACATCTTGCCAACATTTGATCCAGCCCTCAGCACGAGAACTT
>JBJTNZ010000001.1:0-5978 GCA_046074345.1 Micrococcales bacterium | reverse complement strand
GGTGCCAGAAGTGTAGAGAATAAACAGCGGTGTCTCGGCAGGGAATGCCTGTGCAACGTGCTCATCGCTCGCTTCACCTACGGCTTGGTTCCATTCGATGTCGCGACCCTCAACCCAGTTGACGTCTTGGTTGGTGCGGCGAACAACAAGAACGTTCTGCACCGAACCACATTTACCGGTGGCAAGTGCATCATCCACTGCTGGTTTAAGTGCAGATGCTTTTCCTTTTCGGAATCCACCATCAGCGGTGATGACAAGTTTTGCTTGTGCGTCTTCGATTCGCGATGCGAGTGAGTCTGCACTAAATCCACCAAAGATGACTGAGTGAATTGCTCCAATGCGTGCAACAGCTTGCATTGCAATTACCGCTTCAGCAATCATCGGAAGATAAATTGCGACGCGATCGCCTTTTTGAATTCCGAGTGCGGTCAGCGCGTTGGCTGCCTTTTTTACTTCGCGAGTAAGTTGCGCATAGGTCCACTCGCGAGTGTCACCAGGTTCACCTTCGAAGAATATTGCGGTGCGATCACCGTTGCCTGCTTCGACGTGACGGTCGAGGCAGTTATAGGAAACATTGAGTTCGCCATCGTGGAACCATTTGGCCACAGGTGCTTCTGACCAGTCGAGGACTTGGGTGAATGGTTTGTGCCAGTGCAGCTGATTTGCTTGCTTGGCCCAGAAACCTAGTCGATCTTTTTTCGCCTCCTCATAGAGGTCGGCTTTGGCAATGGCGTTAGCGGCAAATGCCGCGCTCGGCGCGAAGTGGCGCTCCTCGTGGAGCAGGTTATCCAGTTCGTGGCTTTCAGACATCTTTGTCCTCCAGGGTCGGGGCCTTTTCGGGGCTCATTCGCCATACTGCCACACTTTTAAGCCTGTTAATTTCCACAAAAAACCATATTTTGTCGTGGTTTTTGGGAATTTATACGGCTTCCCGCAGTTATTATTTATGCGTTGATGTAAATCAACCCGCGATACCGATTCCCCCAATCTGGTATCGCCTGAAGCCGGTTCTTCCCCCAAGAACCGGCTTCCTCTTTTAATCCACAGATTTGAGCCATCTCGGTTGCACGCTCTCGGAATGGGCGAATCTTGTGCCATGTTCACGTTGCCAAGTCTCCGCTCACTAGGTGCCCTGCTGGCCGACCCAGGAGTTACCGATCTGGTCTGCAACGGCCATGAACACACTCAGGTGCTGCGCGCCGGAAAGTGGATCACGGTAGCCAACCCATTTAGTTCTGAGCTCGCTCTCGGTGATGCCGCCAGAGAACTGATAGCCGAGGGCGGTAGGCAGCTTGATCAGGCCCATCCGTTTGGCAACGTCACATTGCTGGGACGAGTGCGTGTACACGCACTGCTTGGCTCGGCGATAAATCCAAATACTCATTTATCACTTCGGGTGCATGGCGAACGCCCATTTGCTCTGATGCAACTTGCACAACTCGGCATGCTTACCGCCGAGAACCTGCGAATCTTGCAGCAAATCATTGCGGCACGTGAAAGCTTCTTGATCAGTGGGGCATCCGGCAGTGGCAAAACCACATTGCTGCGCGCGATGTTGATGCTTGTGCCAGACGAACGAATTCTCGCCATCGAAGATGTCGCAGAACTAAATCTGCAAGTGCCCACTTTTGTTTCACTGCAAGCGCGAAGTGCGAATGTTGAGGGGCGAGGGGAAATCAATTTACAAAGTCTGCTCACCGAGTCACTACGGATGCGACCCGATCGAATAGTGGTTGGCGAAATTCGCGGAGTCGAGCTAATAACTTTGCTGCAGGCAATAAACACCGGACACGCCAGCGGAGCCACGATTCACTCAAATTCGATTGGTGAAGTTTCCAAACGCATGCTTGCGATTGCCCATACCGCAGGTTTGGGCGAAGCCGCATTGAACGCGCTAGTGCGCAGCTCACTCAACTGGCTGATTCACGTCGATTGCATCGATGCAAAACGCAGAGTGACGATACGGAAGCTCACCTCGTGAACGATTCAAGAATTCTCGGGCAATTGATTGCCTTGCTACGTGCCGGCCTTAGCTTTCATCAGGCAGAACGTGCTGCCAAGGTAGCCGACCTCAGTACCGGTGCGGCCGCTAGTTACCAATACCTGCGCGGAATTGTCCTGCAAAGTGGTGGGCAGCCCACGCAAGCAATTGAGCGCGTGCGTCAGGTGATTGAGGAGAATCAGGCCCAGCTTCGTCGAGTAGAGCTGGCCAACGCATCGCCAAGGGCGACAGTGCGCCTGGTGCTTTGGCTGCCAATCGCTGCTCTGGTTATCGGGCAGTTCACGGGGATGGGTTCACTGGAGGTATTGCTAAAAGCTCCGCTGGCGTTGGCTTCCGTTTTGATTGGTGGAGTTTTGCTTGCGATCGGTAGTTATTGGAGCGCGCGCATGCTTCGGTCTGCTCGAGTTGTGCCTGCAGATGATGCGATTTATTTGGACGGCATTGCAATGGCGTTATCTGCCGGACTACCAATTGAAAAGTCAATCGAGATTGCATTGAAGAATGCAGAAAAAAGAAATGAATTGGAACTCGAATTACAAGAGATCGTCAATCTTTCAAAAAGCACCGGTGCCGCACTTTCAAAACTGGTTCTCGAGAAAGCGGACTCAATTCGTGGAGAAGTGTATTACCAGAAATCACTGGCCCTGGAAAAACTTTCTGTCCGACTGATGATTCCTTTAGGTGCGAGTGTGCTTCCGGCTTTTGCGCTAATCGCAGTTGTGCCATTGGCGATGTCATTTCTAGTTGATCAAAACGGAGTATAAATGAAACAAAAAATACAAGATGAGACCGGAGCGGCTACTGCCGAATATGCAATTGCCACAATGGCTGCGGTTGGCTTCGCGGGTTTACTGGTGGTGATTATGCGAAGCGATGAAGTCAGGCAGATTCTGTTTGACCTGGTTAAGAATGCACTTACTTTTGCTTCGCCGAGTGACGCTGCTACTCCGACTAATTAGGTCTGACCGCGGGGCGGTTACCGCAGAGTTTGTCATGGTGCTCCCGGTCGTGATTATGGTGCTTGGCATCACGCTGAATGCGCTTGCCCTGCAGTTGGAGCGCATGAAGTTGGTTTCGGTGGCGGCCACCATCAGCCGAGCGATAGCTAGGGGAGAACCACAGGAAAAAGTGCTCCCTTTGCTCGGTGGAAACCACTTGGTTTTCAAAAATACCGAGGATTTGATCTGCGCCGAGGTCTCGGCTAGCTACAGACTGCTGGGGTGGGAGCTGCCGATTTCAGACCTGGAATGTGCTCGTAGGTTGGGTTTATGAGAAAAAATTTTTCGGGTCGATTTTGGGGCGAAATAGGTTCTGGGACGATACTGGGGCTAGGCGTGGTTCTCGGAGCAATAACTTTGCTCCTCGCTAGTAATCTAGCGGTCTATAGGCTCGTTGGGCAGGAAAAGCTGCAGGCTCAGGCCGAGCAAATCGCCCTAGCCGCGGCCGATTCGGTCAGGGGTTTGGCCACAGGGTATCCCTGTGAGGTGGCTGACCAATTTGCACATATGTATATGGTCAAAATCGCTTTTTGTCGTATTGTCGACTTCGAATGTTTTTTACGGCTGCAATCTGAGCGGTTTGGGATTCGACTCGAGGCAAGTGCCCGAGCCGGCCCTCCACCGGGAGGCAACTGAATAAGGGAGTCAACTTAGTGGCATCAAAACTAGTAATCGTGGAGTCGCCGGCCAAGGCGAAGACCATTTCTAAGTACCTCGGTGGAGAGTACGAAGTTTTGGCCTCGGTTGGCCACATCCGCGACCTAATAGACACCAAGGATGTCCCGAAGGAGCTCAAGAAGACCTCGGTCGGTAAGTTCTCGATCGACATCGAAAATGACTTCGAGCCGATGTATGCCATCTCGGCAGGTAAAAGCAAGACTGTAGCCGACCTCAAGGCGGCCCTCAAGAATGCTGACGAGCTCCTGCTCGCCACCGATGAAGACCGCGAGGGAGAAGCAATCGCCTGGCACCTACTGCAGGTGCTCAAGCCAAAGGTTCCAGTCAAGCGAATGGTCTTCCATGAGATCACCAAAGAAGCGATTCAGGCTGCGGTTAGCCAGACTCGTGACATCGACGAAAACCTAGTGCAGGCTCAGGAAACTCGCCGAGTTGTTGACCGTCTTTACGGTTACGAGGTTTCCCCAGTGCTTTGGCGCAAGATTAACCGCGGACTCAGCGCAGGACGCGTGCAGTCACCGGCAATGCGTTTGGTGGTCGAGCGCGAGCGCGAGCGTATGGCATTCGTTTCGGCAAGTTACTATGACGTAAAAGCGATTTTGGATTCAAAGGTTTCGGGCGAACCAAACTTTGAAGCGAAGCTTCTCTCAATCGACGGCAAGCGAATTGCAACCGGTGAAAGCTTCAACGATTCAGGTGAACTCAAAGCAGACGTTCGAGTATTAACTTCGGCTGAGGCTGAAGATATTGCCAGCGGCATGAAGTCATCCGGCATCGACATTGAAGTCGCGTCGGTCGAAGCGAAGCCATCGACACGTCGCCCGGCAGCTCCGTTCACAACTTCTACTCTGCAGCAGGAAGCATCGCGTAAGTTGCGTATGTCTGCAAAGCAAACGATGGACACCGCACAGTCGTTGTATCAAGACGGATACATCACTTACATGCGTACCGATTCGCCTACGCTTTCAACTCAGGCAATTAATGCCGCTCGTGCGCAGGCTGCTGAAATGTTTGGCAAAGAACTTGTTGCCGATGCACCACGTATTTACACAGGCAAGTCGAAGAACGCGCAGGAGGCGCACGAAGCAATTCGCCCTTCTGGTGAAACCTTCAAGACCCCGGCGGAACTCAAGGGCATTCTGCTTGGCCGCACCTGGGAGCTATATGACCTCATCTGGAAGCGAACCATCGCCTCGCAGATGCAGGATGCAAAGGTTTCGACCACCACAGCCCGCATCCACGTGGCCGGTCTTACTGGCCACAAGAACGCGGAGTTCACCGCTTCTGGCACCGTGGTCACCTTCCGCGGATTCCTAGCCGCTTACGAAGAAGGGCACGACGAAACTCGTAACGAAGAGGAAGAAAACGAAGAGCGCGAGCTCAAGCTTCCGAATCTAGCCGTGGGTCAAAAGTTGGCCGCGGTTGAGGTCAACGCAAAGGATCACCAGACTTCACCTCCTCCTCGTTACACCGAGGCATCGCTGGTTAAGGCGCTAGAAGAAGACGGCATCGGTCGTCCTTCGACCTACGCATCGATCATGTCGACCATCATCGGTAAGGGATACGTGACTAAGCGTGGTCAGGCACTCGTGCCGGAGTGGATTGCATTCACAATCACTCGATTCTTGGAAAATAATTTTGAGCGTTTGGTGAATTACGCATTCACCGCGCAAATGGAAGAAGACCTCGACCTAATTGCTGCCGGTGAAGTTGATCGCAGCACTTGGTTGCATCGCTTCTACTTTGGTGGAGATGACATCGAAGGTTTGCACGACACTGTGCAAAATGTTGGCGACAGTGATCCTCGTGCGGTCAACTCGATCCACATCGCTGAGAACATCACTCTGCGTACTGGTAAGTACGGACCTTACATCGAAACCATGGTCGAACCAGGTAGCGAGGGTGCGGATGAAAACGGTCGTCGCATTGTTAACATCCCTGAAGGATTAGCGCCCGATGAATTAACCGTTGCAAAAGCGCAGGAACTCATTGATGCACCAATCATTAGCGACCGCGTGATGGGTCAAGACCCAGCCACCGGATTTGATATTTTGTTCAAAGACGGACGCTACGGACCATATGTGCTACTCGACGATCCAAATGCAGAAAAGCAAAAGACCGCTTCGCTATTCAAATCGATGTCTCCAGAAACCTTCACTTACGAAGATGCAGTGAAGTTACTTTCGCTACCTCGGGTAGTTGGTCAAGATCCTGAAACCGGCATCGACATCACAGTGCAAAACGGCAAGTTCGGCCCCTACATCAAGAAGGGCACCGACTCACGGTCACTCGCATCTGAA